>DEHY01000011.1 GCA_002352185.1 Competibacteraceae bacterium UBA2788
TTGTTAGAGACTCGAAATGACCAAGCCAGATACCCTTAAAATGCTCAACAGCCCTTTGAAATGGGTAGGCGGAAAATCCCGTCTGCGTAAGCCGATCATTGATTTGTTACCTGAGCATACCTGTTATGTAGAGCCATTTGCCGGGGCCGCTTGGGTGTTGTTTGGCAAGACTCCAAGTCAAGTTGAGGTTTTGAATGATATCGATCAGGATCTAATTACCTTTTTTCGCGTTCTAAAATCGAGTCCAGAAAAACTCCTGGCTTCGTTTGAATGGGAACTGGTTTCTCGTGCTGAATTCCAACGATTGGCTGCATTAAACGCTCGCGAACTTTCTGATATTGAGCGCGCACATCGGTTCTATTATCTGATTATGGCGGGCTGGGGCGGTGAGTTGAACTATCCACGCTTTGCCACCAGCATTACCGACGGCGGGCACGGCAACCGTCTGATCGGAGCATTAAAAACTTTGCGCGAACGCATGTTGCCGATTTATGAAAGATTACGTACCGTGATTATAGAAAACCTGGATTGGCGTGAGTGTATCGAAAGATATGATCGCGCCAATACCGTGATTTATCTTGATCCACCTTATCCTGAAAATGGCTGTAACTATGCACATAATATGCGTTCCTGGGAAGAACATCATGAATTAGCCGAACGTTTAAGCAAGACAAAATGTAAATGGATGCTCTCTTCCTATGACATTCCAGAAATACGCGATTTATTTCATAATTTTTTTGTTGTCTCCGTGCAGTCGGCATCGGGTATGCGAATCAAAAAAGATGATAATTCGCGTGTATTGAATAGAGAGGTATTGATCACGAACTACGAACCCTCCACCAGGATCGGTTATGGGCGGATAGAACACACTCAAAATCAGATGGTTTTAGGGCTTCCAGATTCTTCCATTGGAGAAAACCGTTTGGTTTATTACCGTTGATCGTACTGTTGCAGCTTTAACCCGCCATTACCGCCAGCGTGATCAGTGCAGCGGTTTCAGCCAATTCGCAGGCCGCGCCCAACGTATCGCCCGTCGCGCCGCCCAGCCGTGCGATTAAACCGTGGCGCAGACCAATAAACCCAAGCCCCAGCATCGCGATCAGGATAATGCCCTGCCCTTTCAATAGCGCAATAGTTAAAACAGCAATCAGCAGCGTCAGCAGGCCGCAACTCAACCGGGGTAAAGCGTTCGCATAGGGAGCGCCCAAGCCGCCGGGACGCACATAAGGCGTGGTGATCAACAGCAGAACGATGACCGTGCGGCCCAACACCGGCGCCAAGAGCAAAGCGATACAGGCATCGCCGACCAACAACATCTGCAAGGCAGCGAATTTGTTGAGCAGCACCAGCACGATGGCGATAATCGCAATCGGACCGCTGCGCGGGTCCTTCATGATCATCAGGGTGCGGTCGCGGTCGCCCTGCCCGCCGATCCAGGCATCGGCGCTATCGGCTAGGCCGTCCAGGTGCAGGCCACCCGTAACAAGCGCCCAAACCGCCAGCAGCAGCGCCGCCGGCACCCCGGAATCAATCCGCCCCAGCGCGAGGTGCAGCCCGGCCAGCAGCGCGCCGATCAGCAGCCCGACGACTGGAAACCACAGCACCGACCGCCCCAGATCTTCGGGGCGCGGCGCGGCGTCGGAGGATGGTATCGGCAGTCGGGTCAGCAGTTGCAGCGCCAGCGCGAAAGCGCGAATCATGCCAGGCGGCCGTTGACGAACACCAGTTGCAGATGGGCATCCGGATCGTGATAGCGCCGCACCCGACTGAGCGCGGCGTAGGGCACCTCGAACCGCCAGATATTGCGCAGCGGCAGATCGAGCGCGTGACGCAGCACCATGCGGATGGTGCCGCCATGCGCGACCAGCAGCACATGCTGTCCACGATAACGCTCCAGCAGCGCCTCCCAGGCTGCGCCGACCCGTCGGTCAAACTCGCTGACCGCTTCACCGCCCGGAATCGGGTGCGCCACCGGGTCACGCCAGAATTGCGCCACCGCCAGCGGATCAGCGGCATATACCTCGGCGCTGGTGCGACCTTCCCACGCGCCGAAATTCAACTCGCGGAAATCAGGCGCGATCTCCAGCGGTCGATCCAGCCGCTCCGCCAGTTCCCTGGCAAAGGCGGCGCAACGGATCAGCGGCGAACTGACGATGGCCTGCCAGTCACGGTAATCGCCGACGGCCATTCGCAACTGCTCCCAGCCGAGCGAACTCAGCGGATCGTCNNGCAGGGCGGCGGCGGCGCGCAGAATCGGCGCCGCCACCGCCGCGCCGCTGCCTTCACCCAGCCGCATCCCCAAATCGAGCAGCGGTTTTGCCGCCAGCGCCTCCAGCACTTGGCGATGGCCGGGTTCGGCGGAGCAGTGCGCATAGAACAGCCAGGCCGCCAGCTCCGGTCGCAACCGCACCGCCGCCAGCGCCGCCGCTGTGGTAATGAAGCCGTCCACCAGCGCCGGCAGGCCCAGTTGGCCGCAACGCAGATAAGCGCCCGTCAGCGCGGCAATCTCGAAGCCGCCCAGCCGTTGCAGCGCGATCAGCGGGCGCGGGTCGCGGTGACGGGCCAGCGCCCGCTCGATAACCAGTCCCTTATGCACGACGCCGGCGGCATCCAGACCAGCGCCGGGGCCGGCCAATTGCGCAGCGGGCAGGCCGAGCAGCGAACAGATGACGGCGGCGGCGCTGGTGGTGTTGCCGATACCCATCTCGCCGCCGATGAACACCTGGGCGCCGTCAATCGCGGCGCGTTCGGCGGCATCATGGCCGGCGATCAGCGCCTCGTGCAATTGTTCGACCGTCATGGCCGGCCCGTGAACAAAGTTGGCGGCGCCGGGGCCAACCCGCGCATCCAGCACGCCCGGCAGGTCTCCCAGCGGCTGCACCGTGCCGACATTCACCACGTCCAGCCGTGCGTTCCATTCACGAGCCAATACGCTGATCGCAGCGCCGCCCCGGGCAAAGTTGCGCACCATCTCGGCAGTCACCACCTGCGGGAAGGCGGAAACGCCCTCGGCGACGACACCGTGATCGCTGGCGAACACCGTGATCCAGAGTTTGTCGACACGGGGGCGCTGGGTGCCCTGCATCGCCGCCAGGGTAATGCCGAGTTCTTCCAGGCGGCCCAGCGCGCCGGGCGGCTTCGTCAGTTGCGCCTGCCGCTCGCGGGCGGCGGCTTCTACAGCAGCGTCGGGGGCGGCAATGGGCGAGTCAAACCAGTGATGGCTCATGCGGAGCAGTCCTTGAGGGTGAGGGGTAGACCGGCGATCACGAAAGTGACCCGGTCGCAGCGGCGGGCGACGGCCTGATGCAGCCAGCCGGCTTCATCGCGAAAACGGCGGGCCAGCGGGTTGGCGGGAACGATGCCCTGACCCACTTCGTTACTGACCAATAAGAGGTGGCCGGGCAGCGCCGGGATGATGTCCACCAGGGCATTGATTTCCGCCGATAGCCGCTCGTCGCCGACAGCCAGCAGATTGCTGAGCCACAGGGTCAGGCAGTCTACCAGCAGGCAGCAGTCGGGAGCGGCATGCGCCTGCAAGGCGGCGGCCAGCGCCAGCGGCTCTTCCACCAGGCCCCAGTCAGCGGGACGCTCGGCGCGGTGGCGGGCAATGCGCACGACCATCTCCGCGTCGTCGGCTTCGGCGGTGGCGAGGTAGATTACGCGCAGGCCGTTGGCCTGCGCCCGTTGCTGGGCAAAGGCGCTTTTGCCGGAGCGGGCGCCGCCGAGGATAAATTCTTTCATGGCACGGGATCATGGTTGTTTGCGACGGCGGGTTTCCGGCGCGTTGAACCATTATCGTTGATCGCGGAGGATTGCCAAACCGGGCGGTCAAGGCGGGGCCATCGCGGCAGTTTAGCTCACTATGAAAACAGGCGGTAAGCGCCTGCCAGATTGCTCGCCGCGCCATCCGGCATTGTGCCCCCGGCGCTTTCCCCCTAGAATGCCTACCCCTTGCGGCCCAAACCGGGCTGTGACTCCTTGCCTCACCGCTCATGCGGGAGGCTACCCATGTATCCGTAGGGAGCCATGCATGCGTCATTATGAAATCGTGTTTCTGGTCCATCCCGACCAGAGCGACCAAGTTCAGGCGATGGTTGATCGCTATCGCGTGATGATTGAAGAGGATGGCGGCAAGGTCCATCGTCTGGAGGACTGGGGTCGGCGGCAGTTGGCCTACCCGATCAACAAGATTCACAAAGCGCACTATGTGCTGATGAACGTCGAGTGCAGCCAGACGGTGCTGGATGAGATGCAGAGCGCGTTCCGTTTTAACGATGCCGTCATCCGCAACCTGGTCATCCAGCGGGACGGCCCTGAGACCGAGCCTTCACCCCTGATCAGGTCCCGCGACGAACGGGATACCCGTGACGACCGCGACGACCGCGACGACCATGACGACCGTGATACTCGCAGCAGTCGCGGCGGTCGCGAGCCTGCCGACGACGAAATTGAGGCTGACGACGAAATCGTCTGAGCCGGTTCCATGCCGCCCGCGCCATCCGCTGACAACTGCTTGCTCATTGCCGGTCAACTGGCGGAATCGTGCGAGACACGCACTTCGCCGTCTGGAGTGACGATCAGCCGCTTTCTGCTGGAACACCATTCCGGGCAGATCGAAGCCGGCATTGCCCGCGAGGCGCGCTGCCGGATTCCGGTCATGGCCTGCGGCGAAGGATTCGCCCGCGCAGTGGGTCGGTTGCCGCAGGGCGCTCCAGTCCGGGTACGAGGTTTTATCAGCCGCGCCAATTCCCGCGAAGGCGAATACCGATTGGTGCTGCACGCCGTCCACATTGACATTCTTAATGCTAAACCACCTGAATCATCTGAATCATCCTAGGGGTCAACCATCATGTCCCGTTTTTTCCGTCGTAAAAAGTTCTGCCGTTTCACTGCTGAAGGCGTCAAGGAAATTGATTACAAGGACATCGCGGTCCTGAAAAACTATATCACCGAGACCGGCAAGATCGTGCCGTGCCGCATCACCGGGACCAAAGCCCGTTACCAGCGGCAATTGTCGGTCGCGATCAAGCGCGCCCGCTTTTTGGCCCTGCTGCCGTATTGCGACCGGCATTGATCCGGTTAGCGGCGCGGTTCGCCAGACCTGGCGTGAATTCGGCATGAAAGCGCTGGCCGTCTTCGTGATGCGTGGTCGCGCCTCCGCCGTTCTGGTTGCGGCGGTCGCGGCGACGCTGTTCTGGCTGTTTCCGCCGTTCCTGATCGTGTCGGGCGCGGCAGTGGCGCTGGTGACATTGCGGCGGGGCGCGGTCGAGGGCGCATTGCTGATGGCGCTGGCCGGGCCAGTCGCCGTCGGTCTGGCCGGGTTTGCGCAGGGTACGCCGTGGCCGATGCTGGAAGTATTGCCCATCGGCTGGCTGCCGCTCTGGCTGCTGGCGCTGGTGCTGCGCGCTACGGTGTCGCTGTCCCGGACCTTTCAGGCGGCGGCGTTGCTGGGTTTGCTGGGCGTGGCCGGTTTCTATGCGGCGCTGGGCGATCCGGCGATCTGGTGGCTCAATGTACTCAGCCGGTGGGAACAGGAACTGGCCGCACTGGCAGCCATGGGGCAGGCAGCGGATCGGGCCATGCTGGAGCAATTGCTGACGTTGCTGAAGGAATGGGCGCCGTTTCTGCCGGGGCAGGCGGTCAGCGCTGCGCTGCTGTTGGCGCTGCTGGCGCTGATCCTGGGCCGCTGGCAGCAGGCCGCGCTGTTCAACCCCGCCGGCTTCCGGCCCGAGTTTCACCAGTTGCGCCTGGGTCGGCCACTGGCGACGCTGGCGCTGGCGTTATTCGGCGCAGCGGTGTTATCCGGCTGGCCGCTGTTGATCAATTTCATGCTGGTGCTGGGTACGCTGTACACCTTGCAAGGCGTTGCCCTGGTTCATGCCGTAGCGTTCAAGTGGCAGCTTTCGCCGGCCTGGCTGCTGCTGTTTTACCTGTTGCTGATTCCGTTGCTGTCGCAATTGGTGATGGCGCTGGGCGTCGCCGACGCCTGGGCCGACTTCCGCAACCGTATCCAGCCACGCTTGAGCAAGCGCTGAATTCCGCATTGACGTATCGAATCGAATTTTGGAGTCCGACAATGGAAATTATTCTGCTGGAAAAAGTCGCCAATCTGGGCATCCTGGGCGACCGGGTTAAAGTGAAGCCGGGTTATGCCCGCAATTTTTTGATCCCGAAGGGCAAGGCAACGCTGGCAACTTCGGCCAGCGTCGCCCGCTTCGAGGCGCGCCGCGCCGAACTGGAACGGAGCGCCGCTGCGGCGCTGGCTACGTCCAAAGCCCGCGCCGAGCAACTGGCCGAGTTGATCGTGACCCTGTCAGTGAAAACGGGCAGTGAGGGCCGGTTGTTCGGCTCGGTGGGCGCCGTCGACATCGCTAACGCAGTGTCCGCTGCGGGCATCGAGTTGCAAAAACATGAAGTGCGGCTGGCGACCGGGCCGATCCGCCAGATTGGCGAGTATGATGTGGATTTGCACCTGCACAATGAAATCAAGACCCAGATCCGGGTCAATGTCATTGCCGAGGCCTAAAGCCGCTACTGCTGCACTCGCGCCGGGGGCGACTCGACTACACTGAAGCCATCCCCGTGCGCGTTGCCCGACCGTGGTCAAGCCACTGGACGGGTTATCGCCCCTTCGCGGGAGTTTCGTGGCCGTGCCGCCGAATGATCGCGGCGGGCGGCGGATCACCGGTATTCCTTCCGAGAGTTCCGTCATGCAGCCCGTTTCTCCGTTTCCCTACCGCAAGGACGCCGCCGCCGAGATCCTGCGGGTGCCGCCGCACTCGCTCGAAGCCGAGCAGGCGGTGCTGGGCGGTCTGATGCTGGACAACGCCACTTGGGATCAGGTGGCCGACTGCCTGGACGAGAGCGATTTCTACCGCAGTGATCACCGGCTGATCTTTCGTGCAGTTCGTCGGCTGGCTGAGAACAGCAAGCCGTTTGATCTGTTAACTCTGGCCGAATGGTTGGAGAACAACAAACAACTGGACGATGCGGGAGGTTTCGCTTATCTGGGGGTGCTGGCGCGGGACACGCCGAGCGCCGCCAATGTGCGCGCCTATGCCGACATCATCCGCGAGCGGGCGATTCGTCGCGAACTGATCCGCACCGCCACCGAAATTGCCGACAGCGCCTACGATCCCAAAGGCCGCGATAGCCGGGAACTGCTGGACGACGCCGAGAAGCAGGTGTTTGCTATTGCCGAGCGGGGTTCCCGCATCCAGCAGGGTTTCACCAACATCAAGGATCTGCTGGCGCGCACCGTGGAGCGGATTGATATCCTGTTCCAGCGCGATAATCCCATTACGGGCATTCCTACCGGCTGGGCCGATTTCGATGAGAAGACCGCCGGTTTGCAGCGCGGCGATCTGATCGTGATTGCCGGGCGGCCATCCATGGGCAAAACCAGTCTGGCCATGAATATCGTTGAATATGCGGCCATTCAGGTGAAATGCCCGGTGGCGGTGTTCAGCATGGAAATGCCGGGGGAAAGCCTGATCATGCGGCTGGTGTCGTCGCTGGGGCGGATCGATCAGCATCGGGTGCGCACCGGGCGGCTGGAAGACCAGGACTGGGATCGGCTGACCTCGACCGTCACCCTGCTGTCCGAGGCCCGCCTGTTTATTGATGACAGTTCCAGCCTGAGTCCCAACGAGTTGCGGGCGCGGGCGCGGCGTCTGCATCGGCAGGAAGGACAGTTGGGGCTGATCGTGGTGGATTATCTCCAGTTGATGGAGGTGCCGGGCACGAAGGAGAACCGCACCACCCAGGTTTCGGAGATTTCCCGCTCGCTCAAAGCCCTGGCCAAGGAACTGTCCGTGCCGGTGCTGGCGCTGTCGCAGCTCAACCGCACCTTGGAACAGCGCGGCGATAAGCGACCGATCATGTCGGACTTGCGGGAATNNCAGGACGCCGATCTGATTTGTTTCATCTACCGCGATGAAGTCTATAACCCGGACAGTCCCGACAAGGGCAAAGCCGAAATTATCATCAGCAAGCAGCGCAACGGCCCCATTGGAATGGTTCCGCTGACCTTCATGGGGCAGTACACCCGCTTCGAGAGCTATATCCCCGAATTCCACCCATCAGGTTCCGGTTATGAGTCGAGCAACCACGGTGCGTCTCGATCTGGGGGCGCTGGTTCACAATCTCCGGCGGGTGCGGGCAGCCGCTCCGGGCCGACGGGTGGCGACCGCCGTTAAAGCGGAAGGCTACGGCCACGGGCTATTGCGAGTGGCCCGCACCCTGGACGCTGACGCCTTTGCCGTGGCCTGCATTGAAGAGGCGCTGACTCTGCGCGAGGCTGGCGTTGATCGTCCGATCCTGCTGTTGGAAGGTGTGTTTGAAGCGTCGGAGTTACCGCTATGCGCCCGCCACGGTCTGGCGATCACTGTCCACCATCCCGAACAGGTTTTGATGCTGGAACGCGCCCGGTTGGAATATCCGCTGCGGGTCTGGCTGAAAGTGGATAGCGGAATGCACCGCCTGGGGTTGCAACCGGAAACGGTAGCGGCGATTTATCGGCGGTTGCGCAACTGCCCGGCGGTCGTGCCGGAGATGGGCCTGATGAGTCATCTGGCGCGGGCCGACGAGCGCGATTGCGCCGCCACCCTCCAGCAGCTTCAAACCTTCAATGCGGCGACTGCCGGATTGCCTGGCGAGCGTTCATTGGCGAATTCCGCCGGCATTCTTGGCTGGCCGCAGGCCCACTTCGACTGGGTGCGGCCCGGCATCATGCTGTATGGCGCTTCGCCGTTTGTGGATAGCCGGGCTGCCGATGAGAATTTACGCCCGGTGATGACGCTGAGTACGCGCCTGATTGCCATCAATCGGCTGCGTCAGGGTGAAGCCGTGGGCTATGGCGGAACCTGGATTTGCCCGGAAGATATGGATGTGGGAGTGGCGGCAATTGGTTACGGCGATGGTTATCCGCGCCATGCGCCGTCCGGGACGCCGGTTTTGGTCAATGGGCGCGAAGCGGCGCTGATCGGGCGGGTATCTATGGACATGATTACGCTGGATTTGCGCCAGCATCCCGCAGCCCAAATCGGCGATCCCGTGGTGTTGTGGGGCGAGGGCTTGCCGGTGGAGCGTATCGCCCAGGCCGCCGGCACGATCTCCTATGTCCTGTTGTGCGGGATAACGGCGCGGGTGCGGGTCGAAGCGATTTCTACTGCGCGTCCGGTTGCATGATCTTTCAATTTTTTGGAGTCAACAGGGTAAAAATGTGTTGAAAACCAAAGCAAAACCTTTTTTGAAATGGGCGGGTGGAAAAAGCCAATTACTTTGTCAGTTTGAAAAGTATTATCCCGATGATTTGTCGGGAGGAATTATCGAGAACTATATCGAGCCTTTTGTAGGCGGCGGTGCCGTTTTTTTTGAAATCATGCAGAAATACAATATCCAGCATTCTTATATTTATGACGTTAACAAGGATTTAATCCTGACGTATAGAGTTATTCAAAGAAAGCCGGATTTTTTGTTGGAAATTTTGCAGAAACATCAATCCGACTATGATCATGCAGATGAACAGGATCGGAAGAACCTGTTTTTGTCAATAAGAGATCATTTTAACGCCCAGCGCTTTGAAATAAACCATACGATTTTTTCAGAAAACTGGATACCCAGAGCGGCGCAATTCATCTTTTTGAATAAAACCTGTTTTAATGGCTTGTTTCGTTTGAATTCCAGGGGCGAGTTTAATGTTCCTTTTGGTGGGTATAAAAAGCCCAATATATGGGATAAAAATAATATACTGGCGGTTTCTGAAGTATTGCAGAATACCAGAATTGAACTTTCCAACTACGAAAATTGCTTTGATTTGGCAAATGAAAAAACCTTTATTTATTTTGATCCACCCTACCGGCCAATTAGTAAAACCGCCAGCTTTACTACATACACAGGTTTTGAATTCACGGATATTGAACAAATTAAACTATCCCGGTTTTTTAATAAGCTGGATACGCAAAAGCGATCTAAACTCATGTTGAGCAATTCAGATCCAAAAAATGAGAATCCCAACGATGATTTTTTTGAAAAGCTTTACGATGGTTATAAATTGCATCGGGTATATGCAAAAAGAATAATTAATTGCAGTGCAGAAAAACGCGGTAAGATCAATGAATTATTGATTATTAACTACAGGTTGCCAATATGAATCACGAACCTTGGCTATCAATTTTTGACCGGTATGAAATCGATAAACATGACTTTGATAAGGATCCGAAGCCGATTACAACAGCATCGAATTAATAAAAAGCGGGAGATTTAAAATTACTGATTAGTGATTCCACCCAGTAGCCAACTAGGTCGGGCATCCATACCCGACCTGCGCTGCTTCATTCCGCCCGATCTGAACACCCCACGCTTGATTTGCTATCCATCACGCAACAATCGGCGCAGGATTTTACCGACGTTGGTTTTAGGCAACTCGGTGCGGAACTCAATCCGGCGCGGCACTTTGTAGCCGGTCAGATGCTGGCGGCAATGCTCAATCAGCGCCTCGGCGGTCAACGCCGGATCTTTACGCACCACGACCAGCTTGACCGCCTCGCCCGATTTTTCGTCCGGCACCCCTACTGCCGCTGCTTCCAGCACGCCCGGATGCAGAACCACCACATCCTCGATTTCGTTGGGGTAGACATTGAAGCCGGACACCAGGATCAAATCCTTCTTGCGATCCACGATCCGGGTATAACCCCGCTCGTCCATGATGCCGATGTCTCCGGTGCGCAAATAACCGTCACGGCTGATGATTTGGGCCGTCTCTTCCGGTCGGTTCCAGTAACCGCGCATCACCTGCGGCCCGCGAATACAGATTTCTCCCATCTCCCCAATGCCCAATTCCCGATCTTCGTCATCGCGGATCGAGAGTTCAGTCGACGGAATCGGCAGACCGATGCTGCCGTTGTATTCGTTAATCGTCAGTGGGTTAATACACGCCGCCGGTGAGGTTTCGGTCAGGCCATAGGCTTCAATCAATGGAGTTCCGGTCACGTTTTTCCAGCGTTCCGCCACCGCCCGCTGTACCGCCATGCCGCCGCCCAGACTGATTTTGAGCGCGCTGAAATCCAGTCGATCAAAACCCGGCGTGTGCAATAGTCCATTAAACAGCGTATTAACCCCGGTGATGATGGTGAACCTGATTTTGCCCAATTCCTTGACAAAGCCGGGCATATCGCGGGGGTTGGTAATCAGGATATTGTGACCGCCGACTTTCATAAAGGTCAGGCAGTTGGCGGTCAGCGAAAAGATGTGATAAAGCGGCAGGGCGGTAATGATGGTGTCCTCGGCAGGCCGGGAAAACGGACTCAACCACGCCGACGCCTGTTGCAAGTTGGCCACCATATTGCCGTGGGTCAGCATCGCGCCCTTGGAGACGCCGGTGGTGCCGCCGGTGTATTGCAGAAACGCGATGTCGTCATGGTTCAACGGCACATCGGCCAGGGGACGCGCCGCGCCGGCGCTCAGCACTTGACGAAATGGAACCGCGCCGGGGAGGCTCCAGTCCGGCACCAGCTTCTTGATCCGCTTCACTACGAAATTGATCAGCGGGCGCTTGGGAAACGGGAATAAATCGCCCAGTTGCGTGGTGATCACGGTCTTTACCGCCGTCTGATCCATGACTTCCTGCAAGGTGCGGGCGAAATTTTCGAGGATGACAATGGCGGATGCGCCGGAATCCTTGAGTTGATGCTCCAGCTCACGCGGGGTGTAGAGCGGATTGACGTTCACCGCAATCAAACCGGCGCGCAGCACGCCGAACAGGGCGACGGGATACTGCAAAATATTGGGCATCATCAGGGCGACCCGTTCACCCTTGCTCAGCCCCAACCCTTGCAGATAAGCGCCAAAATCGCGGCTGAGCCGATCAATATCCCGATAGCGCAAGCTGACGCCCATGTTGGAATAAGCCGGCAGATCAGCAAAGCGCAGGCAACTCTTTTCCAGAATATCCTTGATCGAAGCGAATTCGCTCAGGTCAATTTCAGCCGGTACGCCCGGTGGATATTCGCGCAACCAGATTTTTTCCATACTGCTCTCCTCATTTTTCGTTATCCCGGTCGAACCGGTTCATTGGACAATAGCCCGAAACCGCCCACAATTAAAAAAAGACCCCGGTTTGAATCTCGACTTCATTCTCCCGCATGGACTTGCGCCCGCTATGAAAACCCGCGACCGCATCTTGCAAACCAGCCTGCAACTGTTCAATGAACAGGGTGAACCGCGTGTCACCACCAACCATATTGCCGATGAAATGGACATTAGCCCCGGTAATTTGTATTACCACTTTCGCAGCAAGGACGAGATCATCGGGTTGTTGTTCCANNTGCACCTGGTGTTCGAGAGCATCTGGGAATACCGCTTCCTCTATCGCGATCTCGATAATATTCTCAGCCGAAACAAGAAGCTGCGGACTCATTTCCGCCGCATCCTGGAGCGCAAGGTTAGCACCGCCGTCGCTATCTGCAACGGCTTGACCAACGTGGGCGTTATGCAGGCTGCCGACGAAGAGATTGCGGCGCTCGCCCGCAACATTGCGGTGGTGGCAACGTATTGGCTGAACTTCCAAAGCGTTCGCGGCGGCTCCACGCCCAACAACGATAGCGACCATCTCGCGCTGGGCGTTTACCAGGTTTTATCGCTGGTGGCGCCGTTTCTGACCGGTGAAGCACGGCGACTGCTGCAACAAATCAGCCGCGAATACCTGCCGTGACTCCTCAAATTATCATGCGATTAGCGTGTGCGTTCGGCGGGCGTCGAGGCCACCCAGTCCTGCAATTGATCCAGCGCCGAATGCAGGTCGCCCGCCAGCCGCCCGCGATATTTTGCGGGCGCGCTCAGGCCGCGCTGATTGCGTAGACCGGTGTAGTAATGCCGCTCGGTATCTTGCAGCACGTCCAGCCGCATCCGCACTCCATGCCGGGCAAAAATCGGCTCCAGTTCCTCGCGCCGGGTCAGCAAATCCCGGCGGGTGGTCTGATAGGCGTGTTCGCAGACCCAGTGTCGCCCCGAAAAGCTGAAGACGTTGGTGAAGAACATCTTGGCGTCGTCACGATTCGGCTCGAACAGCACCACGTCGGTATGCTCGAATTCGCTGTCATAGGTTTTCATACCCACTTGCAGCCGGGAGTGAATCAGCGCCCGGAACGTCTGCGACAACACCACCGGCAGGCCGCCTTCCACCAACCGGCTCACCTGGGTCGGCTTGCCGGTCGCGGCGCTCAAGCGAGCGTCGAAGGGCACCAGCGAATTGAGGCACAGCAACAGGTCCAGTCCTTCCCGCAGCGCCACCGAGGCATGCATGGTCTTGCGCAGGGCGCCATCCACATAGTAGCGGTCATCAATCTCCACCGGCGGATAGAGTCCCGGCAGCGCGCTGCTGGCCTGCACCGCCCGCGAAATAGGCACATGGTCGTAACCCGGCGCGCCGAATTCCACCGACTCGCCGGTATCCAGATCTACGGCGACCACATACAGCTTGTTTGCCAACCGGCGGAAATCGTTGCTCCGTCCGGGGCCGCTCCACATGTGGGCCAGATACTGATGAATCGGCTCGTTGTCGAAAAATCCGGTCGGCAAGGCCCGCCCCAGCCGGGTCAGCGATTGCAGCAGGCTCAAATCCAGCGGATTTTGCATATAGCGCCAGAAGGCTTCCCACGTCAGTCGCGGCATCGCCGCCAGCCGCCGCCAATACTCAGCAAAGGCCGGCATCATAAAAATGCGCGGGTCGAGCGGATGTTCCTCGGATTCATTACTGATAAAAGTGTGACAAATCTGCCCGGTTTCGAGCTGGTTGGCCAGCAATGCGGCAATCACCGCGCCGGAACTGACGCCGACGTACACCTCGAGATGATTGAAATTCACTCCGTCGAGCGCCTCGTCGAGCGCCCGCAACGCGCCGATCTCGTAGACCAGTCCTACTGGCCCGCCACCGGCGACCGCCAAGCCAATCCGGGGGCCACTGGCCTGGCGCTGAATGCTTTCGGGCTGGGTAACGAGCATAAATCCTCCATCAATCCTTTACGTGAACCATCAGCACTACGCCATTAAACCAGCGGGTTACGGCTGGCCTTCCCGCGCTTTGCGCAAGGCGTCAAGCTGCGCGTGCAGCGCGTCTACCCGCTGGGTCAGTTCCAGCAGATCATCGCGGTTGGGCATCCCGAGCCGCCCCAGCACCTGCACCAGCCGATCCTCGAAAATCTGTTCGACCTTGTCCCAGGCATCGGTCATCCTGCCACGGGTTGCGTCGGTTTTTTCACGCACTGCCGCCAACGCGCCGACGCGGGCCGCACGGGTCCGCTCCTCAATCTTTGCGCCTTCCGCAACCAGCGCCTCGAACAGCTTGCTGCCTTCCGCGCTCACCTTGGCGGACGCGCCCAATCCGGCCAGCCAGATCAGATGCGCAGATTCCTGCACCGACTGGGACCACTGGCTATCCACGTTATCTTTGACTTTCTTAACCATGACGCTGCTCCGGTGACGGGTTTGATGCTTATTCTGCAACCAGAACTTAGAACAAACACCCTAAACGCGGCTATGGATCGCGCTTGACGAGCGCTTTGAACGAACGCTCGATTTGGCGAGCGTCCACAGCCTCGCCCCAGGGACTCATCAGCGTGATCAACAGCAGCTTTTCAAATTCGCTCGCAAAGCGGCCGATGATCGCGTCCGGATCCGCCACGATCCCGCTGTCTGCGACCAGGCCGAAATGAACGCGGTCGTTATAGCTGAGAATACTGACGCCCATGCCGACAGAACCGGACTGCGGCACCCAGAACATCATTTCAGCGATGCGCGCCCCGCCCAGATAAAGCGGTTCGCGCGGACCGGGCACGTTGGTCATCACCGCCGAGGCTTTATTGCTCAATAAATCCAGCAGTGGTTGCTGCAACAGGTTGGGACCCATGCCGACCGCGCCCAGCAGGCCCAGCGCCAGGATGGGCTGGTACGATTCCTTGAGTTCGTTCATCCGCCGCCGCACTTCGTACAGGCGTTCCAGCGGGTTGGCGATGCCCACCGGCAGCGCCAGAAACACCAGGCCGAAGAAATTGCCCAGCCGGTTTGCCTGCTCACGCGGCCGCAGGTTGACCGGAATCACCGCCCGCACCTCCAGATCGGCGGGCGTCGAGTCGCCCTTTTCGACCAGATAGGCGCGCAGCGCGCCAGCCACCGCCGCCAGCAGCACATCGTTGACCGAGCCGCCCAAAGCCTTGCCGACCGCCTTCACTTCGGACAGGGCCAGCGGCTCGGCCCAGGCGACCCGCTTGGATACCCCCGGCTCCCCCTTGTAGCGGGTTTTGGAATCGTCCTGCATCAGCGCCAGCCGGGCGATCTCCGCCGCCAGCCGGACGCCGTTGCGGGCATAGCCGAGAATCTGGGATGGGTGCATGACGATGTCGGCCCCTTCCTCGACCAGTTCCCGGCCCAGCTTGAACGTGGTGCGCGCCGCCTTGTCCACCGGATCGAAAAAGCGCCGGAACACGCCGCCATAAGCGGTCGGCTCCGCTGCGGCTTCGATGGGAGAAGGCGCGATGGAAGCGGAGGCGTCGGTGAGCGACAACAGCACATGAATCAGCGCGATGCCGTCGGCGTAACAGTGATGAATGCGCAGGATCAGCGCGCTGCCGCCCTGGTAATTCTCAACCAGGTGGAATTGCCAGAGCGGCTTGGAGAAATCCAGCGGAGCGCTCATCAGATCGCTGGCCAGATTTTGCAGCTCGGCCTTGTCGGCCTGACCCGGCAGCGCGGTGCGCAACAGATGCCGCCGGATGTCAAAGTGAGGATCGCTTTCCCAGAAAGCGCCCGCAGTTTTCTGGACCACCCGCTGCGTGAAACGGTGATATTTCAGAAAGCGGGTTTCGATGACCTCCTGCAACCGTGCGCAGGTCAGCGGCTCGGCGCAAATCATCACGCCGGTGATCATCATCAGATTGGTGGGACGCTCCATGCGCAACCAGGCGGTATCGATGCCCGATATGCGCTCGCTGTCTTTTTTCTTGGGCATAAAAAAGTCCGGAATCATGGTAGTGCGCAAATTCTAAGCTATGGGATTACAAGGAACTTTGCTGAATTGGCCGCTGCGTTTTTACCGCATCCCGCACCTAGCCATTACATGCAATGAACCCCGCGCCGGTTCCGCTACACTGACTGTTGACTTCACAACTACTTGCTACCGGAGAAAAACCGCCATGTCCGATCTGATCCGTCGCTTCCAAACCGCCGTTGAAGACAGCAAGAAACTCGGCAAGCGGCCCGACAACGACACGCTGTTGCAGCTGTATGCCTGTTTCAAGCAGGGCGAGAATGGCGATGTGGAAGGCAAACGCCCCGGTTTCACCGACCTGGTGGGCCGCGCCAAATATGACGCCTGGGCCAAGCTGAAGGGAACGCCGCAGGAAACGGCGATGCAGCAGTACGTCGATCTGATCGAATCGCTCAAGTCCGCCTGAATACAGCATAGCTCGGCTTCCCGGCGGCGTTAGCGCGGCGGTTCGTCCGGGCGGTCCGGGCGAGCGCCCCGCAACAGACCTAATCCGCTTTCCATTAGCGATGAACCGGTGCGGACCACCTTCCGGGCGGTCCGATCCAGCAATTCGCTGGTAGCCAGTGAAGCAATGGCGTCGGCGAACCCCTTGCGCACCTCCTCCCGGAACGCCGGCAGCGTCTCTACCGCCGCCTCCCGCAGCCCCGCCGTCAATTCCGTGCGCGCCTGCGGCAACCACGCGCTGGCGGCATCCTCCACACCGCCGCGCACCTGCGCACGCAGCGGTTCCAGCAATTCCTGGCCCGCCGCGCCCGCGCCTGCCTTCACCCGCGCTTCCAGCACCTCGGCGAACGCCTCCAGCCGGGTTTCCAGCCGTGGCCGCAACCAGCGCTGAAACACCACCAGTCCCAGGGTCAGGGTACACAGGCTCGACGCCAGTGCCGTAACCGCGATCACTATCAGAAGTTGTGCGCTGCTCATGGATCATTTCCTCGTTCCGCTGATTCTACGGGCGACTGGTCTTGTCAAGGATTTTCAGGGCGACCCCTCCTATAATTCAATATTGTTAACCACCCGAAGTCAGGAGCTAGAACAACATGAACTATTTCGTCACCGGCGCTACCGGCTTCATTGGCCGGCGTCTCGTCGAAAAGCTGCTGCAACGGCCCGACGCCACGGTTTACTACCTGATTCTGGAACGCGAACTGCCGATGATGGAGACGTTGCGCCTGCGCTGGGGAACCGGTGCTGACCGCACGATCCCGATCATCGGCGATCTGACGCTGCCGCGCCTGGGCGTTTCGGAAACCGACCTCGCCCGGCTCAAGGGTCAGGTCCAGCATCTGTTCCATCTGGCCGCGATCTATGATCTCAAGGCCAGCGCCGAAATTCAGGAAAAGGTTAATGTCGCCGGCACCCGCAACGTCGTCGCGTTTGCGGAAGCGATCGAAGTCGGCTGCTTCCATCTGACCAGTTCCATCGCCGCCGCCGGCTTGTACGAAGGCGTGTTCCGTGAAGATATGTTCGAGGAAGCCGAGGAACTGGATCATCCCTACTACCGCACCAAGCACGAATCGGAAGGCATCGTGCGCCGCGAATGCTCCCGCCCCTGGCGAGTCTACCGGCCCGGCATTGTGGTCGGCGATTCGCGCACCGGCGAGATGGACAAAATTGACGGCCCCTACTATTTCTTCAAGCTGATCCAGAAGTTGCGCAAGCTGTTGCCGCCGTGGGTGCCGGTGATCGGGATCGAGGGCGGCCGACAGAATCTGGTGCCGGTCAATTTTATCGTGGACGCGATGGATCACATTGCCCATCAGCCCCATCTGGATGGTCAGTGCTTCCATCTGGTTGATCCCAATCCGCACCGGGTTGGCGACATTCTGAATATCTTCGCCCGCGTTGCTCACGCCCCGGAAATGAGTCTGCGGGTCAACGCCCTGATGTTCGCTTTCGTGCCGGAGATCATCCGGGCCGGGCTGGCGCACATCAAGCCGGTGCAACGGATGCGCGACCAGATCCTCAAGGATTTGGGAATGCCGGGGGATGTGATGCGCTTCGTCAACTATCCCACCCGCTTTGACTGCCGGGAAACGCTGAAGGCGCTGAAAGGCACCGATATCGCCGTGCCGCCGCTGGAAAGCTACGCCTGGAAGCTGTGGGATTACTGGGAACGCCATCTTGACCCGGATCTGTTCATTGACCGCAGCTTGAACGGTGCGGTGAAAAACAAGGTCGTCCTGATCACCGGCGCTTCGTCCGGCATCGGCAAAGCCGCCGCGCTCAAGATTGCCGAGGCCGGCGCCAAGATTCTGATCGTCGCCCGCACCGAGGAGAAACTGCGGGAAACGCAACAGGAGATTCAGGCGCTGGGCGGTTCCGCTTTCATCTATGCCGCTGACGTGGCCGATATTCATTCCTGTGACGCCCTGATCCGCCGGGTGCTGGATGATCACGGCAGAGTAGACATTCTGATCAACAACGCGGGCCGTTCCATCCGCCGTTCGATTGAACACTCGCTGGACCGTTTCCACGACTACGAGCGCACCATGCAGCTCAACTATTTCGGCGCGTTGCGGCTGATCATGGGCTTTATCCCCACCATGCTGGAAAAGAAGCGCGGCCACGTCATCAATATTTCCTCCATCGGCGTGCTGAGCAACGCCCCGCGCTTTTCAGCCTACGTCTCGTCCAAGGCGGCGCTGGATGCTTTCTCGCGCTGCGCGGTCGCCGAGTTCTCCGACAGCGGCATCGAGTTCACCACCATCAACATGCCGCTGGTGCGCACGCCGATGATCGCGCCCACCAAGCTTTATCAGCACATACCCACGCTCAGCCCGGAGGAGGCTGCCGATTTGATCGTGCAGGCGATCATCTACAAGCCGGAGCGCATCGCCACCCGGGTGGGAATTTTCGCCCAGGTCCTGCACGCCGTGGCGCCCAAACTGTACGCCGTGATCATGAATACTGCGTTCCGGTTATTCCCGGAATCGAGCGCAGCCAAGGGCCAACAGCCCACCGACACCCAGGAACCGTCACTGGAGCAAATATCCTTCGCCCAGTTCACCCGGGGAATTTATTGGTAATTTAATGCTGGATCGGGCGTCTTCCCGTCATCATCGGCAAAGGCGCGCGATTTGGGAGCTTTTCACCACTGGCCGGTCAAAGGCTGGCGTGGATCGCTCCACGCAGCCGCCTTGCGAGGTGGCTATCCAGGTGGGTTTTGGCGAATCCGCGCGCCGGAACCACAACCCCATTCTGTCCCTGAATAACTAAAATCTACCCGTGAGAGTCAAATCATGAAACTGAAAATCGGCGATCCCGCCCCCATGTTCACCGCCACCACCGATAGCGGCGCCATTAATCTGGCGAATTATCTCGGCAAGAAGCTGGTGCTGTACTTCTACCCGATGGACGACACCCCCGGCTGCACCAAGCAGGCCTGCTCTCTGCGCGATCACTACGGAGAAATCCGGGACCGGGGCGCCGCCGTTCTCGGCGTGTCCACCCAGGACGACGCTTCCCACCAGCGTTTCACCACCAAGTATCAGCTCAACTTCCCGCTGGTGGCCGACACCGACGGCGCCATCGGCAAGGCTTACGGCGCTGTGGGCGACGGCTTCCTGGGCGCAGCGATGAATCTGATGGGCATGGCCAGCCGCATTACCTTCATCATTGACGAAAACGGCCACATCGCCCACATCATTGACAAGCCCGATTGCGCCAACCACGCCGAAGAAGTCCTCAAGTTGCTGTAGGATCAGCGCACACCGGCATCACTCCCTTGCGCGCCGACATTTTGGGTGGTTTATCCCTGATCGTCGGGTAACATAAGGGCATTGCCGTCAGAGTGCGGGGATCGTTGTGAATTCGCGCCAGCCTCCACGCGATCCCTCCTTCAACCACCCGCCGCTCATCCGCCACGCTGCTGAAGATGCCACCATGACCCTCCACACCTCCAACCCTCCCCGCCTATGGCAGTGGGGCGGCGCCAGCCAGCAGGGCGGACGCCACGAACAGCAGGATCGCTGGGCCGTTTTCCAGCCGCCCGGAAAGAATGGCCTTCTGGCTATTCTGGCGGATGGCATGGGCGGTCATGTGGGTGGCGCTCTGGGCGCGCAGATCGTGATTGATGTGGCCCGCGATTTCATCCAGAACCCGCCGGCGGCGCTGCGCGCCAATCCGTCCGCCGAACTTGATCGCCTCTGTCGACGCATGCACGAGACCATCAACCGCCAGTCGGAAACCGCCCGCAGCACGGTGGTTATGGTCTGGATTGACCGCAATCAGGCCCACTGGCTGAATATCGGCGACAGCCGGCTCTATCATTTCCGGGATGGGCAGCGCCTGATGCGCACCCGCGATCACTCCGCCGTGCAGTTACTCATGGATTTGGGTGAAATCCAAGAATCCGAAATGGCGACGCATCCCGCACAGAACCGGCTCTATCGCTCTATGGGTGGTGAGGATGCGCCCAAACCCGATTTGGGCCGATTTTCAATCCGTGCGGGCGATCTGCTGGCGCTGTGTTCGGATGGCGTCTGGGAGCATGTGACCGAATCCCAAATATGGATCGCCGCCCTTGCCAACAGCCCCGATGCTGCCGCCCGGCTGTTGACCGAGCAGGCGGCGCAGCGCGGCGGCGCGGCGGCTGACAACGCAACGCTGGTGCTATTGCGCACGGACCCGAATGGCGTTGACGCTTCATCCGGCTGGCTGCAGCGCCTGTCGGCAGGGTTTGCATCCTGGTTCGGTCGTTAGCACTCCCCTGTTTTCCCTGATCGCTGCCCTGCACGCTCATCATATTTACTGAAAGGGAAGACCGATGGCTGAGGAAACCAACGCGCTGCCCACCGGCTATAGCCTGCACCGTTATCAGATTGAAGGCGTGCTGGGCGCCGGCGGTTTCGGCATTACCTACAAGGCCATGCACGAAGCGCTGGAAAACGAAGTCGCCATCAAGGAGTATTTCCCGGCGGAGTGGGCCTACCGCGATCACAACGGCACCACCGTCCGCGCCAATGCCCAAGGCCAGATCCCGGCCCGGAGCGGCGAGCCGCCGTGTTACGAATGGGGATTGCAGCGGTTCCTCGACGAAGCCAAGATTCTGGTGCAAATCAACCACCCCGGCGTGGTGCGGGTGCGCGATTACTTCACCATGAACGGCAGCGCCTACATCGTGATGGAATACGAGGAGGGCGAATCACTGAGTACGTCATTGCAGCGCGGCGGAATTCTGCCGGAGCCGGACCTGCTTCGCCTGCTGGGCGATGTCCTGCCGGCGCTGGAGGCCGTCCACACCCAAGGTTACCTGCACCGCGATCTCAAACCCAGCAACCTGTACGTCCGTAAAAGTGACAACCGTGTCATCCTGATTGACTTCGGTGCCGCCCGTCAGGCGCTGGGGCGGCGCACCCGCAGCGTCACCAGCGTCGTCACGCCCGGCTACTCTCCCATTGAGCAATACGTTACGGTCGGCGATGACTATGGCCCCTGGACCGACCTTTACGCGCTCGGTGCGGTGCTGTATCGCTGCATCACCGGCGCGCCGCCCATCGAAGCGCCCGGTCGAGTACTCAAGGATCCGGTACACCCGGCTATCGAAGTTGGCGCCGGACTGTATTCACGCGGTTTATTGTATACGGTTGACCAGGCACTGGCGGTCCGTCCCGAAGATCGCTTCCAAAGCGTAGCCGCCATGCGGGAGTCGTTGCAGGCCACCGATCCGGCGAATATTGCGGCGGATTTTTCTCAACTGCCGCCTATCCACTCCGAGTTCCTGGATTTACCCTCATCGATAAGCGCAGCGCGTTTTGGCTCCGCCGTGGCGGGTTCGGAATCGTCAGCGTCATCAACCCGCGCCAATTGGCCGGGGGGCGCCAACCAGACACCGGATCATCCGCCAGCGCTGGACATGTTGCACCCTTCCCGCCGGGCCGACTCCCGCCCAGCCACCGGTGGTTCCGATCTTGACGGGACCCTTGCGGGCCGCGCACCGTCCCTGTCCCAACCCGAGCGGTTCGAATTGCACTCGGTGACTCCACAAACTACGCCAGCCGACGCCGCCTTGCCGTTGCTGGAAAATGTATGGGATCATCTGGACGAATTCGCGCTGCCGTCAATCCCCAATCAGCCTGATGCGACTGAGACCGAAGCAGTGTCCCAACCCCAGTCGCGACCCTCAACCCCCCTGCTCAAACGCTCGCCACAGTCAGCAGTCACCTACCTGAAAAAAGCCCCGCTGTCCCGGCGAAACAGCATCCCCAGCAATCGTCTGCTGGAAACACCGACTTCCACTTCTGCTCCGATTTCCACGGATCGTAGCGAGTCAGCTCCTTCGTCGCCCTCGGCGGTGGTGGAATCCGGTCCGGTTCGATCCATCCACTGGACGCGGGTGCTGCTTACGGTCTTCGCCGTATCGGGTTTGTCGGGAACGGGAATTCTCGCCTATGAGTATTTCAAGACGCTCCAGGAACAGCATCACCAGGAAACGACCGTTCAGCAACAGCAGGAAACAACGCAGCGCGGCGAGGAAGAAGCCCAGCGCCGCGAGGCGGAAATCGCCGGTCACATCGACCAGGCCCGCCGGGCCATCACCAATAAGAACTGGGCGCTGGCCGATCATTATCTGAATCGGGCGGCGACCCTGGATTCCGGCCATCTGGCTATAGCTACCGTCCGTGCCGAGTTGCTGGCGGCCCAGCAGCCCAGCGCCAACACCAAAACCCGAACCGATCCCATCACGGGACTGGAACTCAGTTGGGTCGAGGGCGGTTGTTTCAACATGGGCAGTCCCGCCGCTGAACGGGATCGCAATAGCGACGAAACATTGCACCAGGTCTGCATCAAAGGGTTCTGGATCGGCAAGACTGAAGTTACCAACAGTCAATACCGGCGCTTCAAACCCGGCTACAGCAGCGGCGTCTTCCAGGGGCGCTCCCTGAATGGCGATACTCAGCCCGTGGTCAATTTGAACTGGGACGACGCCATCGCTTTCGCCGAGTGGCTTTCGTGGGAGGCTGGCGCCGGCAAGCGATTCCGGTTGCCCACCGAAGCCGAGTGGGAACGCGCCGCCCGGGCCGGCACGGCGACCCGTTATTATTGGGGCAACGACATTGACCCGCGCTACGCCAATTTTTCCGACCGTAACGACCCGACCGGCGCTTCCATCGGCAGTCTGGATGATGGACAAGCGATCACCGCGCCGGTCGGCAGTTATCCGCCGAACGCCTTGGAACTGCGCGATATGGCTGGCAATGTCCGGGAGTGGACCTGCTCGGAATACGATTCGAGCTACAGTGGCGCGGAACAGCGCTGTTCAACCCGGCGCTCCAACGAAGGCCAGCGGGTGGTGCGCGGCGGTTCCTGGAACAGCGGCGCCGGCGAATTGCGATCTGCGGTGCGTCTGCCCCGCAAACCCGGCTCTCAAGACGCCATGACCGGCTTCCGGGTCGTTATGGAAGAGTGAGCCGCCGCCGGGCTGGAGCGTGACCCGGCATCGCCGGATTGGGCGGCGAACTCAGGATTTGTTGCGGCGGCTCACCATGAAGGTGGCGTTGCCTTCCACCACAACCTGATCGGCCACGGTGCAAAGGGTACTCATGATCACCCGGCGCCGTTCCGGGATGATTTCCTGGATGGTGCAGGTGGCGGTGACGGTATCGCCGATGCGCACCGGCGCCTTGAAGCGCAATTGCTGATCCACATAGATCGAACCCGGCCCCGGCAGACGGGTGCCCGCCACGCAGGAAATGAGGCCGGCGCAGAACATGCCGTGGGCGATGCGGGTCTTGAACTGGGTGCGCGCGGCGAACACCTCGTTGCAATGCACCGGGTTGTTGTCGCCGGTCAGCCCCGCGAACATCACCACATCGGTTTCGGTGACGGTCTTGGCGTGAGAGGCGCTCATGCCCACTTCCAGATCTTCCAGATAGTAGCCGTGGATGCTGTCGTTATAGCCTTCATGGGTCGAGTACATGCATTTCTCCAGATGAGGGGGGCGGGCGCATAGCCTACACCAGCGGCAGAGGCGTGGCGAAACTTCCGTCCAGCCGCATAGCCAATAAATGCATTGCATCGCCAGGAGGGACTAAATACCATGTTCCACTAGGGTTTAGCGCCATTCCAAAATTCCAGAACGCAGACACTCTCAACCCAAAGGTGAACAATGAAAATTCTAGTCGCGGTAAAACGGGTGGTTGATTACAACGTCAAGGTTCGAGCCAAGGCGGACGGTTCCGGGGTGGAAACCGCCAATGTCAAGATGTCCATGAATCCGTTCGATGAGATTGCGGTGGAGGAAGCAATCCGCTTGCAGGAAGCGGGAGCGGCCAAGGAGATCGTGGCGGTCTCGCTGGGCGTCGCCGCCTGTCAGGACACGATCCGCACCGCGCTGGCGATGGGTGCCGACCGGGGCATCCTGGTGGAAACCGATGTCGAGCTGCAACCGCTGGCGGTCGCCAAACTGCTCAAGGCGGTGGTCGAGCAGGAAAAACCCGATCTGATCATCCTCGGCAAGCAGGCCATTGACGACGACGCCAACCAGACCGGCCAGATGCTGGCGGCGCTGCTGGGCCGGCCGCAAGGCGCCTTTGCCTCCAAGGTCGAGGTCGGCGCCGGCGCGGTCAACGTCACCCGCGAAGTGGATGGCGGGCTGGAAACCGTGGCGCTGAAGCTGCCGGCGGTAATTACTGCCGACCTGCGGTTGAACGAGCCACGCTTCGTCAAGTTGCCTAACATCATGAAAGCCAAGAAAAAGCCGCTGGCCGTATTCAAACCGGCGGATTTGGGCGTGGATGCCGCGCCACGCTTGATCACCCTTAAGGTGCAGGAGCCGCCCAAACGGCAGGCGGGCATCAAGGTTGATACTGTCGCTACTCTGGTCGACAAACTCCACAATGAAGCGCACGCCATCTAACGCCTTAGGTAACGAGTCATGAGCATTCTGGTTATTGCCGAACACGATAACGCCACCCTCAAGGCGGCCACTCTGAACACCATCACCGCCGCCACGCAACTCGGCAGCGATATCGCCGTGCTGGTGGCCGGTCACGGCTGCGGTACAGTCGCTGAGGCTGCCGCCCAAGTCGCCGGCGTCAAAAAAGTGCTGCGGGCCGATGCACCGCACTATGCCCATCAGCTGGCCGAGAATATGGCGGCGCTGGTGGTCAGCCTGGCCGGCGGTTACAGCCACATCCTGGCCCCCTCGACCGCCAGCGGCAAGAATANNATGACCGTGCGCGGCACCGCTTTCCCCGCCGCCCCGGCGACGGGCGGTTCCGCCAGTATTGAAACCGCAGCCCCCGCCGCCGACGCCGGCGTATCCAGCTTCGTCGGCCAGCAGTTGACCCAGTCCGACCGCCCCGAATTGACCGCCGCCCGCATCATCGTCTCCGGTGGGCGCGGCATGGGCAGCGGCGACAATTTCAAGCTGCTGGAGGAGGTGGCCGACAAGCTGGGCGCAGCGGTAGGCGCATCCCGCGCCGCCGTAGACGCCGGCTTCGTGCCGAATGATTACCAGGTGGGCCAAACCGGCAAGGTGGTCGCGCCCGAACTCTATATCGCGGTCGGCATCTCCGGCGCCATCCAGCATTTGGCCGGGATGAAGGACAGCAAGGTGATCGTCGCCATCAATAAGGACGAGGAAGCGCCGATTTTTCAGGTCGCCGACTATGGTCTGGTGGCTGACCTGTTTACCGCCATTCCCGAACTGTCCAAGGAATTGGACAAACTGAAAGCCGCTGGCTAAGCATTCCTATCCTGCTCCTGCGCCGCTGATCCAGCGGCGCTCATCCCTGAACCCTATCTGTTTGCCCTGAGCTTGCCAAAGGGCCATGCATCGGTGAAAAACGGAGTTCGACCCGTTCGCTCCGAGTGGTTCCTGAACAGATTCAAACGTCCTGATCTTTATCGCAACTCTCCCCAGAAGAGGTATTTATGACGACCTATTCCGCTCCAACCCGCGATATGCAGTTTGTCATCAACGAATTGGCCGGCCTGGCTGAAGTCGCTGCGTTGCCGGCGTTCGCCGAACAGGAAGTCGGTCCCGGATTGCTCGAAGCCGTGCTGGAGGAGGCAGCCAAGCTGGCGACGGAAGTGCTGGCGCCGCTCAATAAAGTCGGCGATATCCAGGGCGCGCGCATATCGCCGGAGAACGGCGTGATTCCTGCCGATGGTTTTGCCGAAGCCTATCACCAGTTTATCGAAGGCGGCTGGAACGGCATCGGCTGTCCTGCCGAATTTGGCGGACAAGGGCTGCCGGAGATCATTAACACCGCCACTCAGGAGATGTGGAACTCCGCCAACATGTCCTTCGCGTTGTGCCCTCTGCTCAACGCCGGCGCCATCGCAGCGATCAGCCATGTCGGTTCCGCTGAACAGAAGGCGCTGTATCTGCCGAAAATGATCAGCGGTGAATGGACCGGCACCATGAACCTGACCGAGTCGCAGGCCGGTTCCGATCTATCGGCAGTGCGCACCCGCGCCGTGCCGGATGGCGATCAGTACCGCATCTTCGGCCAGAAAATTTTTATCACCTGGGGCGAACACAACATGACCCCGAACACCATTCATCTGGTGCTGGCCCGCACCCCGGACGCCCCGGAGGGAGTCAAGGGCATCTCGCTGTTTATTGTGCCCAAGTTCCTGGTCAACCCGGATGGCTCACTGGGCGCACGCAACGATGTGCATGCCGTGTCCCTCGAACACAAGCTGGGCATCCACGCCAGCCCGACCTGCGTGATGGCTTTCGGCGATCAGGACGGCGCGGTGGGCTATCGGGTCGGCGAGGAAAACAAGGGCCTGGCCTACATGTTCATCATGATGAACGAGGCCCGTTTCAAGGTCGGGTTACAAGGGCTGGCCATCGCCGAGCGCGCCTATCAGGCCGCCCGCGAATACGCCAGGGATCGGGTGCAGGGTCGAACGGTCAACGCCAGGAGCGGCGACCGGGTGACCATCATTCATCATCCCGATGTGCGACGGATGTTGATGACCATGAAGTCCCAGAACGAGGCGATGCGGGCGCTGGCCTATGTGGTGGCCGGATATATGGATCTGGCGCGCTACCATCCCGATGCCGCGACCCGCAAGGTCCATCAGGCGCGGGTGGATCTGCTGATTCCAGTGGTCAAGGGCTGGTTCACCGAGATCGGCATCGACATCGCCTCGCTGGGGGTGCAGGTTCACGGCGGCATGGGTTTCGTCGAGGAAACCGGCGCCTGCCAGCATCTGCGCGATTCCCGCATCATGACCATCTATGAGGGGACTACCGGGATTCAGGCCGCTGATCTGGCGGGCCGCAAGTTGAACATGGATCAAGGCGCAACCATGCGGGCGCTGATTGCCGAGATGGAAACGGTTGCCGAAAGTTTGGGTCAGGCGCCCGGCGATGACATGGCCGCGATTCGCGCTGGCTTGTGCGACGGAGTGTGGGCATTGGCTGAGGCTACCCAGTGGATATTGGCTACCCGCGACGCCAATTCGGTGATGGCGGTATCGGTGGATTACCTGATGCTGGCGGGTACGGTCTGTGGCGGCTGGCAAATGGCGCGGGCGGCGCAAGCGGCGCAGCGCAAGTTGATGGCCGGCGATGATCCCCTGTTCTACGAAGCCAAACTGATCAGCGCGCGTTTCTACGCCGAACATGTGCTGCCCAAGGCCACCGCTCTGCTCAGTTCAATCCAGAAGGGCGGCGTTTCGATCATGGCGCTGACCGAAGAGCAATTCTAATGCAGCGCGCTCACAGGCAATGCCCTGCGGTATCGCGGGGGCGGCGCAAAGTTTCGACTGCATATTTTTGCCACGGGAAACCGGCTGCGGTACATTTTCACTGATGGCGCCACACCTTGATGACGCCAGCGTCGTGACGGACGGCTTGATGGCGCGTCCGCCACGCTGGCTTGACTGCAAATGCAGGAGCGAATCGCTATGGTCGCCACCAATCCGCTTGCGCAGAGGATGCCCTTGTCCGATTCATCCGCCGACGATGGGGAGTACATGAATGATGCGCAGTTGGCTGCTTTCCGCCAAGTGCTGCTGGAGTGGAAACAGAACCTGCTGGACGAAGTGGGCCGCACGGTTAACCACATGCAGGATGAGGCCACTGCGTTCCCTGATCCCAACGACCGCGCTACCCAGGAGGAAGAATTCAGCCTTGAGCTGCGCACCCGTGATCGGGAACGCAAGCTGCTGAAGAAGATCAGTGAATCCCTGGCTCAGATCGAAAGCGGCGACTACGGTTATTGTGAAACCTGTGGCGTTGCGATTGGGCTGCCCCGGATGCGAGCCAGACCGACCGCTACGCTGTGCATTGATTGCAAGATGCTGGAAGAAGTGCACGAAAAGCGGGGGGGTTAGTCTCGGCTCGTAAAGTACGCGGTCGGTTTGCGCCATCCCCAACCGGCCTGCTGCATTTGGGTTCGCTGATCGCCGCGCTGGGCAGTTTTCTGGAGGCGCGGCGGCGCGGTGGGGAATGGTTGCTACGCATCGAAGATGTAGATACCCCTCGCGCCGTGCCGGGAGCGGCGGACGCCATCTTGCGCACCCTCGAACAGTGCGGGCTGCACTGGGACGGGCCGGTGTGCTATCAAAGTCAGCGGACGGAACTCTATCAAGCGGCGCTGGAGCGCCTGTTGCGCGCCGGACTGGCTTATCCCTGCGCCTGCACCCGACGGGAACTGGCGGGTAATCCCCGCGCCCGTGACGGCAGCCCGATCTACCCAGGGACCTGTCGCTGCGGCGTCCGTCGGCTGGATCGGCCTTGCGCCATTCGCCTGCGGGTGCATGATGCGCCGATCACGTTCCGCGACGCGCTTCAGGGCGACTATCGGCAACGGCTGGAAAGCGAGGTTGGCGATTTCATCATTCGCCGCGCCGACGGCTTGTTCGCCTATCAACTGGCGGTCGTGGTGGATGACGCCGACCAGGGTATCAGCCAGGTTGTGCGTGGCAGCGACTTGCTGGATTCCACGCCCCGGCAGATTTATTTGCAGCGCCTGCTCAATTTGCCCACCCCCGATTATGCGCATTTGCCCGTGGCGGTGGATTCCCGTGGCGACAAGCTGAGCAAACAGACCGGAGCGCCGCCGTTGGATGAGCGCAATCCCGGCCCGGCCTTGTGGGAGGCTTTACGCTTTCTGGGGCAACAACCGCCGTCTGATTTAGCGCGGGAACCCCCGCCGGTCATCCTGGACTGGGCATTGGCCCATTGGCGACGGGCGGATGCGCTAACCTGCGCTGCGCTTCATATCCCGAATGCTCCGTGAGCAAACCCGCTTGCATGAGTTCATGTTGGGAGCCGTGCTGGATTAAACCACCCGCTCGCATCCCACCGTGGATTGACTACATTTAATAAATTTTTAGGCTAAGCTGAAATATCAAAAAACAGGTTCGCAAGATTCCGCTTGCGGTGTTTTCCGCGAACCCTTTCCCCGATGCACCTTAGACTGACCACCATCATTGGAGACTGTAATGTCCGACGCCAAACTCTATCCGGTGCCTGCCGAAGTTGCCGCCCACGCCTGGATCAACGACGCGCAATATCAGGAAATGTATAAACGCTCGGTTGATGACCCGGCGGGGTTCTGGGCGGATCAGGCCAAGCAATTTGTCACCTGGTTCAAGCCCTGGGACAAGGTGCTGGACTGGGATTTCACCAAGGGCCATATTCGCTGGTTCGAGGGGGCCACGCTTAATGTGAGCTACAACTGCCTGGATCGCCATCTGGCGACGCGCGGCGATCAGGTCGCGATCATCTGGGAAGGCGACAGCCCCAACGAAGACCGCAAAGTCACTTATAAGCAGTTGCATACGGATGTATGCAAGTTTGCCAATGTACTCAAGGGACTGGGCGTCAAGAAGGGAGATCGAATCTGCATCTACATGCCGATGATCCCGGAAACCGCAGTCGCCATGCTGGCCTGCACCCGCATCGGCGCCATTCACTCCATCGTCTTCGGCGGCTTCTCGCCCGATTCGCTCAAGGATCGCATCCTCGACGCGACCTGCAACCTGGTCATTACTTCCGACGAAGGGATGCGCGGCGGGCGCAAGGTGCCGATGAAGGCCAATATCGACAAGGCGGTGCAGAGTACGCCGAGCGTGCAGAAGACCGTGGTGGTCAAGCGCACCGGCGGCGATNNTGTTCATCCTCTATACCTCCGGCTCCACCGGCAAGCCCAAAGGCGTGTTGCACACCACCGGCGGCTATCTGCTGCATACGGCGATCACCCACAAATATATCTTTGACTATCACGACGGCGACATCTACTGGTGTACCGCTGACGTGGGCTGGGTCACCGGCCATTCCTACATCGTTTACGGCCCCTTGACCAATGGCGCCACCACGCTGATGTTTGAAGGCATCCCGACCTACCCGAACGTGAGCCGGTTCTGGGAAGTGGTGGACAAGCATCAGGTCAACATTTTCTACACNNACCTCCCGCAAGTCGCTGCGGCTGCTGGGTTCAGTGGGCGAGCCGATCAATCCCGAAGCCTGGGAGTGGTACTACCACAATGTCGGCGATGGCCGCTGCCCGATTGTCGACACCTGGTGGCAGACCGAGACCGGCGGCATCCTGATCACCCCGCTGCCCGGCGCTACCACGCTCAAGCCCGGTTCCGCTACTCGCCCGTTCTTTGGCGTGTGCCCGGCGATGGTGGATGCCGAAGGTCAGTTCCTGGAGGGCGCCACCGACGGCAATCTGGTTATCACCCGCCCCTGGCCGGGGATCATGCGCACCGTGTACGGGGACCATCAGCGCTTCATCGACACCTATTTCTCGATGTACAAGGGGCTGTATTTCACCGGTGACGGCGCCCGCCGCGACGAGGATGGCTATTACTGGATCACCGGTCGGGTGGACGATGTGATCAATGTTTCCGGGCACCGCATGGGCACCGCTGAAGTCGAATCGGCCTTGGTGCTGCATCCGGCGGTCGCTGAGGCCGCCGTGGTCGGCTATCCGCATGATATCAAGGGCCAGGGCATCTACGCCTATGTCACCCTGAAACTGGGCATCGAGCCGACCGAAGCCTTGCGCAAGGAACTGATCGCCCACGTTCGCAAGGAAATCGGTCCGATTGCTTCGCCCGACGAGTTGCAATGGGCGCCCGGCCTGCCCAAGACCCGTTCCGGCAANNATCATGCGCCGTATCCTGCGCAAGATCGCCGCCAATGAAGTGGATGCCCTGGGCGACACTTCGACGCTGGCCGATCCGAATGTGGTCAGCGATCTGGTGGATAACCGCGCCGTCAAGTAGCGCTGAGCGGCTTGCCGCAGCCTGGGTTGTGGCAGGCCGAAGCCGTAATGTAAACCCGGCCCTTCCCTGAAGGGCCGGGTTTTTTAGCGCCTGGTTGAATTTCCGCAATTCCAAGGTTGAATTGTAGGAGGAGGATTGTTCAAAATTGACGGCGCAAGCCAAGCCGGTCTGCCCGCCGGCGCCCTACCCATACCCGCCCCAGCAGGAGATCGGTCATGAGCGACGTTGATCCCATCATCGGCAATTGGTATCGCAATCAGGAAACCGGCAACGATTTCGAGGTCGTCGCCTTGGATGAGGATGCCCAGACCATCGAAATCCAATACTTCGATGGCGAATTGGAAGAACTGGATTTGGACGCCTGGTACGAGTTGCCGATTGAATCCATCGAGGCCCCGGAGGACTGGTCCGGCCCCTTCGATGAAATGGAATCGGACGATCTGGGCTACGATAAAGATGAGGATGCAGTCAAGGACGAAGATGAGGTGAGCGATGAAGAGGATTTGCTCGCTGACCGCGACGAGGATTGAGCTCGGGACCGCAGGGGGTGGATGCTGCAACGCCGACCGAAGCCTTGCTGACCCGGATCACACCAGATTGTAAATACGTTTCAACTGTTCATACACCATGCCGGATATTTCCCGGATCACATCGCCGCGCGCCTGCTGCCAGATCGGATAGTTCTGGGTCGGTTGGGCCTTTTCGATGATGCCGATGAAGGTATAGGGATAGCTCCGTCCGTCGCGGCCACGGGCCACCAGAATGCCCATATCGCCGCACAGCCGCGCCGTGGTGCCGGTCTTGTCGAGAACCTGGGTCTGCCGCGCCACCCCCGCCGCGCCGGTGTACATCCGATCCCGGTTCGGAAGATACATCAACCGCCTGAGTTCGCCGGAATAGGGCAGCTGGTCGTACCAGAGCGCTTGCAGGAAGCGATGATAGTCGAGGGCGGAAGCCCGGTTGCGGTAAGTCCGCCCGCCGCCAGGGATGTACTCAACGATCCGGGTATGGCGGAAAACGCCGGGATGACGCTGCTTGAGCGTGCGTTCCGCCTCGGCGGGACCGGAGCGGTGGCTGGTTCGGTTCAATAACTCAATGAAATAGTTGGTGGCGCGGTTGTCGCTGCGCTGGATCATCGCTTCCATGCGCTGACGATGGAACGGGGTGTAGCCAAGTTTGCCCTCCCACACCTTGTGGAAAAACGCCAGTGCAATGAACGGCTTGATCATGCTGGCGCTTTGATAGGGCGTACTGGCGTTGATCGTGACCAGGAATTGCCGGCTGGTGAAATCATAGACTAGCCAGGCCGTGCGTTCATTCGTCGCCAGCCGCCCGGTCTGGCGCAACCACGTCAAATAGCGCTGGACCATGGCATTGAGATCAGCGGGTTCTGATCGCTGATTTCGGTACGGGATCGGAGGCTGGAAGTAGCGCGCCGGTTCGCTCGGGCCGATGACGGGCGGTGGCTCCATCCACCGGGCTGCCGTGCCGGATTGCGGCAGAATACCGAGGCCGGCGGTTGTGAACAGGGTCGCCAATCGGGTGAGAAACGTGCGCCTGGAAGCACTGGAAATTCGGTCGGATTCGATGAGCGAAATCCAGGGGGAGTCGCAGCGAGAATTCATGGGCAAGCGGCCTCCGGCAGGATGGGGTGGATGGATGGAACGGTCATTATGGGCGGAGGACCTGGAATTCGACAATGACCGGATAATGATCGGAACCGATGGCCGACCCGGTTTTCCGTTGCAGAATCTGGATTCCTTCAGAGAACAGAACATGGTCAATCGGCGTCCACAGCAGCGGCCAGCCCGCAGGCCAGGAAGGCTGGATGCCACGTCCTTGCAGGCTGTCGCGCAAACCGGAATCGGCGAGCAGGCGCGCAAAATACGGCGACCACGGCGAGGCGTTAAGATCGCCCAGCACCAGCAGCGGTAACGGAGTCTGGCGGATCAGCATCGCCAGTTGATGCAGTTGTTCATTGCGGCCTTGGGCGAGCTTGGCGCTGACGGGCGGCCACGGGTGAACTCCGATCAAGCCAAACGGATGCCCGCTCGCGGCGATCACCGCCACAATGGCGGGCAGGCCCGCATCGCCGAGATGAATGACGCGAGCGGAGGANNGGGTTCAGATCGCGCAGATGATCGAGCAGCCATGGCGTTGCCTCCAGCAGCACCACCACATCGGGATCAAACTCAGCGATGGTCCGCCGGATGCGTTCGTGGTCGCGGTTGTCGACATTGACGTTGGCGAGCAAGGCCCGCAACACGGGCAGTTCATCACCGACAGTCCGCGTCGTGAAATTCTCGCCGCTCCAGAATGCCGGGGCGATGACCACTGCGTTGAGCAGGGCAAAGGTTCCGAATATCGCCGCCCAGCGCCATTGACGTATCGGCAACAGAATGACCGCGAAGGCGCTCAAGGCAAGCGCGTACTGCACCCGGAAATGCGCAGTGAGTTCAAAGACCCACCAGAAATTCCCGGCGAAACCGGTCAGTGTAACCAGGCAGCCCAAAACGCCGGCGGCAATGAGCAAACCGCTGAAACTGATCCGGGTTTTCATGACTAAAGCCGTTGTTGAGGGTGAATAGGCGAGGTTGCGAAATTTTCCGGTCCGGCATCCTAATCTATCTTAGGGAAAACCATGATAGCGCTCACGAAACCCCTGATTTACTCCGAGGTTACAAATCTTGATATTAACCGCCCCGGAGATAGAATTTAAGCGATAACATCCTATAAAAAATCAAAAAATGGCGCTCAGGGAGGGGGTAGCGCCACTGACCACCAAAGCGAGGGATTCAAAATGAAAAGCGATATGACCCGTCCGGTGAAAGCCAAGCGCTATGGCAGCGAAGGGTTGATGCCGGTGGATAAATATAGCTGTCCGTATCGCGGCGCAACGTCATGCGTTAGCGCAAGCGGCGGCAACTATTGTGGCGGTTACGGTGGAGATGCGCCCATTAAGGGCACCCAGTTGCACTCGGTCAGGTGCCTGGAAGAAAACAACACGGACTTCATTCCGTATGGCTGGCCGGGTGTGCCGCGCCGGATGATGCACCCGCTGCAACATCGTTAATACAGCCAGGCGCAAAACGCACGGCTCCGGTTGGGGGTAGGCTCCAAGCCTACCCAACCCCTTGAAGAATCAGCCTTGGTAATCGCCCGATCACGGTTCCACCTTCACCCGGATTTTCTGGTCGTTCTGCCACTCGCCGACGATCTTCTGCCCACCCTCGTACAGTACGCCCTGTCCATTCTTGCGCCCATTACGCCATTCGCCCTCGTAGCGGTCGCCGTTGCTGTAGTAGTACACACCCTGGCCGCTGGGCTGATCATTGGCGAAGTCGCCGACGTATTTATCGCCACGGTCGGCGTAGAGGTAAGTCCCCTGACCGTGCTTGCGTCCGTTGCGCCATTCGCCGTTATAGCGGTTGCCGCTGCGGTAATAATAGGTGCCTTGGCCGTTGATCACGCCGTTGCGCCACTCACCGGTGTACTTCTCCCCACGGCCTGCATAGACATAAGTGCCTTGTCCATGCATCTTGGCGTCGCGGAACTGTCCCGAATATTCACTGCCGTCTGGATAGCGGTAAGTCCCTTCGCCATTCTCGCAATTGCCGCGCAGGCAATGGGTGGACGCCCCAGACTGATCGGCCTTGGCCACGGTTTGATTGTCCGGGACCCGCGGTTTCGGGGGTTCCGGTTCCGGTTCCGGTTCTGATACCGGTGGTGGTGTGGCGGGTTTGGCAACAGTGGCATCCGGTTTTCGGGGCAGAACGGCTGAGAGGGCGCTTTCGTCGCCGGCCCTGAGATCCACCTGTCCATTCCAGTCGGTATAACCCTCGCGGCGAACCCGCACCTTATAGGAACCCGGTTTAAGCTCAACTTCCAGTGGCGTCGTTCCAACATTGCGTCCGTTAATCCAGACCTCGGCGTCGTCCAGGTTAGCCCGGACTTTCAGCAATGTCGGCGCAGAGGGCTGTTGTTGCAACTGCTTTAATTTGGCGCGGGCGGAGGAAGCCTGCCGGCTTTTGGGATAAGTGGAAAGGAACTGTTCGATCTCGGCGGGATCGGCGCTGTTCTTGATCGCGGCCCAGGCTTGCTCGGCGCTGCCCGGCTTGGCCGATACATCAGACGGTTCTGACGGGCGGCCATCGAGAATGCCTTGGGGGGCTACCGTCACCTGCATGCTGACGCTATCCCCGGTTTCGGTCCTGGACAGTCGGGCATGGCGATCCTGAGCAATAATCCGAGTTTCGGCATCACTGGGTGCTGGTGCCGGCGAGGAACGATCCTGGGGCTGAGGGACTGAGACCAGATCAAGCGGCGGCGCTTTCGCTTCTGTGGGCCGTTCCGTCCGGATCGGAGTTGAAGGCGCTTCGATTTCGGTTTCAACTTGTTCGGGTGGAGGAGTCTGGGTTTTAACCACGGGTTGCGTCCGGGCCGCCAATTGCTCGCGTAAACCGGCGATCCGGGGATCGCTGCGGTTAAGCTGCTCCAGTTTGTCGAGCGAATTTTGTGCTGCCTTGGTGTCGCCGCGCCGCATTGCCGTCGTCGCCAGATCGGCATAGCGGTCGGCTATTTGAGCCAGACCTGCACGCGCTTCAGGGTTGCCTGGATCGCGTTTAAGCACGCTGCCGTAACAGTCAGCGGCGTTGCCGCCTTTGCCGGAAATCAGCCGGTTGGCTTGCAGGTGACCGGCGCATTCCCGGAGCAGGGCAGCCACGCGATCAACCGGCTCGACCGGCGTTGGAACCGGCGTCGCCGCCGCCCTGGCGTCGCGTAACTGCCGACGAACTTCATCGCGCAGCGCCGACAGCCGGGAGTGGTCGGGAGCCTGCTGCAAACCCTGATCAATCTGCATCAGGCTGGTCTCGTAGGCGCGGTTCCGCTGCGAATCCAGCGCCCGGGCCAGGAACTCATCGGCTTTCCTCCGGCGCTGCTCTGCGTCGGCTTGCAGGCGGGCCTGATCCGCCTTACGCCGTTCTTCCGCCGCCGCCTGCTGGCGCGCCGCCTCGGACTGGCTCTGGTTCTTGGCCAATTGCGCCTGAACCTCGCGTTTGAGGGTCAGCAGGCCGGGATGATCGGGCAGGGACTGCAAGCCCTGTTCGATATGCACCAGGCTCCGATCCAGCGCGCCTTCCTGCTGGGCGCGCTGGGCCTGCTCCAAAAACTGATCCGCCTGCAATTTCGCCTGTTGCCGCTGTTCTTCCCATATTTTGAGGGTTTGAGCATCGGTAATTTGCCGGTTGACCTGCTCGCGCAGCGTCAGTAATTCGGGGTGATCGGGCACAAGCTGCAAGCCCTGATCGATCAGGTTGAGGCTGTCCTCCAGCGCGCCGTCCTGCTGACGCTGGCGGGCCTGGGCGAGGCGCTGCTCGGCCTCAGCGCGCCGCTGGACCGCCGGGTCGGCGGCAGGCGGTACCGTTGTCGTGGGCGCAACGACCACCAGCGGCGGCGGAGCTGGCGGCGCACGCAGGAACCAGAACCAGGAACCGCCGGCCAGCGCCACCCCCGCCAGCATCGCTGCCAGCGCCCCGGCTTTCCAACTCAGGCGGCGGGGTTGGGTGGAGGCGGCGCCCTTCCGGGTCAGGTCGGTGATATTGAGCGGACCGATCGGGATCGTTTCCGGGTTGTCCAGCGCGGCGATGAATTCCTGACCGTCCTGAAAACGCTGGTTGGGGTTCTTGTCGAGCAGCTTGTTCAACAACGGCTGAAAGCGGCGCAGCTCCAGCGGCAGATCGGGAATAGGCGCGGTGACATGCATCATCGCCAGCGCAAAGCTGTCATCCGCCTTGTAGGGCACGTTGCCGGTGAGCATCTCGTAAAACAGGATGCCAAAGCTGTAAAGATCGGCGCGGGCGTCCACATCCTGACCACGAATCTGCTCTGGACTCATGTAACGCGGGGTGCCGATAGACAGCCCGGTGCGCGTCATTATCGTGCTGCTGCCCAGGGTTTTGGCGATGCCGAAGTCGGTAAGCACNNCGGATACGCTGTTGCAGCGTATCGCCCGGCAGGTACTCCATGGACAGATAATAGGTGCCCTCATAGGACGCGATGTCGTAGACCGTGACGATATGCGGATCGCTGAGCTGGGCGATAATGCGGCCTTCCCGCAGAAAGCGCTGCGCGAATTCTTCATCGGTGGTGAGAACCGGCTTGATGACTTTCAGCGCGACAGGGCGGCGCAGCGACTCCTGCAGGGCGAGATAGACAATCGCCATGCCGCCTTGTCCGAGTTCGCGCTCGATCTGATAGCCTGGAATATGCATGTTCAGGTCCTGTTGCTACGGGCGCCGCGTGGCGTGAGTCCGCGCCGGTGGGCGGAGGGCAAGACACTGCGCTGGTTTAGTGCGACATGATGGATATTCAAAGTGTAGGTAATCGGTTGGGTTCCGGCAAAAGCGACAAAATTGAACCAAGCAAATGATGTGCCTTCCATTCCATAACAGGTGGCGCGATGCGCCATCGCCTTCGCGCAAGGAGTCTTTTCGCATGTCCGGCAATACCTTTGGCAAGCTGTTTACCGTCACCACCTTTGGCGAAAGCCACGGTCCGGCGCTGGGCGCTATCGTGGACGGCTGTCCGCCGGGGTTGGCGCTGGCCGAGGCTGATTTGCAACATGATCTGGATCGCCGTCGGCCTGGCAAGAGCCGCCACACCACTCAGCGCCGCGAGCCGGACGCAGTGCGCATCCTGTCCGGGGTGTTCGAGGGCCGAACCACCGGCGCGCCGATTGGATTGTTGATTGAGAATGTGGATCAGCGATCCAGGGATTACGGCGAGATTATGGATCGGTTCCGGCCCGGTCACGCCGATTATTCCTACCAGCAGAAATATGGCCTGCGAGATTATCGTGGCGGTGGCCGCTCCTCGGCGCGGGAAACCGCGCTGCGGGTTGCGGCAGGGGCCATCGCCAAAAAATATCTGCGCGAACGCTACGGCGTGGAGATTCGCGGCTATCTGGCTCAACTCGGCCCGATCCGGCCAGTCAGACTGGTTTGGGAAGAAGTGGACAACAATCCTTTCTTCTGCCCGGACCCGGACAAGGTAGCGGAGCTGGAGCAGTTTATGGACGCGCTGCGTAAATCCGGCGATTCCATCGGCGCACGGGTGACGGTGATCGCCAGCGGGGCGCCGGTGGGCTGGGGCGAACCGGTGTTCGACCGGCTGGACGCCGATATTGCTCACGCGCTGATGAGTATTAACGCGGTCAAGGGTGTCGAGATTGGCGCTGGTTTTGCCAGCGCGGAACAGCGCGGCACTGAACACCGCGATGAACTCAGCCCGGAAGGCTTTCTGAGCAATAATGCAGGCGGGATCGTCGGCGGGATTTCCACCGGTCAGGATATTGTCGCCAGTATGGCGCTGAAACCCACCTCCAGCATCCGCCTGCCGGGACGCACCATCAATCTTCAGGGCGAGGCGGTGGAAGTGGTGACCCAAGGCCGCCACGATCCCTGCGTCGGGATCCGCGCCACGCCGATTGCCGAAGCGATGCTGGCGCTGGTGCTGATGGATCACGCCCTGCGTCATCGCGCCCAAAACCTGGATGTGCGCACGGCTACGCCGACGATTCCCGGCGCGATCCGCAGCCTTTGACCCCTGCCGGATCAATTGAACAGCATTTCTACCGCGCCGCTGTCCAGATCGTAGCGGGCGCCGACGATTTTTAATCGCCCGCTCTCTTCGGCGGCGGCCAGCACCGGCGATTTTTTCAGGCGCTGCACGGTGAGTGAAACATTGGCCCGCATGGCGTTTTCGGCCAGATCGCCCATGCCCCAGGCGTGGGCTTTGTCAATGGCGGGTTTCAGGCTTTTGACCAGATAGCCGATTTCACCCGGCGCGGCGGCAGGTTCGCCCTTGCCGCGCCGATGCTCGCCGCTGTGTTCAAGCGCCTCGATGCTGGCCTTGATCGCGCCGCAGCGTTCATGCCCCAGCACCATGATCAGCGGAATCTTGAGTTCAAGGCTGCCAAACTCGATGCTGCCCAGAACCGCTTCATCAATGACCTGACCGGCGGTGCGAATCACAAACAGATCGCCCAGGCCACGGTCGAAAACCAGTTCTGGCGGCACCCGCGAATCCACGCAGCCAAGGATGGTGGCGAAAGGCTGCTGCGATTTGGCTATCTCCGCACGCCGCTGGGGCGAACGGTTGGGGTCTGTAAGACGGTTGGTGACGAAGCGCTGGTTGCCATCCATCAGCCGCTGCAAGGCGTGCTGGGGCGACGTCATCGCCGCTTCAGCAGGGCTGTGTCCGGCATCAGTGGCCGGATCGGCGGTGGCGCCGCCGGGCGTCCTGGGTATTTGCGGCGGCATATCCTGTTCCGCCAGCGCCGGATAACCGGCACAGGCGGCTACGGTGGCGCCCAAAGTGACAATGCTGGACAGCCGCAAAAAATCACGGCGCGAAAAAATCGGAGCGGACATGAGAATTCCCCTTGTGGAGATCAGTTTGTCGTTATCAGGGCGCATTGTAGAAGTTCCGCTCGCCGTTGTCGGCAAGCTGCGCTGAATTCTCACGCGATCCCCGATGCTCACTCTTGGCCTCTATGTCCGCCTGTCCGGTTTTTATCTGTTTTATTTTGCCGCGTTGGGTGTATTGATCCCGTACTGGGGTTTATATCTGCAGGCGCTGGGTTTTGATCCGGCGCGGATTGGCGAACTGACTGCAATCCCGCAGGCCACCAAGCTGGTCGCGCCCAACCTGTGGGGCTGGCTGGCGGATCGCAGCGGCTGGCGGATGCGGATGGTGCGCTGGGCCTGTCTGGCGACGGCGCTGAGCTTCGCTGGCGTCTATGCGGCGGGGAATTCCTACCTTGGGCTGGCGCTGGTGGGGCTGCTGTTCAGCTTTTTCTGGAACGCCGCGCTGCCCCAGTTCGAGGCCATCACCCTCAACCATCTCGGCGAACACACCCATCGTTATAGCCAGGTGCGGTTGTGGGGATCTGTGGGCTTCGTCGTGGCTGCGGTTGGAGTGGGTTTTTTGGTGCAAGACTGGGGTATTGGCATCGTGCCGGCGCTGATGCTGGGATTGTTCGGCGTGCTGTGGCTGAACAGCCTGCTGGTTTCGGAGCGATCCGCTGCGCCACGGGATCAGGCTGCGCCACGGTTTGGTCGAGTGCTGCGCCAACCCGCTGTGATCGCCTTCTTTACCGCCTGCTTTCTCAATCAGGCCGCCCACGGCGCGTACTACGGCTTCTTCTCGCTGTATCTGGAAGGCTGCGGTTATTCACGCGAGTCCATTGGCCTGTTGTGGGGGCTGGGGGTGACGGTGGAGGTAGGGATGTTCCTGCTGATGCACCGGCTGCTACCGCGCTTTGGGCCGCGCCGGCTGATGCTGGTGGCGCTGGCGCTGGCGGCGCTGCGCTGGTGGCTGATCGGGCATTTTGCCCGTGAATTGCCGATCCTGTTGTTCGCCCAGACGCTGCACGCCTTCAGTTTCGGGGTGTTCCATGCCGTGTCCATGCATCTGCTCCATCAATTTTTTCCCGGATCGCTCCAGGGACGCGGCCAGGCGTTGTACAGCAGTTTGAGTTTCGGGGCGGGCAATGCGGTGGGGAGTCTGGCCGCAGGTTATGTATGGCAAGGGCTGGGGGCGACGGCGATGTTCGATTTGGCAACGGCGTTGGGCGCGCTGGGCTGGTGGGTAGCATGGCGGGGATTGCGGGTGTGAGCGGGACTACGGCTATGGCAGCAGCAGATCGCCGCCTTCCCTGTGTGAGGTTGGTCGGCAAGAGTGGACGCCAAGGAATCAGGTTTATCCGAGTTGACGTTGACAGAAGCGCTGTTCAAAGGCGGCAGGCGATAAATAACCCAGCCGGGTTTGAAGGCGCTGACGGTTGTAAAACAGCTCGATGTATTCGGTGATCTGAGCGATAGCCTGCTGGCGAGTCTCGAAGCGGTTTTGATAGACGAGTTCGGTTTTCAAGGTAC
>DEHY01000014.1 GCA_002352185.1 Competibacteraceae bacterium UBA2788
AAGGGCCGGGTCTTCCGCGCAAAATCAGGATAAGCTTTGATCCTTGCTTTGGAGCAGAACGATCCCGAACTGCAACCGCTACAGCCGCTACTGATCGCCGGTTCTTCATCGCCCTTGCTGTCCGTCAAACGCCGCCAGAACGCCAGCGATAAATAATCCCGCGCCAGCCAGATGGCCGCTCCCGCTACGATCAACAATGCCAGCCCATCCTGCCACATCTCAGCCTCCTCCCAGCGCCAGCGCCACCCGGTAGGTGATGAACGCCGCGAGATACGCCAGCGCCATCATGTAGCTGAACATGAACACCGGCCAGCGCCAGGAGTTGGTTTCGCGGCGGACGGCGGCCAGCGTCGCCAGGCATTGCGGCGCGAACACATACCACGCCAGCAGCGCCAGCGCCGTCGCCAGCGTCCAGTTCTGGGCCAGCGTCGCGGCCAGCGCCTCCGAAACCGCGCCTTCATCGCCGCTCAAAGCGTACACGGCGCCAAGCGCCGCGACCGCCACCTCGCGCGCCGCCAAACCGGGCACCAGCGCAATAGCGATCTGCCAGTTAAAACCAATCGGCGCCAGCAGCGGTTCCAGCGCATGCCCGATCAGGCCGGCAAAGCTGTAGTAAATCGCCGGCTCCGTCGCGCCTGCCGGCGCGCTGGGAAAACTGGCCAGAAACCACAGCACAACCATCAGGCTCAGAATGATCGTNNCGCTGACGATGCCGGTCGCGTACAACCCGGACATGACCAGTCCCTGCAACCCGATTCCGCCCCAGACCACCGTGTTGGGAATAAACGCGGCGATCAGCAGGACGTACACCGGCAGCCGCGCCGAGCAGGTCATCAGTGGCGCGATCAGAATGGTGGTCAGCCGATCCAGAGGATGAGCGATAGTGCGCGCCGCCATGATGCCGGGAACGGCGCAGGCGAAACTCGACAGCAACGGAATGAAGGCGCGTCCGTTCAATCCCGCTCTGCTCATGATCCGATCCATCAGGAACGCGGCGCGGGCCATATAGCCGAAATCTTCCAGCAGCAGGATGAACAGGAACAGAATCAGAATCTGCGGCAGAAAAACCACCACGCCACCCACGCCGGCGACGATTCCATCAACCACCAGACTTTTGAGTAGACTTTCTTCCATGTGGGCGGAGAGCCACTGTTGCAGGCTCGCCATACCGCCGTCGATCCAGTCCATCGGCGCTTGCGCCCAACTGAACACGGCCTGAAACATCAGGAACAGGACAGCGATCAGAATCAGCGGCCCGGCCAGAGGATGCAGTAAAACCCGGTCAATACTCCGGGTGAGTCGCTCCGGCGCGCCTTCGCGCACCATGGCTTCCCGCAACAGGCGCTCCACTTCCTGGTGGTAGGCGCGGATGTCGTCCGGCGAAGGTTCGGTCCAGGCCGCGACCGCCGCCGCGCCCTCCCCAGCCATCGCCCGGTTCAGCAGCGCATCCAGTTGATCGAGCAGATCCTGCACCCCGCTCTTGCGCACCGCCACGGTGGTCACCACCGGAATGCCCAACTGGCGCGAGAGTATTTCGGCGTCAATGAGATAGCCGCGCCGCTGCGCGATATCCATCATGTTGAGCGCCAGAATCAGCGGTCGTCCCAGTTGCCGGAGTTCCAGCAGCAGCCGCAGGTGCTGACCCAGGTTGGTGGCGTCGGTCACGCAGACGATGGCGTCCGGGATGGCCTCCCGCGCCTGCCGGCCCAGCACCACGTCGCGGGTGACGGCTTCATCGGGACTGCGGGCGCGCAGGCTGTAGCTGCCCGGCAGATCGATGATCTCGACTGCGCGGCCCACCGGCGTCCGCAGCAGGCCGCTTTTGCGTTCGACGGTCACGCCCGGATAGTTGGCGGTCTTCTGCCGGCTGCCGGTCAGGGTGTTGAACAGAGTAGTCTTGCCGCAGTTCGGCAAGCCGACCAGCGCAATCCGGGCCAGCCGGTCGCCTTCCTCGGCAAGGGTTGCGGCGGTCATGGCCCGCGACTCTCCAGCGGGGAAACCGATGCTGCACCCCGCCGCTGTGGGTTGAGCAGCGCGCCGACCAGCACCGCGCTGGCCTCGCAGCGGCGCAAGGCCACGGTCATGGTCTGATTGATGCGCACCGCCAGCGGATCCCGGCCCGGAAATCCCTGGTGCAGCACTTCGACGCAAGCCCCTTCGACAAAGCCGATTTCGAGCAAACCGCGCTCGACATCGCTGCCGCTGTGATGGCAGTCTGGATCGCGCACCGCCAGAATGCGTCCGATATCGCCACAGCGCAGCAGGCTCATGGGCTGCGCGCCATCCAAGCCAAGTGCGCCGCCTAATTCAAACGCNNGACTTCCTCGGCGATCAGGGTGCGGGCGTACTCTTCCAAGCGGACATCCTTGTCGCGCACACAGTCCAGCAGTTCGTAATACGCCTTGAGCGCCTCGTCTTCGTGGGCCAGCGATTCGCGCAGAATGTCGCCGATGTCGTGTTGGTGCGTTTCCAGCAGCGGGCCAAGGCCCAGCGATGGATGCCCTCCCAGACCCGTAATCAATTCCCCGGCCTGGCGGGCGTGAACCAGGCTTTCATCCGCCTGTGCGTTGAGCCACCCGACGATAGGAATACGGTTGTAGCCGTACACCATCAGAGCGTAATGGGTGTAGCGCACCACTCCGGCCAGTTCCAATTCCAGGATGCGATTCAGTACATGGATAGCGGCGGCTTTGTCGGCGTCTTGCATCATGTTTGGAGCCTCTTTGCTGATCAATGGGTTAGGCTGATTTGGATAGGCGCGCTGAATAGATGGGCCGCTCGTCCTGTCCGAATCCATGGCTCAAATCCTAGCTCAAACGATAATCATTATCAATAAAAGCCACGCTATAGAGTATTTGCGTTACGCGGGCGCAGGCCGGAAGAGTGCGGAAAACGCCACCCTCGCAGCGCGAAAAATCACTTGCCAAATTTTCGTTGTCCGCCGGTTCTGGACCGGCCCGGTCGCGCTGTGGCGGACTGGTGGTACGGGTTTTCGCCGCCACGAAATTCAATCCGGATCGGCGTTCCCCACAAATCCAGCCGCTTGCGATAGACCCCGACCAGATAGCGCCGGTAGGAATCGGGCACATGCTCGATCCGGTTGCCGTGAATGATGATCATGGGGGGATTCTGGCCGCCCTGATGGGCGTAGCGCAGCTTGATGCTGTGACCATGAACCAGCGGCGGCTGGTGAGCGGCCAGCGCGTCCTCCAGAATACGGGTCAGTTCCGGCGTGGACAGCTTGCGGGTGGCGGCGGCGTAGGCCTGCCGCACCGAAGCCAGCAGTTCCCCGACGCCGGTTCCGTGCAGCGCGGAAATGAAATGCATCCTGGCGAAGTCAACAAAGCCAAGCCGGCGGTCGAGTTCGCGCTTCACTTCGGCGCGGATGTCGGGATCGAGGTGGTCCCACTTGTTGACCGCCACCACCAGCGCCCGCCCGCTGTCCAGCACCAGACCCAGCAGGCTGGCGTCCTGATCGCCGATGCCCTGGCGGGCGTCCAGCACCAGCACGATGACATGGGCTTGGTCAATGGCTTGCAATGCCTTGATGACACTGAATTTTTCCACCACCTCGCTGACCCGGGAGCGGCGGCGCACCCCGGCGGTGTCGATCAGCGTGTAGCGCTGCCCATCGCGCTCGAATGGCGCCGATACGCTGTCGCGGGTGGTGCCGGGCAGATCGCAGGCCAGCATCCGCTCTTCGCCCAGCAGGCGGTTGACCAGCGTGGATTTACCGACGTTGGGCCGCCCGACCACCGCCAGCCTGATTACGCCCTCCGGCTCCTCCGGCGCAACCGCTTCCCCGTCTTCCCCGCTGCCGGACAGCGCGGCCAATACCTGCTCGATCAATGTTTCGACGCCCTCATTATGGGTGGCGGCGATGACGTGCAGATGCTCCAGACCCAGGGTGTGAAACTCGGCGCTGAGCAGATCGGGATCGCGGTGTTCACCCTTGTTGATCACCAGATGCAGCGCTTTGCCGGCGCGGCGCAACTGGCTGGCGATTTCTTCGTCGGCGGCGGTCAGTCCGCCGCGCCCGTCCACCAGCAGCAATACGGCGTCGGCTTCCTCAATCGCCCGCCATGCCTGCTGCTGCACCAGGCCGGCCAAGCCTTCGTCTTCGTCGGTCAAGCCGCCGGTGTCCACGACGACATAGGGGCGCGGGCCGCGCTGGCCAATGCCGTACTGGCGGTCGCGGGTCAGACCCGGCAAATCCGCGACCAGCGCGTTACGGGTGCGGGTGAGGGAATTGAACAGGGTAGATTTGCCGACGTTGGGTCGGCCGACTAAAGCAATGACGGG
>DEHY01000118.1 GCA_002352185.1 Competibacteraceae bacterium UBA2788
CCTCTCCACAAGCGTTACTTCCCGCCCAACTGGCGGTAGGTTCCTGAGAACATGGATAAATTTAATCAAGACAGCATGAAAGTCAATGAAAATTTCAACAGTTGTCATCCCCCGCGAATTGAGTTGGGATATTCAGGCCGGGATGAGTCAGCGCACACAATGGTATGTGCAACCCGACGGCAGTTTGGACATGATGAAGCTGTTGTCTGCGTTCCAGCAGTTCTTTCGGGAACATGCCGAACACTGGATCGAGCGCTTTCAGTACCGGGAGGCGGGTCCGCAACTGCTGCTGCAAGCCTTTCTGCAACGAATTGTGAACGGCGGCGGGCGAATTGATCGGGAATATGGGCTGGGTCGGCGGCGCACCGATCTCCTGCTGCACTGGCCGCTGGACGAAACGCAGGGCTTTCTCGGCCCGATGCAGCGGGTGGTGCTGGAACTGAAGCTGCTGCACAAATCGCTTGACGCCACTTTGCATGAGGGTTTGGAACAGACGGCGGATTACCTGGATCGGGCGGGAACCGCCGACGGTCATTTGCTGATCTTCGACCGGCGCCCCGGAATCGCGTGGGAAGAGAAGATCTTTCAGCGCATCGAACCGCACGGTGGGTACCAAATCCAGGTATGGGGAACGTAGACCGTTAAGAAGACGATTAGCCAAATCGAGAAAGCCGGGGCATGGTTCCCGGCTTTAATGTTTAGCCTGGACATTCGCCCTCCTCTCTCCGTTGAGGAAAGAGTTGGGGCGAGGATGCATTTCGACCGCCTGACCAGAGGATTTCACACTATGAGTAACGCAGCATCGATCCGCCGGGTGGCGGTTCTGGGCGCGGGCGTAATGGGCGCGCAAATCGCCGCCCATCTTGCCAACGCTGACGTGCCGGTGGTGTTGTTCGACCTGCCGGCCAAGGACGGCGATCCCAACAGCATCGCCACCAGGGCGATTGCCAACCTGGCCAAGCTGAATCCGGCACCGTTCGCAGTCAAGGAGCGGACCGCGCTGGTCAGGCCCGCCAACTACGATCAGCATCTGGAGCTATTGCGCGACTGCGATCTGCTGATCGAAGCCATCGCCGAGCGCCTGGACTGGAAGGCCGATCTGTATAAGCGCATCACGCCCTACCTCAACGAGCGGGCGATTCTGGCGACCAACACTTCCGGCCTGCCGATCAATATGCTGGCGGAATCGGTGCCCGACGCGGTGCGCGCCCGCTTCTGCGGGATTCATTTCTTTAACCCGCCCCGCTACATGGCGCTGGTGGAGCTGATTCCCTGCCGGACCACCGCTCCGGCGATTCTCGACCAACTGGAAACTTTCCTGGTCAGTACGCTGGGCAAGGGCGTGATCCGCGCCAAGGACACCCCGAACTTCATCGCCAACCGCATCGGCGTATTTTCAATGGCGGCGACCATCCATCACACCGCAGCATTCGGGCTGGGGCTGGATCTGGTGGACGCGCTCACCGGCCCGGCGATTGGCCGACCCAAGAGCGCCACCTATCGCACCGCCGACATCGTCGGTCTGGACACCATGGGTCATGTGTTCAAGGGTTCGGAACTGGCGCTGCGACAAGATCCGTGGCGCAGCTATTTCGCGCCGCCCGCCTGGCTGACTGCGCTGATCGACAAGGGCGCGCTGGGCCAGAAGACCGGCGCCGGCATTTACGCCGGCAAGGGTAAACAGGTGCTGGATCCGGTTGCGGGCGCGTACAAGGACGCGGGCGCCAAACCCGATCCGGCGGTGCAGGCGATACTGAAAATCAAAAATCCGGCTGAGAAGTTCGCCGCCCTGCGCGCCAGCGACCATCCACAAGCGCAATTCCTGTGGGCGATTCACCGCGACGCATTCCATTATGCGGCGGTGTTGCTGGCGGAAATCGCCGATAACGCCCGTGATGTGGATTTCGCCATTCGCTGGGGTTTTGGCTGGGGCATGGGGCCGTTTGAAATCTGGCAGGCGGCNNGCCTGGGTCGGGCAGGTGGACGGAGTGCATCAGCCGCAGGGTTCCTATTCAGCGGCGGAGAATGCCTACAAGCCGCGCTCGACCCTGCCGGTCTATCAACGCCAGCTTTATCCCGAACAGGTGCTGGGCGAAGCGCCGCCGCGCTACGGCGAAACCGTATTTGAGAATAGCGGGGTGCGGCTGTGGACCACGGGCGACAACATCGGCATCCTGAGCTTCAAGAGCAAGATGCATGTGATCGGCGACGATGTGCTGGATGGGGTGCTGGAGGCATTGCACATCGCCGAGCGGCAGTTCAGCGGGCTGGTGCTGTGGCAGACCGAAGCGCCATTCAGCGCCGGAGCCAATCTGGCCCAGGCGGTGCCGGTGGTACTGGCCGGCGGTTTCGATGCGCTGGAGACCACTGTCGCCAAATTCCAGCACACCACTGCTGCATTGCGCTATTCGGCGATTCCCGTGGTGGCGGCGGCGCAAGGGCTGGCGCTGGGCGGCGGCTGCGAGTTCCTGATGCACTGCGACCGGGTGGTCGCGGCGCTGGAAAGCTACATCGGGCTGGTCGAAGTCGGGGTCGGGTTGATTCCGGCGGGCGGCGGTTGCAAGGAATTTGCCCTGCGTGCGATGAATGAAGCGAAGGGTGGCGATCTGCTGCCGTTCCTGCGCCCCTATTTCGAGGCGATGGCGATGGCCAAGGTCTCGCGCAGCGCCGAGGAAGCTCAGCAGTTGGGCCACCTCAAGTCGTCCGACGTGATCGTGTTCAACGCCAGCGAGTTGCTCCATGTCGCCAAGGCGCAAATCCGGGCGCTGGCCGAAACCGGCTACCGCCCGCCGCAACCGCGCCAGATTCGAGTGGCGGGCCGCACAGGTATTGCCGCCTGTCAAATGGCGCTGGTCAACATGCGCGACGGCGGCTTCATCTCCGAACACGACTACCAGATTGGTCTGCGCATCGCTCAGGCGCTGTGCGGCGGCGAGGTGGACGCCAACACGCTGGTAGACGAAGACTGGCTGCTCGGACTGGAGCGCAGGGGCTTCGTCGAACTGGCCAAAACCCCGCTGACCCAGGCCCGCATCCAACAGATGCTCACCACCGGCAAGCCGCTGCGTAACTGAGTGGCAGGAGAATTGACAATGAGCAAGCAAATTCAGGATGCCTACATCGTCTCCGCCGTGCGGACTCCGGTGGGCAAGGTGCGCGGCGCGTTTCGTAACACCCGCCCGGATGATCTGCTGGCGCATGTGTTGCGCGGCGCGGTGGCCCAATGTCCGGGGCTGGACCCGAAACTGATCGGCGATGTCATCGTCGGATGCGCGATGCCGGAGGGCGAGCAGGGCATGAACGTAGCCCGCATTGGCCTGCTGCTGGCGGGTCTGCCGGACAGCGTGCCGGGCCTGACCATCAACCGCTTCTGCGCCTCCGGGGTGCAGGCGGTGGCCCAGGCTGCCGACCGCATCCGGCTGGGCGAAGCGGAGGTGATGATCGCCGCCGGCGCCGAGACCATGACCATGATTCCCATGGGCGGCAACAAGATCGCCCTCAATCCGGCGGTTTTCGAGACTGACGAAAACGTGGGCATCGCCTACGGCATGGGCCTGACCGCCGAGAAAGTGGCGCAGCAATGGAAAATCTCCCGCGAGGATCAGGATGCCTTCGCGGTGGAAAGTCATCGTCGCGCAGTCGCCGCAATCGCCAATGGCGAGTTCCGCCAGGAAATTCTGCCCTATACCGTGCTGGATCGGTCGCCGGACAGCCGAACCATGCAGGTGCAGATCCGCGAGCGGCGGGTGGAAAACGACGAAGGGCCGCGTCCCGACAGCAGCCTGGCAGGATTGGCCAAGCTGAAGCCGGTGTTCGCCGCACGCGGCAGCGTCACCGCCGGCAATAGTTCGCAGATGAGCGACGGCGCGGGCGCGGCAGTGCTGATGAGCGAGCGGATGGTGAAGGCGCTGAACCTGAAGCCGCTGGCGCGCTTGGTCAGTTACGCCGTGGCCGGGGTGCCGGCGCGAATCATGGGCATCGGCCCGATTGCGGCGATTCCGAAGGCGCTGGATCTGGCCGGATTGCGCCAGAACGATCTGGACTGGATCGAGCTGAACGAAGCGTTCGCCGCGCAGAGTCTGGCCGTGATGCGCGATCTGGAATTGGACCCGGCCAAGGTCAATCCGCTGGGCGGCGCGATAGCTCTCGGCCATCCTCTGGGCGCAACCGGCGCCATCCGCGTTGCTACGCTGATTCACGGGATGCGACGGCGCGGCGGTAAATACGGCATGGTGACGATGTGCATCGGCACCGGTATGGGCGCGGCGGGAATCTTCGAGGCGCTGTAGCGGTTGGCATCGCCGATTCTTGTTATAAGCAAGCCCGCTGGTTCGCCCCGGCGGGCTTTCTTGTTGCCGGAGGACGCCCTTACGCTATGCTGCGCAGCATCTGTTATGCACGGGAGGAATATATGTCATGACCGCACTACGAGTAGACGCTGGCCGGGGCTGGGGCTGGATCGTCGAGGGCTGGCAACTGTTCATCCAGGCCCCAGGAATCTGGATGGTGATGATGCTCCTTTATCTGGGCATCTCCATGGTGCTGTCGTTCATCCCTTTCGCGGGTACGCTGGCGCATGCATTGCTGAATCCGCTGCTAATTGGAGGGATGCTGTACGGCGCAGCGGCGCAGGCGCGGGGCGAGCGACTGGAAATCGGCCATCTGTTCCGGGGCTTTCAGGATCAGGAACGGATGGGGCCGCTGATCGTGCTGGGCGCAATCAGCGTAGCGGGCTATCTGCTGATCGGGCTGGTGATTCTAATGTTCGTGGGCGGCAGCGTGGCGACCGGGGTCGTGCTGGACAACGCGGGGATGGGAATTTCACCCGAGGCCATCGGCGGACTCTTCATCGGCGCCGGTCTGATCGTGGTGCTGATCGTTCTGACCATTGGCATCCTGATCACCATGGCGCTGTTCTACGGCGTTCCCCTGGTGATGCTGGCCGGCCAGAATGCCTGGCCGGCTGCACAGGACAGCATTGCCGCCTGCTGGATCAATATGCTGCCGATGCTGGTGCTTGGGCTGATTTATCTGGTGCTGATCGTGCTAGCGACCTTGCCGCTGGGACTCGGCTTTCTGGTGCTGGGTCCAGTCACCGTCGGTACGGTATACGCCAGTTATAGGGAGATTTTCGAAGTATCGCCAGCACGCATAAATCTGAATAAGCGGTAGCAGGCTGCGACCCGATGGATTTCCCGGTTTCCGGGTCGCCTCTGCTTCAGAACTTGAATTCCTC
>DEHY01000174.1 GCA_002352185.1 Competibacteraceae bacterium UBA2788
GGTCATGATCACCACGTAGGTGATCACGAAAATCAGGGCCGCCAGCACCATGTGGAAGGTTGAAGCGGCTGCGGTCGTCTCGTGCATGTCAGTGGCTCTCCCCCATCAGTTTTTCCAGCACGTCCCAGAACGAAACGATGCCCTCCAGCCGCCCGTTCTCCTTGTTCACCACCGGCACGCTGGTGGTGCGGCCATGCAGCATCAGCAGCATGATTTCCATGGCCGGCGTCTCGGGATGGGCGACCTCATGGATATTCAGCCAGGTCTGCACCGGTTCTTCGCGGCGTCCGCCCAGGCGGCGGGCCAGATCGCTGACGTGTTCGGTGACGAAGGACACGTTATCGAGTCCGTGCTTGTCCAGCACCGCCTGGGGCAGGGTCAGTTTAAGCACCGAATAGATGCTGAAGGTGCCGAGGTAACGGCCCTGTTCATCCACCACCGGCAGATGGCGCAGGTGGTGTTTGAGAATACGGTCGGCGGCGGTAGCCACCGAATCCGATGGACGCAACGTCATCGGATTTGGGTTCATCAGGGTTTTTGCGGTCATGGAAAACCTTTCAGTGTTAAAAATGCAGGCGATACAGCTTGTTCTCGTCAACTTCGTCCAGACGGTTCAGCATAGCTTGAAATCGGCGGCTGACAACAGCCGGNNTCAGAGAGTCAGCTCAGGCAAAACCGGTAGCCGATGCCAGTCTCGGTAAGGAAGTAGCGGGGTCGGGTCGGATCGGCTTCCAGCTTCTGGCGTAGATGTCCCATGTAGATGCGCAGGTAGTGGCCGCGCTCCACATACGCCGGCCCCCAGACTTCCCGCAACAGTTGGCGATGGGTCAGCACCTTGCCGGGCTTGGTGATCAGCGTGGACAACAGCCGGAATTCAATCGGCGTGATGCGAACCGGCTGGTCGTTGCGTGTTACCTGCCGGCGTTCCAAATCCACGCTTACCTTGCCGAAGACGATGAGGGTGGCGCCATCCGGATCGCGCACCTGGCGCCGACACACCGCCCGCACCCGGGCCAGCAATTCCGCCACCCCAAACGGTTTGATCAAATAATCGTCAGCGCCGGCATCCAGCGCCTCGACCTTATCGTATTCCTCGATCCTGGCTGACAGCACCAGAACCGGCATACCGCTCCAGGCGCGCAGATCACGGATAAAATCCATACCATCGCCGTCCGGCAGCCCGAGATCGAGTACGACCAGGTCCGGCTTGCGGGTGCCGGCTTCCAGCAAACCGCGCCGCACGGTATCGGCTTCATGCACCCGATGACCTTCACCTTCCAGCGCGGCGCGCACGAAGCGGCGGATAGCCTGCTCGTCCTCGACGATCAAAATGGTCAGAGAGGGTTCAGTGGCAGCGATCATGTCGGCTCCAGATCGGATTCATCATCAATTTCAAGTGACGGCGGCGTTTCCAGCGGCAGGGTAAAGGTGAAACAGGCGCCGCCGCTGGCCCGGTTCGCGGCGTGAATCCGGCCGCCGTGCGCTTCGATGATCACCCGGCAGATCGCCAAACCGAGGCCCACTCCCGGCGCTGACGATTCGGCGTGGCCACGGGTGAATTTCTCGAACAAAACCAGTTCCTGCCCGGAGGGCAAACCCGGCCCTTCATCCCAAACCTCGACGCTCAACCAGTCGGCTTCAACCCGGGCGGTCACCCCGATTACGACGCCCGGCGGCGTGTATTTGGTCGCGTTCTGCAACAAATTTACCAGCACCCGCTCGATCAGCATCGCATCGCAGTTGATCAGCGGCAGTTCCGGGTCGAGCGCCACCCGCAGCGGATGATCGCGTAGCGATTGTTCCAGCAGCCGCACCGACGATCCAATCAGTTCCTCCAGCGACTGCCAGTCCCTGCGCAGCCGCACCCCGCCCACCGCTTGCAATTTAGCCATGTCCAGCAGATTGTCGACCAGCAGCGCCATCCGCACCGCCTGTTCGCGGATGGAGGTCAGCGATTCCTGGTAAGGCGACTGCTCGGCGATCAATTCCAGCGTCAGCGTTTCCGCCAGCCCGATCAGCGCGGTCATCGGCGTGCGCAGATCGTGGGACAATCCTGCCAGCAGCGAATTGCGTTCCCGCTCCGCCTCCATCTTCACCAGTGTATCGCGGGCGACCGTAGCGAAATGCACCCGTTCCAGGGCAATCGCGATCAGCACGGTGAAAGTGTCCAGCAGTCGGCGTTGTTCCGGGATCAGCGGCCATCGCCCTTGATCGGGTGCGACCACCAGCACCCCACGAGTGCGCATCGGCGCCTTGAGCGGCAGGTACAGGTGCGAAACGGCGGGCAGCGCATCAGCGCCCATGCCAGCCGGATCGTTGTGGTCGAAACACCATTGCGCAATCCCCAAATCCACGTTTGTCTGTTCAGGCCCAGCCAGTGGCGGTTGCAACCGGTTATGGTCATCTGGCAGCAGTAACTGTGCCTTGACCCTGAAGCTGACCGCGACGCAACGCTCGCTGATTTTGATCACCTGTTCGGTCATCAGCGCCCCGGACAATTCGCGCGCCATTTCATAAAGGTGACAGGCACGCTCTTCGCGAACCCGGGCAATCCGGGCCTGGTAGCGGAACCGGGCAGTGAGCTGACCGACAATCAGTCCCACCATGAGCATGATGACAAAGGTCAGAATCGATTGCAGGTTTTCGAACGCGAATGCGAAGTGCGGCGGCACAAAAACAAAATTGAAGGACAATACGTTGAGGACCGCGACCAGCACCGCTGGGCCGCGACCGTAGCCTGCTGCTACGCCGACCACCGCCAGCAGAAACAGCATGACGATGTTGGCGTGATCAAGATAGGGCAGCAGCGGCATGGCTATCAGCGTGACGCCCAGGGAAACCAGCAGCGCAGTCCCGTAACCTCGCACCAGGCTTGGATGATGATCGTTCATTTCAGGCTCATGAAGTCTCTGGCGCATCCTCGGCTTCTTCAATCGGCGGCGGCGTTTCCAGCGGCAGGGTAAAGGTAAAACAGGCGCCGCCGCTGGCCCGGTTCGCGGCGTGAATCTCACCGCCGTGCGCTTCGATGATCACCCGGCAGATCGCCAACCCAAGGCCCACTCCCGGCGCTGCCGATTCGGCGTGGCCACGGGTGAATTTCTCGAACAAAACCTGTTCCCGCCCGGTGGGCAAACCCGGCCCCTCGTCCCAAACCTCAATGATCAGCCGGTCGGCTTCGGTGGATGCAGTGACGCCGATCACGGCGCCGGGCGGCGTGTACTTGGTTGCATTCTCCAGCAGATTGGCCAGCACCCGCTCGACCAGCACCGCATCGCAGTTGACCAGCGGCAACCTCGGATCGAGTTCCAGCCGCAGCGGGTGAGCGCGCAACGGCAATTCCAGCGTCCGCACCGCCGCTCCGACCAGTTCCTCCAGCGATTGCCAGTCCTTGCGCAGGCGCACCCCGCCCGCTTGCAGCTTCGCCATATCCAGCAGATTGTTGACCAGCAGCGCCATCCGCACCGCCTGCTGATGGATCGCCGTCAGAGGTTCCGAATGCGGGGATTGTTCAGCGGTCAGTTCCAGCGCCAGGGTTTCCGCCAGCCCGATCAGCGCGGTCAACGGCGTGCGCAGATCATGCGACAGCGCCGCCAGCAGTGAATTGCGTTGCCGCTCCGACTCCATTTTCACCAGCGTGTCGCGGGCGACCGTAACGAAATGCACCCGCTCCAGGGCAATCGCGATCAATGCGGCGAAGGTGTCCAGCAGGCGGCGCTGTTCCGGGATCAGCAGCCAGCGCTGCCGTTCCGGCGCGAGGACCAGAACTCCACGGGTGCGCATGGGCGCTTTGAGCGGCAGATACAGGCGCGAAGCAGCCGGCAGGGTGTCGGTGCCGATGCCCGCCGGGGCGTTGCGGTCGAAACACCATTGCGCAATGGACAAATCCGCTTTGGGCCGACCGGGCTGCACCGGCGGCGGCGGCAGGCGGTCATGCTCGTCCGGCAGCAGCAGCCGCGCCTTGACCCGGAAGCTGGCCTCGACGCAGCGCTCGCCGATCTCGACGACCTGTTCGACCACGAGCGCCCCGGACAACTCGCGGGCCATTTCGTAGAGGTGGCGGGTGCGTTGTTCGCGGGCGCTGGCGACATGAGCCTGATAGCGGAACCGGGCGGTGAGCTGGCCGACGATCAGGCCCACGATCAGCATGACGATAAAGGTCAGCAGATATTGCCAATCGTGAACTGCAAAGGAAAAACGCGGCGGTACAAAAAAGAGATCAAAGGCGGCTACGTTGGCGACAGCCGCCAGCACCGCCGGACCACGACCGTATTTTACCGCAGTGCCGACCACCGCCAACAAAAACAGCATGACGATGTTCGCTAAATCAAAGTAGGGCAACAGCGGCGTAGCCGCCAGCGTAGTGCCCAGACTGATCAGCAACGCTGCGACATAGCCACGCAACAGGGATGCCGGGCTGCCTTGCTCCTTATCACCCCTGGCTGTCTCCTGACGAACAGCGCGACGCGGCGCATCATTCCGGGCTGTCACCAGCAGGTCAAGCTCTGGAGCCAGCCGGCCGAGGCGCTCGGCGAACGGTCGCTGCCATGGGAACCGACGGCTGGATCGGCTGCGCCCGACCACCAATTGTGCAAGACGATGCTGGTGGGCGTATGCGACCACCGCCAGCGGCGCATCGGTGGCGGCCAAGGTGGCGGTATGTGCGCCAAGTTCCTGAGCGAGCTTGAGAATATCGAGAATGGCCTGGCGGCGGGCTCCCGGTAGGCGTTGCAAGGCGGGCGTTTCCACATACAGGGCGTGCCATTCGCAGCCCAGCTTGCCGGCCAGCCGACTGGCGATGCGCACCAGCGTATCCGCGCCGGGATCGGGGCCAACGCACGCCAGCAGCGCCTCACGAGTCGGCTGCGCCGAGTCGCCGACCTGCTGCCGGTAGCTCTGCATCTCGTCATCCACCTGGTCGGCGGTGCGGCGTAGCGCCAGCTCGCGCAAGGCGATCAGATTGCCTTTGCGGAAAAAATTCTCGATGGCGCGTTCCGCCTGATCCGGCAGATAGACCTTGCCTTCCTTGAGCCGCTGCAACAGATCGTCCGGCGGCAAATCCACCAGCACCACCTCGTCAGCGACATCGAACATCCGATCCGGCACGGTTTCCCAGACCCGGATGCCGGTGAGGCTNNGCGTCGAGCAGTTCCTCGACATCCTGCCAGCGTTTGGGATGCCGGCAACCGGGTGCGTTGCTGTGCGCCAGTTCGTCCACCAGAATCAGCGCCGGCCGCCGCGCCAAGGCCCCGTCAAGATCGAACTCCCACAGCGCCCGATCCCGATGGGGAATCTCCTTGCGGGGCAGTGGTTCGAGGCCATCAAGCAGCGCGGCGGTTTCGGCGCGACCATGCGTCTCGACAAGCCCAACGACTAGATCCAGCCCCTGCTCGCGCAACTGACGGGCGGCCTGCAACATCGCGTAGGTTTTACCGACCCCCGCCGCAGCGCCGAAAAAGATTTTCAGCTTGCCGCGCCGGGAGCGCGCCTCGTCCTGTTTGATGCGGCTAAGCAACTGGTCCGGATCGGGGCGGGGGTCATCGGCCATCAGAATTTTTCCTTCCGTAAATGATCCCGGTCATCGCCAGCCAGCGTGGAACCGGCCTCCTGCCCGTTTACAGTTCACCGGCTGGGAGCTGAGGCAGAATGCTTCAAGCTATAGCGCTCCTGCTTGAGTTGTGGAACTTGTCGTAGTACGGCCAGGATGCCCGTGCCACATCCACAACCCATTTAGGATTGCTGGATCTCACGATTTTAGGCGTGGCTTCCACCAGATTCTGAGCAACACTTTAGTCCGGTCCCACCAGGTCAGCCGCTCGTCGGCCAAGGCTTCCAGAAAATCGGAAAGGACTTTGGATTTAGCCACCGCATAGTTGACCAGCAGAATNNTCGTCGAAGATGTTCATGCCCAGAAATCCGGTTGAGACCGTGGCGATCAGCCCCAGCGTGGTCACTACAGTCAGCCGCACCACGGTGCCGGCCTGCCGCCGCAAACTGTCGCTGTCCAGATATTGATTCATGTCCTTCACCGCCGCGCTGACATCCTGGTAAACCCGGTCGGTGTCGAGATGGCCGGTCAGCATCCGAAACAAATCCCTGACCTGCGCCTGATTGGAGACTTCGTGAAACCAGTAGCGGTGGGTGAAGCGCAGGAAGGTTTCCATGACCCGGCGAATTTCCCGCTTGAAAAATTTGATCGAATCCACATTGCGGATATCGAGCTGGCTGATCGCCGCCGCCAGCCATTCGGAAAACAGCATCAGGGTCGCTTTGTGGAAGTGGGCGATCAGATTGACCAGAAAATACTGGTGGCGAAACTGGCCCAGCAAACCCGCGTCCGGGTCGGTGAAGAAGCGCTCGCTGGCCTTGCCCACCATCACGAAAGCATGGCCGCAGCACAGATAGCGGCTGCTGAATGCCGGATTGGCCGGATCCCAGAATTTGTCGTAACAGTATTTCTGCTCGAAATCAGCCAGTTCCCGCTCGGAGTAAGGCAGCGTATCGGAAGCTCCCGGCTTGGCAATCAGGGCCAGCCGGGCGAAATCGCCACGGGTCAGCGCGTGCGGATCGTCAAAGCTCAGGTAGGCCAGCAGCGGCATCCGGTGATATTCAACCTGCCGATACAACATCACGCCTTCATTATCGGAATGGTACAAGGCCAGCGGTCGCAGCAGATATTCCCAGTGCGCGGCGACATTGGGAGAGCGGTGTCGGCAAACGAACGGAAGGTACTGANNGGATAAGCGCGCCCCAGTTTGAACAGCGCCTCTTGCGCCAGCGGCAACGGCAGGTCGTTGGCGAAGAACTCCACCGCCAGGATGATGATGTCAATGTCGTAGAAGAAATAGAGGTCAATATGGGCGACCTCGAACACGACTGGTGGCGATTGATCGTCAAAAATGACCCGCATTCGATCAATGCCCCGGCGGCGGAACGCACGAATCGGCGAGTTGCCGTAGCCGGTCAAACCTTCGCGGCCCATGCCTTCGCCATACAGGAAGCGCTGGACATACGGCAGGAAGGTGATGAACTCCTTGTAGTGGCGCTCCTGAAAATCGTTGGGATCGCCGAATTCATCCGCGACTTCCCGCCATGGACATTGTTCGCCCAAAGCTTCCAGCAATTCCCAGTATCTGGAGATATGGGTTCCTTCCGCCTGACCGGGGATGACCCGCAACGGCCACAGCAGGATTTGGCGGAAATGGCGGACTACGGGAGCAGCAGGTTGGGTCGGGTCGCTCACTGGGTCGCTATCCTGATTTCTATTCCTGTACAAAACGGGCAGGATGCCTGTGCCACATCCACAATCGCCCGTCAATTCATCACGGGCAGGATGCCCGTGCCACATCCGCAACCGGCTTAGGATTGCTCTATTCATTGCCCCCGCTACGTCAGCCGGCGCCGACGTTCAGTTCGCGCCCGTCGCCGGTTCCCGCGCCGCTTGTTGCTGCAAAGACCGCCGGTAACTGGCGAGGCGTTCCACACGGTTCTGGCGCAGGTTCATTCTGGTCGGCGCGGCGGGATAAGGTTTGTCGCTCATCAGCCCCTTCCAGAGAATGCGGTTGTAGGCCGCGAAATCGAAGCGATCCTCGACCGAGAAATCCATTCCCCTGGTGGCCTGCGCCCAGTACTCCGCGTCGTGCGTCGGCTTGGGCACGATCAGGCCGGCCTCTCTGGGAGGCAGGGGCAGTTGCGTATTGTAGAGAAACGCCGAGGGAACGGCGGTAAAGCTCCACCGGCTCGGTGTGGTGTTGAATAGGTCGGCCATGGGCTTGGCGAGCGCGTCGTTCAGGTTCAGCGGCGGGAGGCCCAGAACCTCTTCAATCGTGCGCAGGAAGTTGATGGTGTTGTACTGCGAGGAGACCAGCGCGCCTTGCTTCACATAGGCGCCCGCCACAAACGCGACGGTGCGGTGTGAATCAACGTGGTCGCCGCCATCCTGCGCGTCGTCTTCGATGATAAAGATCAGCGTATTGTTCGCGTACCGGCTGTTTGCGATCTTCTCGACCAGCAAGCCAACCGCATAGTCGTTATCGGCCTGCTGTAGCTCCGGCGTATTCACGCCGTCCATCGCGGTGTCGAAGTTTCCGGTGTGATCGTGCATGAAGCGCACGAGGCTCAACGCCGGCAAACCGCCCCTGGCGTATCGGGCGTCGAACTCCCGTTCCCACTCCTTGTAGCGGTAATAATCTGGAAACGCATTGTCGAAACCGCGAAAGTACGGATCGGTGTGCGGGGCGAGGGACGCGCTCGATGGGTAAGCCACAACGGTCTTTTGATCCGGACTCACCACGGTAGTGACCGCTTGCCCGGCCAGCCAGGCGGGATTGTCGGGCAGATCGGGGTTCAACGGCATGAACCGGGAACCGGAGGGCGCCAGCGGCGTAATCTGCTGGCCCAGATTGGGCAAGTCCTGTTGGCCGAGATTGGGCAGGCCCGGTTGACCCATGATCTGGCTGTCGGGCCGTGCGTGGACCGGCCCGCCCGAGAGGACCAACGCCAGCGTCAGGCCAGCCGCTAACAGCGGGAACCGCGCACAAACTGCAATCTTGTTCATCGCTTTAGACTCCATGGTCTGATCAGTCGGCGGGATATACATAGCGCTCCTAAATGAGTTGTGGCACGGGCATCCTGCCCGTGTTCAGTTCACGGGCTGGAAGCCCGTGCCACGTTTCCACAACTCACATAGGATTGCTATATGCCTCTGGATGATTCGGGCGTCCTTTCTTGCACAGGATACGCGCCATTCACGGCTGCGGCTTGGGCCGTGCGCCATCCAGCGCCAGATTGAGCTCAAGCACGTTGATGCGCGGTTCGCCAAAGATGCCCCACTGGCGATCTTCCGTGTGCTGCGCCACCAGGGTTTGCACTGCGTCCAGCGTCAATCCGCGCACCCGCGCCACCCGCGCCGCCTGATACGCCGCCGCCGCCGGGCTGATCTGCGGATCGAGGCCGCTGGCCGAAGTCGTGACCAAATCCACCGGAACCGGCTGCGTATTGCTCGGATCAGCCTCGCGCAACGCCTTGACCCGGCCTTCCACCGCATCTTTCAGGGCTGGGTTCAGCGGGCCGAGATTGGAACCGCCGGAGGCCGCCGCATTGTAGGGCTGTGGCACAGTCGCCGATGGCCGCCCCCAGAAGTATTTTGGGTCGGCGAAATGCTGGCCGATCAGCCGCGAGCCTATGGGCTTGCCGTCGCTCTGAATCAGGCTGCCGGCGGCTTGCGCCGGAAATACGGCCTGACCGATGCCCGTCACCAGCAGCGGGTAGATCAGGCCGGTAATGACCGTCAGCAGGATGAACAGGGTGATTGCGGGTCGGATCAGAGTTTTCATAGGGCGTTGCTCCTTTGAATCTTTATGCCCAGCCTGCGAACGCAATCAGCAGGTCAATCAGCTTGATGCCGATAAACGGAACGATGACGCCGCCCAAGCCGTAGATCAGCAGATTGCGGCGCAAGAGAATTGCCGCGCCGAGTGGCCGGTATTTGACGCCCTTCAGCGCCAGCGGGATCAGGAAGATGATGATCAGGGCATTGAAAATCACCGCCGACAGAATCGCCGAAGCCGGGCTGGCGAGGCCCATCACGTTGAGCGCCGCCAGTTGCGGGTAAGCCGTGACAAAGGCTGCGGGCACGATGGCGAAATACTTGGCGATGTCATTCGCGAGGCTAAAGGTGGTCAGCGAACCACGAGTCATCAACATCTGCTTGCCGGTTTCGACGATCTCAATCAGCTTGGTCGGATTGGAGTCCAGGTCCACCATGTTGCCGGCTTCCTTGGCGGCCTGGGTGCCGGTGTTCATCGCCACCGCCACGTCGGCTTGCGCCAGCGCGGGCGCGTCATTGGTGCCGTCGCCGGTCATTGCCACCAGCCGACCTTCGGCCTGGTGCTGGCGGATCAGGGCCAGCTTCGCTTCCGGCGTGGCTTCGGCCAAAAAGTCGTCTACTCCGGCTTCGGCGGCGATGGCGGCAGCGGTCAGCCGGTTGTCGCCGGTGATCATCACCGTCTTGATCCCCATCCGCCGCAGTTCGGCAAAGCGCTCCTTGATGCCGCCCTTGACGATATCCTTGAGTTCGATAGCGCCCAGCACTTTTGCGCCGTCAGCTACCACCAGCGGCGTACTGCCCCGGCGAGCCACATCGTCCACCGTGCGAGTCACCGACTCCGGGAAATGACCGCCCACGGATTCCACGTGTCGGCGGATGGCGTCCGCCGAACCTTTGCGAATATGCCGACCATCCAGATTGACGCCGCTCATCCGGGTCTGGGCCGAGAAGTGGATGAAGGTGGCGCCGAGAGCGTGAATGTCGCGTGCACGCAGATTGAAGCGCTGCTTGGCCAGAATCACCACGCTGCGCCCTTCCGGCGTCTCGTCGGCCAGCGAAGCCAGTTGCGCAGCGTCGGCCAGTTCCAGTTCGGGAACGCCGGGCGCCGGCAGAAACGCGGAAGCCTGACGATTGCCCAGAGTGATGGTGCCGGTCTTGTCCAACAGCAGCACATCCACGTCACCCGCCGCCTCGACCGCACGGCCGGAAGTCACGATCACATTCGCCTGCATCATCCGGCTCATGCCCGCCACGCCGATAGCCGACAGCAACCCGGCGATGGTGGTGGGAATCAGGCAGACCAGCAACGCGATCAGCACCGTGATCGACACCGGCGCACCGGCTTTGGCCGCCTCCACGCTGAACAGCGAGAACGGCAGCAGGGTCACGGTAACGCCGAGGAAGATGATCGTCAGCGCCACCAGCAGAATCGTCAGCGCAATCTCGTTCGGCGTTTTCTGGCGCTTGGCCCCTTCCACCATCGCGATCATGCGGTCGAGAAAAGCTTCGCCGGGATTCACCGTGATCCGCACCACGATCCAGTCGGACAATACCGTGGTGCCGCCGGTCACGGCGCTGAAGTCGCCGCCGGATTCGCGGATGACCGGGGCCGACTCGCCGGTGATGGCGCTTTCATTCACCGAGGCCACGCCTTCGATCACCTCGCCGTCCGCCGGAACCATGTCGCCCGGTTCGACCAAAACGACATCGCCACGCCGCAGATCCACGCCAGGCAGCAAATCCACTGCGGCGCCGTAGCGCGGCTCCCGCAGCTTTTTGGCTACCACCGTTTTCTTGGCCCCGCGCAGCGCAGCGGCCTGAGCCTTGCTCCGCCCTTCGGCCAGCGCTTCGGCGAAGTTGGCGAACAGCACGGTGAACCACAGCCACAGCGCTACGGCGAGGATGAAACCGGCAGGCGCATCGCCTTGACCGCCGAAAGTCTGCGCCCACAGCGCCGTGGTCAGAATGCTGCCGATGTAAACCACGAACATCACCGGGTTGCGCCACTGAATGCGCGGGTCCAGCTTCTTGAAAGCGTCAACGATGGCGGGTCTCGCCAGCGCCGAATCGAACAGGGCAAGCGCTTGGTGCGACATGATTTTTTCTCCCCCTCAGTTTCAGTGGCCTGCCCGCAGCAGCAAATGCTCGATCACCGGCCCCAGAGCCAGGGCGGGGACATAGTTGAGCAGGCCCACCAGCAGCACCGTGCCCAGCAGCAAGACGACGAACAGCGGCCCGTGGGTCGGCATCGTTCCCGCCGACGCGGCGATGCGCTTCTTCGCCGCCAGCGAACCGGCCATGGCCAGCACCGGCACCATCACGGCGAAGCGACCAAACCACATGGCGACAGCCAGCATCACGTTATAAAAGGGCGTATTGGCCGATAATCCGGCAAAGGCGCTGCCGTTATTGTTAGCAGCGGAGCTAAAGGCGTACAGCACTTCCGAGAAACCGTGCGGCCCCGGATTGAGAATACCGGCCCGGCCGTCTGCGCTCATTACGGCAATGGCGGTCCCGGCCAGCACCAGAAGCGGCGTCACCAGAATCGCAATGGAAACCATCTTCATCTCAAAGGCTTCGATCTTCTTGCCCAGATACTCCGGGGTGCGTCCAATCATCAGGCCGGCAATAAAAATCGCCATGATTGCGAATACCAGCATTCCGTACAGCCCGGAACCGACACCGCCAAACACCACTTCGCCCAATTGCATCAGCACCAGTGGAATCATGCCGCCGAGTGGAGTAAACGAATCGTGCATGGCGATCACCGCGCCGCAGGAAGCCGCAGTGGTAATGGTGGCGAAAAGTCCCGAATCAGCGATGCCAAACCGTGTTTCCTTGCCTTCCATATTGCCGCCTGCCTGAGAGGCGCTGGCAATCTGATCAACATTGGCGGTAGTAAATAACGGATTGCCTTGCTGCTCGAAGGTGATCGCCGCAACCGCCATCACCACAAACAGAATAATCATGGCGGCAAGGACAGCCCAACCTTGGCGGATGTCACCCACCATACGGCCAAAGGTGCAGCACAGCGCGCCCGGAATCAGAAAAATCGACAGCATCTGGAAAAAGTTGCTCAGCGGCGTCGGGTTTTCAAAAGGATGCGCCGAATTGGCGTTAAAGAAACCGCCGCCATTAGTGCCGATCATCTTGATCGCTTCCTGCGATGCGACCGGCCCCATGGCGAGAGTCTGCGGAGTGTTTTCCAACGTCATTACATTCTGGTAGGCGGCGACATTCTGAATCACGCCCTGGCTGATCAAAAATACTGCGAATAGCAGCGACAGCGGCAACAGCACATAAAGCGTAATCCGCGTCAGATCAACCCAGGCATTGCCGACGCTTTTCGCAGTGTGGCGGGCAAAGCCACGGATCAGCGCGATGACGACAACAATGCCGGTCGCTGCTGAAAGAAAATTCTGTACGGTCAGAGCGAGCATCTGCGTCAGATAACTCATGGTTGATTCGCCAGCGTAACCCTGCCAATTCGTGTTGGTGGCAAAACTGATGGCGGTATTAAACGCAGAGTCCGAGTTAACATTGGCAAGCTGCTGCGGATTGAGCGGCAACCAGAGCTGGAGCCGTTGCAGGGCGTAAACAATGAGCGCCCCCAGCCCGTTAAACAGCAGAATGGCAAGCGCATAATGCAGCCAGCCCATTTCTTCATCTTTGCGAACACCGCAGAGACGGTAAATGACCGATTCAACAGGGCCGCCGAGGCGCAACGCCAGAATGGGGCGGCCCGCCATGACATCGGCGATATAAATACCGAGCGGTTTGACCAGCGCCAGAAGAACCAGCAGATACAGACCGAGAAGCAACCAAGCGTGCGGAGTCATCATAAATCCTCCGCTTTAAGCAGAGCCGCGACAAGATAGATCAGCAGCCCGGCTGCGATAAGGCCGCTGAGAATATAGAGCCAAGTCATTTCGCATCTCCCGGATTTTCACAACCGACCGCGAAACGGGTCGAGAAAACAGGAAAGCTGTACAGTCTCATGGCGAGCAATGCACTGACGAACTTGAAAGCACTCATGTCAGCGCCTCTGAATCAGCCGGGCGCACACTGCAATCAAACAGGTCATCAACAAGAAAAGGCCTAGCATGACGCCCAGCATAAATAGATCGTCCATCGCACACCTCTGCACACGGATTTGACGCTATGGATCATAAGTGGATGGATCAAAATAAGGTGTAAAAAAGCATGAGTTCCCTGTAAAAATAGCGTAAATTCTATGCAGATCAGCCATGAACTGAATGACGAATAAAGATAAATGCCTATTGCCGCTTTTGTTATTATGACGGGGCTGCTTTCCGCGATAAAGGTTTAACTCGCATGTCTCCATTCCTGATTCACCCCCAGTTTGCAACCGACTGCTGGATTCTGGGCCGACTCCGGCATAGCCATGTGCTGCTACACAAAAACGCCGTAGTAAGCTGGTTCATTCTGGTTCCAGAAATCGAGGCATTGGATTTTCTGGAACTGCCCGAATCGCTTCAGATCCCGGTGATCCAAGAATGCAGCCGCATCGCCGCATTCATTCGTCGGGAAACCGACTCGACCAGGATCAATTTCGCCGCTATCGGCAATATTGTTCCGCAGATGCACCTGCATGTCATTGGCCGACGCCCGGCGGACCCTTGTTGGCCCCTGCCAGTGTGGGGTCATCTAAGCGAGCGGCGGGATTACTCTGCGGCTGAAGTGGCCGGAATCGTGGATCGGTTGCGCCAGATCATCGGTCTGACGCCCGTATCCTGAGCGATGCTGCTGCCTGATCACTTTGCTTCGATAACAGGGGCGGCAGGGGGTGGCAGGTGTCGCGCCCAGGCAGCCAGTGCCCGGATGTGATCGGGGGTGGTGCGGCAACAGCCGCCGATGATGCGGGCGCCGCAGGCATACCACTCCCGCGCCTGCTCGGCAAAAGTCGCGCAGAGGCCAGAGCCGCGCCAATTACGGCGGGCGGCGTCGTAGACCTCGCCGGAGTTGGGATAAACCACTATCGGCTTTTGGGTAGCGCTGCGGATGGCGCGCACCAGATCGGGAATGTAGCGCGGCGCGGTGCAGTTCACGCCGACCGCTGCGACTTGAGGACAGGCGTCGAGCCAGGCGGCGCAATCGGCTAGCCGCTCGCCGTGGCAGGTGTGCGCGCCGTCGCGGGCGCTGAAGCTGATCCAGGCGCTGGCATCGGGAAATTCGGCCAACAGATGCACCAAAGCTTGTGCTTCCACCCTACAGGGCAGCGTTTCGCAGGCCAGAATATCCGCGCCGGCGGCCAGCAGCGCCGCCAGTCGCGGGCGGTGGAATTCGATCAGCGCCGCCTCGCTCAGGCCATAATCCCCTCGATATTCGGAACCATCCGCCAGAAACGCGCCGTAGGGGCCAACCGAAGCGGCGACGAATGGGCGCGGGCGGTCCGCATGGTTTGCCGGGTCAGCCCAGAAAGCATCGCGGGCTTCAATGGCAAGGCGCACTGACCGCTGGATCAGCGCCATGGCCTCGGTCGCGTTAAGCCCTCGGCGCATGAAGCCGGTTACGGTGGCCTGATAGCTGGCGGTGATGGCGCCGTCGGCGCCCGCCAGGAAGTAGTCCAGGTGGACCTGCCGGATCAGATCCGGCGTCTCCAGCAAAGCCTTGGCGGACCAAAGCGGATCGCGCAGGTCGCAGCCTCGCCGTTCCAGTTCGGTCGCCAAAGCGCCATCCAGGAGAATGATCGGATGGCGTTGCAAAATTGGGGCAAGTGGATTCACCATGCCTCCTTATATAGCGCTCCTGGCTGAGTTGTGGAAACACCTTGAGCCAAGTCCCCCCGCTCGCCTAGCTCACGCCCCCCTTTGCCAAAGGGGGGTTGGGGGATTTCGCAGACACCGCCA
>DEHY01000163.1 GCA_002352185.1 Competibacteraceae bacterium UBA2788
CATCCGGCAGCGGAAACGCAGCGCTCAGGCGATGCAACTCAACCCGCCAGCCCAGCGCCGCCAATCCGGCCATCACCCGACGGTCGTAGAGATAGCCGCCGGTGCGGGTATTGGGATCGCCGGGAATCAGGAAATGAACTGCGTTCAAGGCAACGGCCCTTCATAGGCGGCCCAGGCCACATGAGATTCATGCAAGGTGACGCGCATGGCGGTCAGGTCGGTGGCGTGAACGCCCAACTGGCCGTCTTCGATCCGAATCGCGATGCGGTTGAAAATCGCCTGCGCCAGAAATTCGGTAGTGGTATTGCGGCCCGCGAATTCCGACAGTTCGTCGAGGTTGCGATAGTTCAATTCCTCCAGCACGGTACGCAGACAATCGCTGGCTTTGCCGATGTCCACCACGACGCCGTCAGGGTCCAGATCGGGGCGGCGCAATTCCAGATCAACGATATAGGTGGCGCCGTGCATGCGCTGAGCGGGGCCAAACGTTTCCCCTCGGAAGCTATGGGCGATCATGAAATGGTCACGGACGCAAACGGTGTACATGGTGGAACCTTGGGTTAAGTGAGTCAGGAAGTTGGGGGCGGGTCCGGGCAATGCCGGTTCAGCCCGCTGCGGGATAAACGATACGATGACACAACGCGCCGCCCGGATTCTGGCTTAATTCGGCCATCCTCTGCGGTAGGTCAGCAAACGGACTCTCGCCGCTGATGAGCGTATCCAGCACCGGATCATCCAGCAACTCCATTACGGTGGCCATGCGCCGCTGATAATTCCAGCGGCTGCGTTGGGCGGGGGCGATGCCGCCCACCTGGGAACTGCGCAGCGTAAGTCGCCGGCTGTGGAACGCTTCGCCCAGCGGCAGACTCACCGGCTGCGCGCCGAACCAGCTCACTTCCAGCACCGTTGCCTCGAACCCGGCAAGACTCAGCGCGGCGGTCAGTCCAGCGGGCGATCCGCTGGCGTGAATCACGAGATCCTGTTCCGGCTGCGCCCGATCCGGGGTGGTAAAGTGGACGTCGAGCTTGTTAGCGATAGACGCCTTGCCAGGATCTACATCCACCAGTTGTGCCACGCAACCCGGCAACCGGCTGACCAATCGAGCGATGAGACAACCGACCACGCCCGCGCCAATGACCGTGATTCGATCTCCCAAACGGGGCGCGGCGTCCCACAGCGCATTGAGCGCCGTTTCCAGATTGGCGGCCAGCACTGCCCGACCGGGGGGAATATGCGCCGGGATCAGGGTTAGCGCCGCAGCGGGAACGACATAGCGATCCTGATGCGGAAACAGGCAAAACACGATTTTCCCGCGTAGATTGGTNNGCCCGCATCGCCTGATACTGGCTGGGCGGCACTTCGCCACGAAACACCCGGCTTTCAGTGCCACGACTGATGCCGGTATACAGTGTTCGGACCTGCGCTTCGTTCAGGCCGGGCGCATTCAGGGTTTCGACGCGAATCTCGCCTTGGCCCGGCGTCGTCAGCCAGAAAGCTCGCGCCTGCATCGAATGACTGGGCATAATTCTTAAACTCTCCCTACAGGAAATCCGTCAGCGTGACGAGTCTTGCCACAGCGTCCCCACTGCAATCGTTGCTGTGCAGCACGTTATTGAACGTCTTACTGGCGATCCCGCTGCTGGCGGGCGCGGCGGGCGCCATAGCCAAAACGTTCCAGTTACCCGCCAGTTATGCGGTTCAGAGCGTTGTTGTGCTGACGGGGCTGCTCCTCGCCCTGCTGCCCTTTTTGCCGCAACACCGGCCATTGCAGCGGTTCGGCGCGGCCAATGCCGTGACCTTGTTGCGCGCCGGTATTGCCGCGCTGGCGGCAGGTTTGATCGGACAAGCGATGTTGGCCCCCGGTCTGACCTGGCTGATGACCGCGCTCGCCGGCATCGCCCTGATGCTCGATGGCGTTGATGGCTGGCTGGCGCGGCGCAGCCGGATGCAAAGCGCATTCGGCGCCCGGTTCGACATGGAGGTAGACGCTTTTTTCATTTTGGTCCTGGCCGCATTGGTCTATCAGATGGACAAGGCCGGCGTTTGGGTCTTGCTGTCGGGTGCGATGCGCTATGGCTTTATCGCCCTGGGCTGCGCCCTGCCCTGGTTGCGTCAGCCATTGCCGCCGCGCAAGCGCCGCCAGGCCGTGTGCGTGTTCCAGACCGCCATTCTGGCGCTGTGTCTGAGTCCGCCGCTGATCCCGCCGTGGACAACGCGGTTAACCGCTGTCGCGCTGGGACTGCTGACGCTTTCATTTTTGGTGGATACCGTTTGGCTGGCTCGTTCCCACCGCAGCGGCATGAGTCGCTGACGGACCGTCCAGCGTCCGCAACAGCAGCGGCCCCAGCGTTTCAATCCCGCCCAGCGCCGTCAAACCCGGTTTAATACCGGCCTGAAATCCCGCTGCCTGAAATGCGCCAATAATGGCCGGATCGCGTGAGAACACATGCACCGGCACCTGCCAGGGAATATCGCGCCCGCCGACAATAGCCGGGGGCTGATGATCGCCAAGCGCCAGCAGCAGCGCATTCTCAGGCGCGTATTGACGCAGATAACCCCCCAGCAATTCCAGGTTGTAACCGACGCTGCGGACATAAGCCGCCGCCAGTGCTTCGCCATCCAGCCGTGTGTTCAACTCGACCGCGCCCGATGCGGTCACTGCTCCGGGCAGGGCGTCAAAATGGTTCCAATCCGGCTCATACGGCGGCAATGGCGCAAACGGAGCATGGCTGTTGATGGTTGGAAAAAAGATCAACAACGGAGATCGCCCGCTCGGCGCGACTTCGGTTTGATGCACCCGGTACAGGCTGTATTGATCGGGGATCACCCACCCGCCATAGGCCGGACCACGATACTCCAGGCGTTCAGCGTCGAAAATCCGATCAAAACCGTAGAACTGCCCTTCCGGCCAGGCATGACGCAGGCCGGGCATCAGCGCCACCGTGCGATAGCCGGCGGCGGCAAAACGGCTGACCAGTGTCGGGCGATGGGTGGCGAGCAGGTCGTGGTAATCCTCCTGACCGGCAATGCGCAAGCCGGACAGCAGACTGGAATGCGCCAGCCAGGACGAGCCGCCGAAGGTGCTGGATTCGACCCGCGCCGAAGCGATCTGCCAACCTGAAGCCGTCAGCGACCGTTCCAGCGCGGCGAAATCACCGGCGAGTGGCGTGGCAAAACGGGGATCGTCGAACACCAGCGCGCCCTGCGACTCGAAAAAAATCACGAACATGTCGCCTTTGCCCAGGCGGCCCATATCCGAAACGGGCAGCGGCGGTTGAGCCGCGATGCGACTGTGATCCCTGAACACGGTCGCGGCCAGCACGATCTTCACTTGTTCGGCCAGCATGGCGGTGACTGGCAGCGCGAATCCGTGTCCAATCGGCAGGCGCGGAACCAGAAAACCGGCGCCGTAGGACGCCAGCAGGATCAAAGCCAGCGCGCCCAGCGTGCGCCGGGCACGCGCCTGGTCAAGCGCGGCCATGACGGCGCCGAGCGCCCAGTGCAGCACCGCAGCCAGCGCGGTGAGCAGCGCCAGCAGCGCCAACCCGCCGAGCAGCGCCTGCCAGCCGGCGACCCGATCCAGAAACAGGGCGGCCACGTGCGGAAGATGCGCACTGTCCCAATACAGATTGATGGATCGCCCCATCAGGGCCGGCGCGGTGACATCCAGATAGCGCCCCAGCGTCAGGATGACGTAGCCGATCAGGATCGCGTAGCGAAATCGGCGCCTTGGCATGCCCCGCCGGGTAACGACGAGGATCAACACCAGAGCCGCCAGTTCGATGGACAGTTCGGGAACCCAGCGCACCCCGACCGTCGGCCAGCGGTTCTGAAAGGTCAGGGCTGAGTTGAGGATAAACAGCGCAAGCAATAGTTGGGACAAGTGGGGCATCCAGCGCAAAAACAGCAGCCAACCTGCAGAAACAACCGATGTGGACCGTCCAAGGTCTCTGCCCCGACGCCCGCTCGCATGGTATTCTTGACCAAACAGGATGGAGATTATCGCCACACCCTTTGCAAACGACCACGGCACCCTACCGTTTGAACCCCAACCCGACCCGGACGACAGGAGGCAAACACGATGAGCAGCGTGGATGAGAACCAGGATGTGCTAAGCGAGGGTGAAGTTCTGCGCACTGCCGAACAGCCTAGCGAAGAAATGCGGCGCTGCCTTGACGAAGTGGCGACCGTGCTGGGCAAATACGACATCGGCGTCACCATCTGTCTGGCCAACGACCGGGAATCGGTGCTGCTCTATCGGCTGCCCGACTGGTGCGCGGTGGTGTTGAACGACGGCGAACCTGAACTCAACCCGGAACGACTCTGGCAAACCGATGATCTGGAACAGCTTTTATTCCGCACTTACCGGCTGAGCAGCGCCCTGCGCCAGGTCCACGAGCGAATGTATGATGAATCGGCGCAACTGGAAACCTTCGTCAAGGACTTGGGTCGGCATCTGCTGGATCCCAATCGCAAGAGCCACTAAAAGAATCCCCGTCGGAGTCACGCTATGGCGGGCGTTCGGCGGTCCCTCTCAATTTTTGTTGGTGTCCCGAACATTGGCGGTACGCCATTCGCGGGCCAGTTGTCGCGCTTGCGCCAGCTCGCTTTCATTCATCCTGCTGCTGATGTAATCCAGTTGCTGGGTCGCGCCTGCGTAGCCCTCGGACGCCGCCATGTTCAGCCACAAATGAGCCTTGATCCAATCCTGCCCGATCCCCCGTCCGTTGCTGTACAGCATCCCCAAACCATACTGCGCCAGCGCCGATCCACTGGCGGCGGCTCGCTCAAACCATTGGAAAGCCTGCCGATCATCACGGGGCAAGCCTCGCCCGTTCGCGTAGGCCAGCCCCAACATTAATTGAGCCAGCGCTAAATCCTGTTCCGCTGCCTTGCGATACCAGGCTACCGCCTGTGCCTCATCGCGTGGCAGCCCACCCCGGCCTTCCGCATACAGCAATCCCAGATTCAACTGCGCAACCGGCAACCCACGCTCGGCGGCCTTGCGGTACCAAGTCGCGGCTTGCGCTTCATCACGCGCCGCGCCCTGTCCGGTCGCCAGCATGATCCCGATATTCAGTTCCGCTTCGGCTTTGCCCTGGCGAGCGGCTTCGCGGAACCATCGCAACGCCTGTTGCGGGTCACGCGGCACCCCGAGGCCCTCGATGTACATGCCGGCCAGGCGGATCTGGCTGGCGGCATGGCCCTGCTCAGCCGCCTTGCGATACCAATCCGCCGCCTGCCGGTCGTCGCGTCCGACCAGCTCGCCCCGGTTGTGCAACATCCCCAGCCGATATTGGGCCTCGGCATGATTCTGCTCAGCAGCCTTGCGCAGCCACTCCAGACCGGCCCGCTCATCGTGCGGCATCCCACGTCCAGTGAAGGCGTATTCCGCCAGCATCGCCTGCGCCTCGGGATTGCCGCCCGCCGCCGCCTGATTCAGCAGTTGCATCCCTTTGGCTTCGTCCAGCACCACCCCGCGCCCGTTCAGATAACCGATGGCCAGTTCCAGTTGCGCCAAGGGCAGGTTCTGGTCGGCGGCGCGGCGAAACCATTGCAAGGCCTCCCGTTCATCGCGCAGCAGTCCGCGCCCCTCGGCGTACATCCGGCCCAGGGAGTACTGGGCCAGCGGTACATTCTGATCGGCGGCCAGCCGATACCAGCGCACCGCTTCCGCATCGTTGCGTGCGACTCCCTGTCCATCAGCGTACAGTTGCCCGACGCTCAACTGGGCCAGCGCCAGCCCCTGTACGGCGGCTTTCTGGAACCACTTGAACGCCTCCCCATCGTTGCGGGCGACGCCGCGCCCGCTCAGATAACGCACCGCCAGGTTGTATTGGGCTTCGGCGTACCCCTGTTCGGCGGCCTTGCGATACTCACTCACCGCGTTTTCATCGCTGGCGGATACGCCGCGCCCGGCGGCATACATCGCCCCCAGGGCGAACTGCGCGCCAGCGTGACCCTGCTGCGCGGCGCGCCGATACCACTGCACCGCCTCCTTATCGTTGCGCGACACGCCGCGTCCACTGGCGTAAAAATTCCCTAACTCGAACTGGGCCCCGGCGTGGCCCTGTTCAGCCGCCTGCTGATAGCGGCTGGCGGCTTCCCCATCATCCCGCGCTACGCCTTTGCCCGTCGCGTACTGGGCAGCCAGCACAAATTGCGCTTCGGCATTGCCCCGATCCGCCGCATTGCGCAGCCACAACAACGCTTCCTTGGCGTTGGATGCGATCTCCGGATTGGCGGCATACAGCATCCCAAGGTGGAACTGCGCATCGGCATTACCCTGCATGGCCGCCCTGCGCAGCCATTCGGCTGCGTTGCGTATGCTCGGTCCCACCCCCTGACCGCGCAAGTACATCAGGCCGATCATGGTTTGGGCGCGGGGATCATTCTGCTTGGCCCAGGCCATGTATTCCTCGAAAGCGGCGAGATAATCGCCGCGCCGATAGGCCTCAGCCGCGCTGTTGACGGCGGCGTCGGGCGAGACCGGACGGGCATCGCCGTAGTGCCAGACGCCTTTTTCGTCCTGCCACTTCTTGACATTCGATTCGGGCGCCGGGGCGGCCAGAACCGCGCCGGCCAGAACCGCCGCCAACAGCAACGCTATCGTGCGCATGACTCCCTCCGTTCAAAAAATGCCCGATGCCCTTGAATTTGGCGCATCCGACTCAACATTAGCTAGAATCTTAACCAAAATCCGAGCGGAATCGCCGCCCGCGCCGACGGTTTCTCAGTCCGCCGGGGTTGAGCGCTTTACCGGAACCCGTGTCTACACTATCCATGACGACGGCGCTCGTCATCCCTAACTTGATGTTTACCCTTAGCAGCGAGGAAATCCGCATGGCCATCAATCTGCAAAAAGGACAGCGCATCAGCCTGGAGAAGGAAGCAGGACGCGGCCTGAGCCGGGTCGTCATGGGTCTGGGCTGGGGCATGAAACAAGTGCAGTCCAAGGGTTTTCTGGGCTTCGGCGCCGGCACCCGTCAGGAAGCGGTGGATCTGGACGCCTCCTGTCTGCTGTTCGACGCCAACGGCGCTCTGGTGGACACCGTCTGGTTCAGACAACTGCAAAGCCACTGCGGCTCCATTCACCACAGCGGCGACGACCGCTCCGGCGGCGGTGAGGCCGGTTCCGAGAACGAGCGTATCACCATTGAACTGAACCAGGTGCCCGCTGCGGTGCAGACCCTGATTTTCACCGTCAACAGTTTCAGCGGCGAGGGGTTCGCCGGCATTCCCAGCGCCTTCAGTCGGCTGGTGGACGGAGCCGGCGGCAGTGAGATCGCCCGGTTCGATCTGTCGCTGGAGGGCGGTAATTACACCGGACTGATTATGACCAAGCTCTATCGCCATAACAGCGAATGGAAGCTGCAAGCCATTGGCGAACACGCCGGCGGTCGCACTTTCCACGACCTGATGCCGGCGATCCGGCCTTATCTATAGACTTGCTGGGGAGGGTCTCATGGATCTGCAACCCGGCCAGAATGTCTCTATCACCCAACATAGCCCGCCACCGGCTGCCGTCGAAATTACGCTGGCTTGGGAACCCGTCACTACGCCGCTGGCGATTGATTCCAGCGCCTTCGCCCTGAGCGCTCAGGGCAA
>DEHY01000109.1 GCA_002352185.1 Competibacteraceae bacterium UBA2788
AACCAGTGCAGCCAGGCCAGCCACTCCGGCAACCTGCGCTGCACCGCCTGATCAAACCGTTCAAACTGGCCGGTACTCCACCAGATTCCGAGGCCGAACAGCGCGCTGTTGATCAGCAGCGGCAGCGCTACGAAACCACGCAGTCCGGCTTTGGGCAGCCAGCGCAGGCCGGTCAGCGCATAACTCGCGCCCCGGGTTAGGGAATGGCTCATGATGGCAGGAGTCCTCGATGGAAAATCGCATTCGTTTCAAAACACCGCAATCTACGTTACTATTTTTAGACTTCAAACTAAGAACTGCTGAAGTCGAGCGGCATCCCATTTTACAGAGAGAGCATCGCTGTGGTTCTGGCGGTCAGTCTGGCAGATTTTAACCACCCCATATCCGCGATTGTTATACCCGGTTCCGGGAACGTATTGCGATCACCGCCCCGGAGCATTGCCCATCACCCCTGCATCACGACTCACCTCAAAGGAGTACACGCATGAAACAACCCGTCCGCGTTGTCATCACCGGCGCCGCCGGCAACATCGGCTATGCCATGGCGTTCCGCATCGCTTCGGGCAGCATGTTGGGTCCCGATCAACCGGTGATCCTGCAACTGTTGGAAATCACCCCGGCATTGCCCGCATTGCAGGGTGTGGTGATGGAACTGAACGACTGCGCGTTCCCGCTGCTGGCCGGTGTAGTCGCCACCGATGACCTGAAGACGGCGTTCACCGACGCCAATTTCGCCATGCTGGTCGGCGCACGCCCGCGTGGCCCCGGCATGGAGCGCAAGGATTTGTTGACCGCCAATGGCGCGATTTTCGGGCCGCAGGGCCGGGCCATCAATGACCACGCCGCCCGCAATGTGCGGGTGCTGGTGGTCGGCAACCCGGCGAACACCAATTCGCTGATCGCCGCCAGCAGCGCCCCGGATCTGGATCGCCGCCAGTTCCATGCCATGACCCGGCTGGATCACAACCGCGCCCTGAGCCAGTTGGCTGAAAAGACCGGTAGCCACGTCAACGACATCAAGAAGATGACGATCTGGGGCAACCATTCATCCACCCAGTACCCCGACCTCAGCCAATGCACCGTCAAGGGCCAGGCGGCGACGGCGCTGGTCGATCAAGGCTGGTATCGCAACACCTTCATTCCCGACGTGCAGCAGCGCGGCGCGGCGATCATCAAAGCCCGTGGCGCTTCATCGGCGGCTTCCGCCGCCTCGTCGGCCATTGACCACATGCGCGACTGGGTGCTGGGCACGCCTGAGGGCGACTGGGTCAGCATGTCGGTGCCGTCCGATGGCTCCTATGGCATCGGCGAGGGCGTGATTTACTCCTATCCGTGCGTCTGCAAGAACGGCAACTATGAGATCGTGCAGGGTCTGCCGGTTGACGAGTTCAGCCGCGAGAAGATGCTGGCGACCGAGAAGGAGCTGCGCGAGGAGCGCGCCAGCGTTGAGGATCTGCTGAAGGCCAGGTAAGCCATGCTGTAACCGTCCCCCCGCGTGGGGGGGCGGCGCGACAATAAATGAGAAATTTCCGACGGGTTGACTACACTTTTTCGATAGAACGACTACATTTTCGCAACGATCACAATAACCATCGTCGATCACAATAACCATCGTCATAACCCCGAAAACGCCAAATTGGAGGCAACACATGAGTAGCTACGAAGACTTTCATCGCTGGTCCATTGAAGATCCCGAGGGTTTCTGGGGCGAACAGGCCAAGATGATCCATTGGAACAAGCCGCCGCAGAAGGTGCGCGATTACAGCAAGCCGCCGTTTTGCAAGTGGTTTGTGGGCGGTGAAACCAACCTTTGCTACAACGCCGTGGATCGGCATCTGGCCGACCGCGCCGATCAGCGGGCGATCATCTACATCTCGACCGAAACCGACGAGACCGTCATTTACACCTACGCCGAGCTGCACCGCGAAGTGAACCGATTTGCGGCGATATTACAATCGCTGGGTGTGGGCAAGGGCGACCGGGTCATCGTTTATATGCCGATGATCGCCGAAGCGGCGTTCGCCATGCTGGCCTGCGCCCGGATCGGCGCGATTCACTCGGTGGTGTTCGGCGGGTTCGCAGCCTACAACCTGGCGGTGCGCATCGACGACGCCAAGCCCAAGGTCATGGTCACGTCCGACGCCGGGATGCGCGGCGGCAAGGCGGTGCCCTACAAGCATCTGGTGGACGAGTCGTGCAGCTTGTCCAAGTTCCCGCCGGAAAAGGTGCTGATCTGCAATCGCGGTCTCGACAAGGGCCTGACCTGGGTCGAGGGCCGGGATGTGGATTACGCCACGCTGCGCACCCAGCACATGGACGCCGAAGTGCCGATCACCTGGCTGGAATCCAACGAGCCGAGCTACATCCTCTACACCTCCGGCACCACCGGCATTCCCAAGGGCGTGCAGCGCGATGTCGGCGGCTACGCGGTGGCGCTGGCCTCGACCATGAAGCATCTCTATCACATCAACCCCGGCGAGACCATGTTCGCCACCTCCGATATCGGCTGGGTGGTGGGCCACTCCTATATCGTCTACGCCCCGTTGATCCACGGTTGCCCCACGATTTTCTACGAGGGCCTGCCGATCCGCCCCGATCCCGGCATCTGGTGGAAGATCGTCAACGAATACCAGGTTCGGTCGATGTTCTCGTCGCCGACGGCGGTGCGGGTGCTGAAGTCGCAGGATCAGAAGTTCATGACGATGCACGACGTGTCGTGCCTGCGCTACCTGTTCCTGGCCGGCGAGCCGCTGGACGAGCCGACCTCGCGCTGGATCACCGACGCGCTGAAAATTCCGGTCATCGACCACTACTGGCAGACCGAAACCGGCTGGCCGATGCTGTCCTATCTGCCGGGCGTCGATCTCAAGCCCAACCGCTTCGGTTCGCCGGGGTTCCCGGTCTACGGTTACAACATCCGGGTCATCAACGAAGGCACCGGCGAGGAAGTGCCGCGCGGCGAGAAGGGCGTGCTGGTGGTGGAGCCGCCGCTGCCGCCGGGCTGNNACCTCCTCCGACTGGGCGGTGCGCGATCAGGAAGGCTATTTCTTCATCCTGGGCCGCACCGACGACGTGATCAACGTGGCCGGCCACCGGCTGGGCACCCGCGAGATCGAGGAGGCGATCCAGGCCCATCCGGCGGTCGCCGAGGTGGCGGTGGTAGGTTTGGCCGACAAGGTCAAGGGCCAAGTGCCGGTCGGCTTCTGCCGGCTGAAGGACCCGTCCCAGCTCGACGCGCCGGGCGCCACCGAGCGGCTGGAGAAGGAAATCATCAACAAGGTGCAGGAGCTGCTCGGCGCGGTGGCCAAGCCGCATAATGTCCACTTCGTCAGCGCCCTGCCCAAGACCCGTTCCGGCAAATTGCTGCGGCGGTCGATTCAGGCATTGGCCGAAGGCCGCGATCCGGGCGATCTGTCCACGCTGGACGATCCGAACTCGCTGGAGGAAGTACGGCGGGCCGTCGGGCGCTGAGCAGCGGCAGGATATATCCCTCTCCCGCCATCAAGGGATGAGGGACTATCCACTGACAGCCCATCTTGTCTTGAGCAGAAACAAAACGGCCCCACTGGGGCCGTTTTGTTTGCTGCGGAGTGCAGGGTTGACACCGGCTGGTCGCCGGATCGAAGAGTTGAGCGCCGATTAAGATTACGGCCCCCTACTCCGATAGGCTAAATCCAACCAAGATGCTAATGGTGGTTTGAGCGCGCATTCCAGCAAACCAATCAATTTTACGCCCGAAGCGCCGCCCGGAGTGGCGCGTTCGGAATTCTAAATGCCGACTACCGCCGCTGCGAA
>DEHY01000080.1 GCA_002352185.1 Competibacteraceae bacterium UBA2788
GAAACCGGCAACCACCTGCGCCGCACCCAGGGCTACATGCAGGCGCTGGCTACGCAGTTGCGGGAATACCCCCGTTTTGCCGATTTCCTGACTGCGAAAAACATCCAGACGCTGGTCAAATCGGCGCCCCTGCACGATATTGGCAAAGTGGGCATTCCCGACCATATCCTGCTCAAGCCCGGCAAATTGACGCCGGAGGAGTGGGAAATCATGAGGACCCATAGCCGCCTGGGTCGCGACGCCATCGAACAGGCCGAACGCGATACCGACCAGCCGGTGGAGTTCCTGCGCGTGGCCAAGGATATCGCCCACTACCATCACGAAAAGTGGGACGGTTCGGGCTACCCGGATGGTCTGATCGGCGATGCTATCCCCATTCCAGCCCGGTTAATGGCCTTGGCCGATGTGTTCGACGCCCTGATTGCCCGCCGCGCCTATAAGGTTCCAATGCCGTTCGAGCAAGCGGTCGCGATCATCCGCGACGGGCGGGGCACCCATTTTGACCCTGCCATCGCCGATGCTTTCCTGGCCCGGCTGGATGAATTCCAAACCATTGCCGAAATCCATGCCGACAGCGAAGCGGAAAGACTCGCTCATATCGAGCGGATCGCAGGCCGATCTCCCGGTAAAACCTAGCTCCTGTTCGCCCTGTGCGTTCGTCTCCACCCAAGGGACCCATTCATTGCAGCCGACGCAGTGGAAATATTTCGACACCCTCGTGCGTCAGGACATCGCCGCTATCCTGGAGACTTGGCGCGAGCATCAGCATCAGGCCGGGACGGGTGTTTTCGCGCTGGTCTGTGAGCAGGAACGTGAGGCCGTGGCCCTGCTGCAACAAGTTGCCGCTGCCCTGTCCATGCCGCTGATGGGAGCGGTCGTGCCGGGGTTGGTCGCCGAAGCCCGATTTTGGCGAAGAGGAATTCTCCTTGTCGCTTTCGACGCTGCAACTCCCCGGCGGATTGTACCCTTGCCCCATGTGGAGAATCGCACTACGGATTCGGCGGTGGAGTCGCTGGCCGATTTCGTCGCAACTCATGCCGACGAAAATGGCGATGACACGCTGCTGCTGCTCGTCGATGCCATGATTCCGGATCTGACTTCCCTGCTCGACCGCCTCTATCTGGAGATCGGCGACCAGGTCAACTACGCCGGAACGTGCGTCGGCAGCGAAACTTTCCAGTCCGTGCCTTGTTTGTTCGACAACGAAGTCCTAGTTGAGGGAGCGGCGTTCGCTCTGTTGTTGCGACAGCATCCAGGCGCAACTCTGGCCCATCACTATCGTGGGGACGAAGCTCTGTGGGTGGCCACCGCCACCACCGGCAGCCATGTCGATGCCATCGACGGCAAGCCGGCTTTCGAGGTGTATCGGGAACTCATGGCAAGCGAATACGGCATCGACCTCGACCGGGAGAATTTCTACCGTTATGCGGTGCACTTCCCGTTTGCCCTCAACCGTGCGCAAGGAGAATCCCTGGTGCGCATCCCGGTCAAGGTTGAACCGGACGGCTCGGTTTACTGTTCCGGCGAAGTGCCAGAAAACGCTTTGCTTAGCGTGGTTCGGGCCGTGGCGCCCGGCAGCCTGAAAACAGCGCACGAGGTAGGCGAGGGCGTGCGTTCTAGAGCCGCGTCTGGAGTACTGGCGTTCTACTGCGCCGGTCGCCTCATGCACTTGGACGAGGACGCTGCCACGGCGGAGCTGTCGGCGCTGGTGCGGGAATTGGCGCCCGCGCCGTTGTTCGGTGCCCTGTGCCTGGGGGAAATCGGCTCAGGACGGCGGCAATATCCGGCTTTTCATAATGCGACGATTATGGCTCTGCCTTGGAACTGAACCAGAACCAATCGATCAGCATCCTCTACGACCTGTCCGTGGCCATGGCTGGAGAGACCCGACCGCGCCCGCTGTCCATAGTGATGCTCCAGCAGTTTCTGGCTCATACCGGCTGCGCCTGTGGCGTGTTGCTACTCAATTCCCGCCCAGCCGAAAGCACCGCCTCCGGCATGACCGCGCACGTCTATGTCGCAGTCGGCAACCGTTTCTTGCGCAGCTTGGAAGGACAAGCCGCACCTTGGCCGCTCCCTTTGCTGCAAAGCGATTATGCCCACTCTGCGTCGGGCTGGTTCCCCGGCGGGTCGAGATACACCCATGCGCTCAACCTGATCTTGCCGGAGGCAGGTCACGTCGTGCTGTTTTCCGCGCAAGCGCTGGACGCGGCTGTGCGCCAGGCGAGAGTGCTGTTTCCGCCCATCCTGGCCAAATTTGCGCGCAGTTTGCAGCTCTGCCTGGATAGCGAGTCCCAGCGAGTCGCCTTGCTCGAAGCCAAGGACGCGGCGGAGGCGGCGAACCGGGCCAAGAGCGCCTTTCTGTCCAATATGAGCCACGAGATCCGGACGCCGATGAACGCCATTATCGGGTTGACTCATCTGCTGCGCCAGGAGATCGGTGACCCCAAGCAGCGGACGCTGCTCCTCAAGATCAACGACGCTGCGCAGCATTTGCACCATCTTCTTAACGACATCCTGGATCTGTCCAGGATCGAAGCCGGGCGGTTGACTTTGGAGGAAACCGAATTCGCGCTGGACCGGGTCATCGATCATGCGATCAGCCTGCTCGGCGAACGGGCAATCGCCAAGGGTTTGCGCCTGACGCAGCGGATTGCCGCCGACGTGCCGGCGCGACTGCGCGGCGATCCGCTGCGCCTGGGGCAGATTCTGCTGAACTTTGTCAGCAACGCCATCAAGTTTTCCGAGCGCGGTCAGATTGCCATTCGCGCCCGCCTCGACGCCGAGGACGGCGAAAGCGTGTTGCTGCGCCTCGCCGTGGAAGACCAGGGCATCGGCCTGACGCCGGAGCAACAGGGGCGGCTGTTCCAACCCTTCATCCAGGCCGACGATTCCACCACCCGCCAGTACGGCGGCACCGGCCTGGGGCTGGCGATCAGCCGGCGTCTGGCTCTGCTGATGGGAGGCGATGTGGGTGTAGTCAGCGAACCCGGCGTCGGCAGCATCTTCTGGCTGACGGCCCGGCTGGGCAAAGCGGCAGGCGGCGCGGACCGGCGTGGCGCTATTGCGGCGCCCGCCGCTTCTCCGAAGCAGATTCTCGCCCAACTGTATCGGGGCGTGCGGCTGTTGCTGGTCGAAGACAACCCCGTCAACCAGGAAGTGGCCTGTGCGATGCTGGAGCATGCCGGGCTGGAGGTGGATGTCGTCGACGACGGCCGACAAGCGGTGGAACGGGTGCGCGCCGGCAACTACGCCCTGGTGCTGATGGACGTGCAGATGCCGGTTATGGACGGCCTCGAAGCCACCCGGGCCATTCGCCGCTTGCCCGGCAAGGCCGCATTGCCCATTCTGGCCATGACCGCCAGCGCTTTCGACGAAGACCGCCAGAACTGTCTGGNNACTACTGCCCTGCTTGCACGTCTGGATGGCGTTGCCGGATTGAATGTCGAGGCGGGTCTTCAAGCAGTGGCGGGCAAGCAAAGCCGTTATGTGCAGCTGCTGGATCTGTTCACCCAAAGCCATGCAGACGATGTCGGGGCATTGCGCGCCGCGCTGGCCTCGGACCAATTCCTGGACGCACGCCGCTTGGCGCATACCCTCAAAGGCGTGGCGGCGACGTTGGGCGCCGAGGAATTGCGTCGGTGTACCTTGGAACTGGAACAGGCCATTGAGGCGCAAGCCTCGCGGGCGAGGCTCGAAGCGTGCCTGGAGGCGGTTAGTGCCACCCTGACACCATTGCTGGCGACGGTGCGACGGCTGCGGGATGACTGGGCCGAGGCTGAGTCAACGTCGGCGTCCATGGCTGTGGACTGGGCGCGGGCGCGCAAAGCGCTGGTTCAACTGGAAGCCCTGTTGATCGAGGACGATACCCGGGCCAACGCGGTCTGGCTCGAATCGGCCCCGCTTTTCGAAGCGGCATTAGGTTTGCTTGCCGCACCGATCAAACGGGCCATTGACCATTTTGACTACAGCGGCGCATTGCTGCTTTTGCGCAATAACGCTCGCGCCTCCAGTCCGCTCCTCATGCAGCGCAAGGAGTCCGGCAACCGCTAAGGAGTCCGGCAGCCGCTCGTGAATGCCGCCAGAGCCATCATTGCCTTGATTTTAATTGTTCCAACTCTTGCTGGAGTTGCCCATGTTGATCGCCAACGCCCTCTCCTCCCCGCACGGTGCGGCGGTATTGTTCGGCCTGTCGCTGACGCTGTGCGCTGCCGAAGTGACTGCGGGTTCTCTGGATGCGCCCGCTGCGCCCACCAATGCGGGCAGCGCGATGTACACCCTCACCGATCTCTATAACCGCCTGAATGCGGGCACGCCGGGCGCGCCACGTCCGGGCGCATTTGCGGAACCCGCTGCCGGGCCGACGGCGGGAACCGGCTACACGCTGAATCAGATTATGGCGGCGATGCCGACGCTGGATAACGCCAACGGCGCGGTGGTTGCCGACGTGGTAGCGGGCAAAACCTTCTGGGGCTTGACCGGTGGGGCGTGGGGCTTACGAACCGGCACAGCAGCGGCGGGCGCGAACGTGACCGGCACGAATGGGCAATTAGTGATCCCCATTCCCAACGGCCTGTATTCCGGCGGCAAGACCGCGACGGCGGCTGATACCAACCTGACCGCAGGCAACATCAAAACCGGCGTAACGATTTTCGGAACGGCGGGGACGTTCACCAGCGACGGCGACGCGGCGGCAAGCGATCTGCGGTTGAACAAGAAAGCGTATGTGGCGGGGAATTTAGTCACCGGCACGATGCCGACCCAAGCCCTGAGCAATGCCAATACCACGGTCAGCGCCGGGTATTACGCCGCCACCGACTTGACGACAGTGGATGGCGATTTAGCCACCGGCAACGTTCGCTCCACCGTCACTCTCTTTGGCGTAGCGGGCGACCCCAACGTCGTCAACACCAGCAGCGGCGATGCGACCGCCGTCGACCTTCTCACCGGTAAAAAGGCATGGGTGGACGGCACGGAAATCACCGGAACCTACACAGCAGCACCCTGCACCTGTAGCGGCACGCTCAGTGGAACCCGCTGGTGCGATAACGGCAATGGCACGGTCACCGATCTGCTGGGCAGCACCGTAAACGGTAAGCTTCAGGGCCGATGTCTGGTGTGGCTACAGAATGCCAATTGCAGCATGGTCGTGCTTGCCGGGATATTAAAAATATC
>DEHY01000140.1 GCA_002352185.1 Competibacteraceae bacterium UBA2788
GCTGGTTCCGCAAGGAGATCAAGTCGCTGGCCGATTTCAAGGGAACGAAGTTCCGCGTCGGCGGCTTTGGCGGCAAGGTGGTCGAGCGCATCGGCGGCGTGCCGCAGAACATTCCGGGCGGCGAGATCTACCAGGCGCTGGAGAAGGGCACCATCGATGCGGCCGAGTGGGTCGGCCCGTACGACGACCAGAAGCTGGGCCTGTTCAAGGTGGCGCCCAACTACGCCTATCCGGGCTGGTGGGAAGGTGGACCTCAGCTCGAGCTGCACGTCAATGCCAAGGCCTACGACGCGCTGTCCGCGGAGTACAAGGCGGTCATCGAGTGCGCGTCTGCCTATTGCCACTCCGACATGCAGGCCAAGTACGACGGCAAGAACGCCGCTGCTCTCAAGCAGCTGGTGGCGCAAGGTGCCAAGCTGTTCCCGTTCCCGAAGGACCTGATGGACGCGGCCTTCAAGGAGGCCATGGCCATGTACAGCGAAATCAGCGCCAAGAACGCCAACTGGAAGAAGGTCTACGACGACTACTCCGGGTTCCGCCGCGATGTCAACCTCTGGTTCCGCTTCACGGAAGCGAACTTCGACGACTTCATGCAGCGCCAGCGGCTGTAAGCCTTGCCGGCCGGGCCGCCGGTTCCGGCGGCTGGACTTCCAGAGGAAAGCCCCGCCATGGCGGGGCTTTTTTCATGGCCTTCTTTTCGTCTTCCCGGGACCGACAGCCGCCAGGGTCGCGCGAGGGCGGCTACCTGGACGCCGCGCAACCCACCGAGCCAACAGCATCAAGGCTTCTTCGCCTGGTCGGCCTTGACGGCGTCCTGCAGTGCCCGCATGGCATCGGCCGCGTCGTCGGACTTCGACGGCGCAGCGGAGGCACCGCCTGCCGGCACGCCGGAGGCAGGCTCACCGGACGCCGGTGCACCCAGGGACGGTGCCGGGGCCACTTCCCGTGGTGGCGGCAGTCCCATGGTCTCCAGCGCCTTGTCGGCATCCACCTTGACACCCTGGTCGATGCCGCCGATCACCAGGCTGGGCACTGCGATGACCACGGCGACCATGATGAGCTGGAGGACGATGAAGGCGATCGAGCCCTTGTAGATCTGCGTCGTCGTGACGGCCGGAACCGCGGCCCCGGTGACGCGGTCCTTGTAGTCGGCCTTCGGTGCCACGCTGCGCAGGTAGAACAATGCAAAGCCGAAGGGCGGCGTAAGGAACGACGTCTGCAGGTTCATCGCGATGATGACACCGAACCAGACCATGATGCCGTCCACCGACGTGCCTGGCGGGAACATCGACGGCAGCAGCTTCTCGGCCACCGGCGCCAGCATCGGGATCACGATGAAGGCGATCTCGAAGAAGTCGATGAACATGCCCAGCAGGAACACGAGCACGTTGACGACGATCAGGAATCCCAGAGCACCGCCGGGCATGTCGGCAAACAGATGCTCGACCCAGATGTGACCGTCGGCCGCATTGAAGGTGAAGCTGAAGACGGTGGAGCCGATCAGGATGAACAGCACGAACGTCGACAGCCGCGCGGTGCTGTCGAGCGCCTGGCGCATCAGTTTCAGGTTGAGGCGGCGGCGGCTGAAGGCCATGATCAGCGCGCCCAGGGCCCCCATGGCCCCGCCTTCGGTGGGGGTCGCAACGCCCAGGAAGATGGTGCCCAGCACCAGGAAGATCAGCACCAGCGGCGGAACCATCGTCAGGACTACCCGTTGCGCCAGCGCCCAGCCGCGCAGGGTACGGGCTTCCAGCGGCAGGGCCGGGGCGACATGCGGGCGAAACCAGGTATTCAGAAACACCCACAGCACATACAGCCCGGTCAGGATGAAACCGGGGATAAACGCGCCCTTGTACATGTCGCCCACCGAACGGCCCAGCACATCGGCCATCACGATCAGCACCAGCGAAGGCGGAATGATCTGCGCCAGAGTGCCGGAAGCGGCGATAACACCGGCGGCCAGCGCCTTGTCGTAGCCGTAGCGCAACATGATCGGCAAGGAAATCAGCCCCATGGCGATGACGGAAGCGGCGACCACGCCGGTGGTGGCGGCCAGCAGGGCGCCGACGAAAATCACCGCGTAGGCCAGCCCGCCGCGAATCCCGCCGAACAGTTGGCCGATGGTGTCGAGCAGGGCTTCGGCCATGCCGCTGCGTTCCAGCACCAGCCCCATGAAGGTGAAGAACGGGATCGCCAGCAGGATTTCGTTCTTCATGATCCCGAACACCCGGTCGGGAAACGCCTGCAACAGATTCGGCGTGAGCAGGCCGAGTTCGATGCCGATCAAACCGAAGGTCATCCCCACCGCCGCCAGCGAGAACGCCACCGGATAGCCGATCAGCAGGAACAGCACCAGCGCCGAAAACATGATCGGCGCCATGTTGGCGATCAGGAATTCGGCCATATCAGTGTCCACCTCTGAAGTCGGGCAGCGGTCGGTCGCCGGTGAGGGCGGCGATGTTCTTGATCATCTCGGAGACGCCTTGCAGGCTGAGCAGGATGAACGCGGTGGGAATGGCGAACTTGAGCGGCCACCAGATCAGACCGCCGGGGTTGGGCGAGGCTTCGCGGGTCTGATACGCGATCAGGAAGAAATTCCAGGAATCCACCGCGATCAGGAGGCAGACCGGCAGCAGAAACAGCAGCGTGCCGAAGAGATCGATCCACACTCGCGTCCTCGACGCCAGGCGCGAAGAGAAAATATCAATACGGACATGGCCACCCTCGCGCAGGGTCCAGGCCGAGCAGAACAGGAACACCAGCCCGAACATGAACCATTGCGCTTCGAGCAGGGCGTTCGATCCCCAGTCGAAGGCGTAGCGCAGCGTGGCGGCCAGGGCGCTGATCAGCGTGCAGAGCAGGATCAACCAGACCATCCAGCGACCGATAGCCGTGTTAAGGGCGTCAATAGCGGCTGAAAACCGGAGCAGGAATTTCAAGTGGCCTCCTTGAAAAGGGTGCGGAGAACGCGGCAACGGCGGGCCGGTTTGCTTGTGCAGCCTTTAAGTGTAGCCAGAAGGAGAATGCCCGCATGACCGAGGCGCTTTTGCGGGTGACGATGGGGCTGGACGCAGCGCGGATTTACCGGGCCGTTTCGAGTTCGTGCGAAGGCGCATCGGATGCGCTGGCCGGTTTGGGCCAGGGGTCATCCTCGCCGATCAGGATGAAGCCCGCCCAGTAGTACGGGTTTGCAAAAGCCGCATCCTCAAAATCCGCTTCACGGTAGCGTTTGCCCAGCCATTTTTTCACCTCATCGAGACTCAGATCACGCAACCGGGTTCGCGCCTGCGCCAGCAACCGCGACCAGGATTCAGTCGGCTGGTCGGCGGCGGCTTGGTACAACAACTGATGAAACAGCCAGGTCGCCACGGCATCGCAACGCCACAGCGGAGCGATAACCCGGCGTGCGCCAGCGGCGACCAGCGCCGGTCCCAGCCCCACCGATCCCAGCCAGCCGGCGGCAGCCCGTCCGTGCAACCCGGCCTGACAGGCGGACAGCCCAAAATGGCCGTGCGGGTTCAGCGCCGCCAGGCACCAGGCAAAAATCCGCTCGACCTGGTTGACCTTCAGGTGACTGGCGCGGGGGTCCAGCGGCTGATAGTGGCCGTGCAGGATCAAGTGGCTGTGGGTGCGGGTGTGCAGCCCGGCCATGAGGTCGAAGGCGGTGGTGGACGCAACCGGCTTTGCAATGCCCCAGTAGTCGCTGGCCGTCTTCGCTTGTTCGGCGCCGTAGTAACCGGGGTCGGGATCATAGGCGACGAACGCCTGCGGATCCGTGACCGGCGGCGGATTGCGGGTATTGCGCCAGCCGGTCAGGTTGACCACTCGCGTCAAGATCAGGGACGCGGGGGCGAACGCCTCCCACGGCAGTTGCGCCAGTTCGGCGGGCAACACCAGAGCCACACGGTCGCAACCGGCTGCGGACGCCCATTGGCTCAGGGCGGCGATCACCGCGTGCGCGGGTTGGTCGGCGCGGGTGAGTTGCGCAAATCGGGCGGGAAAGCGGTGAGAGAGTTCGCCGTTCTCGACCCAGGCATCCCACGCGCTGAGAATTCCCTCTGGGCCGCGCCAGCGGTCGCCTTGCGCCGATTCGGGAAAAAACCGCCGCGTCAGTGGTTGGTCGCGGGTCAGCCACAGCGCCTGCAACCGGTCGGTATTGGGGTCGAAAAACAGTTGCGCCAGCGCCTCGGCGGGTTGCAGGCGTTCCTGGCAATCGTCAACGCGGGGCGCGCCCGGCAACACCCTGGCGGTCTGTTCCAGCCAGCAGGTCAGCGGCGGCCACGGCGTTCCGGGGCGCGAATCAGGATCAAGGTGGGTCTGGATCGCCTGGAGCAAATTTTTAGCCGTGGTCTGGTTCCACTGCTCATCCGGCGCAGTCACCGTCAGGCCGGTCAGGGCGATCCGGCCCCGTTCCAGATGAATCCACAGCGCATCCAGATCGGGGTCAGAGGCCGCCAGTTCCCGCTGCAAGGCGGCCAGGCTCCAATTGTGCAGGCGTTGTTGCAGGGCGGGGGCGGCGGGCAAACCCGGATCAGCGCTCAGGACCTGCGCAAAGCGTTGTTTGGCCCGTTGCAGCGTGGCCGCCAGGTCGTCCCGGTCGAGCGGCAGGATCCGATTCAGCCAATCCTGCACGGCGGCGCTGATCACGGCTTCGACATCGCCCAGCGCCACGGCGGCCAAGGCGGTTGCGAAAGCATCAGCGGCGGGCGAAATTGCGTTGTTTTTTACGGCGCTCAGGTCCAGCGGCTGATCCGCCTGTTGATGCTGCGCCCAGGTTTCCAGCAGCCGTCCCAGAGGTTGGGCGTCCTGCTGCGCCTGTTGCCAGGCGGCGGCCAGCCAAGTCCGCAACGGTTCTTCGCATCCGCGATGGTGATCGAGCAGGGCGGATTGCAGGTCGGGATTGGGGCGATTCAACAGCGATTCTTCGATCTGCAAGCGACGCCCGTGCGGCTGGCGCATCGTCCAGGCATACAGCGCCCGTCGGGTCGTATCACCGTCATCTGCTGGCAGCCACTCGCGCCAGCCGGTGTGATCCAGCGCTGTGATCAGCGTCGCCGGATCAGGATCCGCCCAGGGCGGTTCGGTCCACCAGCGCTCCGCTGTTTTGGTGGGAGCTTGCGGTTGAGCAGCCAGCAGGACGGCGAGCGCAACGGATGCGTTCTCATGCAACCGCTTGGATAAGCCGAGAGCCGTGCGCCAGCGTTCCACCAGCCAGTCGGCCAGCGCCCGTTGGCCGTCTTGGATCTGTTGCCATTGAGCCTCGGTCAGGCGCGGCGGGGTGGCGCACTGGTGGATAGAGCGCTGCATCTCCCGGCGGGCGCGCTGGCCCTTCCGCCATCGCCGCAGCCGTTGCCACCACGGCTGCTGATCCAGCGTTTGCTGGAGCGAAGCGTAACCTTCCGGCGTTGGCGGCCAGCCGGGATCGAGTCCCAGGCGTTGCAGCACATCCTGCAACGAGTTTTGTGTTTTCCGCAACGCGCCGTCGTGGGCATCGCAGGCGGTTTGAACCTCCTTCTGAAAGTCCAGCAGTCTGGCGAATAACGCCCGAAAGCGATCATTGCGTTCGGCGTGGGCCAGCAGCAGCGCGGCTTCGGCGGTTCGCAGCAGGGTGTCCAGTTCGCGGTCGGTGAGGTGAGCGATCTGCGGCCCGTGGCAGCGCAACCAAACATGGAGAACGTCGGTCCAGAGCGGCAGGACCGCGTCTTCGGGCAGGTTACGCAGCGAGGTCTGGTTGAACCGGGGAAGATCAAGGGTCTGGCGGGTAAACCCCCAGGTCCAGTACAGCGCCAGATATTGCAGGTAATAGCGGCGAGCATCGCGGATTAAACCACGATTTTCCGCAGCGGCCCCCGCGTTGAAGTACAGCCGGAGCGACCGCTCGCGCACCCCGGCGGCGGTTTCGCCGTCCTGGTCGAGGAAGCGCTCGGCGCGGGCCAGGCCCCGGTCATAATACGCGGCTTCCTGGTCCGGCTGGCCGCGCTGGTTCGCGTTGAACCCGGCGT
>DEHY01000119.1 GCA_002352185.1 Competibacteraceae bacterium UBA2788
CGTGCCGCGATTGATCGTCACAAACTCGCGGATGGTGTTGCGGTCGCCGATTTCCAACCGGGTCGGTTCACCGCCATATTTCTTATCCTGTGGCCGCTCGCCCAGCGAGCTGAACTGATAGATCCGGTTGTCGCGGCCAATGCGGGTCGGTCCCTGAATCACCACATGCGGGCCGATCCAGGTGCCCGCATCGATCTCGACATCCGCGCCGATCACCGAGAACGGCCCCACCGTCACCTCCGGCGCCAGCCGAGCCGACGGGTCCACCACGGCGCGCGGATCGATCACGGCTCAATGTCCCGCTTGGCGCACATCAACTCCGTTGTCGCCACCAACTGCCCATCAACCTTCGCCTCGCCGAAAAATTTACCGATACCCCGTTTGATGCGATCCAGCCGCACCTCCAGAATCAATTGATCGCCCGGCCCGACCGGTCGCTTGAAGCGGGCATGATCCACGCCCACCAGGTAATACATGGAACGATGATCTGGCCGCTCGCCCTCGCTTTTGAAAGCGAGAATTCCGGTTGCTTGCGCCAGCGCCTCCAGGATCAGTACGCCGGGCATGATCGGGCGCTGCGGAAAATGGCCGGAAAAAAACGGTTCATTGAAGCTGACATTTTTAAGGCCCGTCAGCGACTGTCCTGGCTCGATGGACAACACCCGATCAATCAGCAGAAAGGGATAGCGGTGCGGCAGGTATTCCAGAATTCCCTGAATATCCATCGATTCCAAAGCCTTAACCTCTCAAAGGGCGCCGTCTCGGTTGCTTTTTTTTTCCAGTGCCGCCAAACGTCGGAACATTTCATCCAGCCGGCGCAGACGGGCGCTGATCTTGTTCCAGACCCGGTTCGGTTCCACCGCCAGCCCCGAGGAGTATACCCCGGACTCGGTGATGGACTGAGTCACCAGCGACATGCCGGTGATTTGTACGTGATCGGCGATTTCCAGATGGCCGGCGATTCCGACGCCGCCCCCCAGCATGCAGTGCCGTCCGATGCGGGCGCTGCCGGCAATACCCACGCAGCCCGCCAGCGCGCTGTGGGCGCCGATGTGGACGTTATGGGCAATTTGAATCTGGTTGTCCAGCTTGACCCCGTCCTCGATCACGGTGTTTTCCAGGGCGCCACGATCAATGGTGGTGTTGGCGCCAATCTCGACATCATCCCCGATCAGAACGCTGCCGAGTTGGGGGACCTTGAGCCAGCGGCCCTCGCTACTGAGAGCAAGCCCGAAACCGTCGCTGCCAATGACCGCGCCCGGATGCACCAGCACCCGTTGACCCAGCCGCACCCGGTGGCAAACCGTCACCCGCGCCACCAGCCGGCTGCCCGCTCCGATGATAGCGTGTTCGCCAATCACACAACCGGGACCCATGACGACTCCGGTTTCGATGACTGCGCCTGCTTCCACCGCGCAATGCGGCCCGATCCAGGTATCGGCGGCAACATGGGCGTCTGGGCTAACCCAGGCGGTGCCATGGATACCCCGGCGTGGTTCGGCGACCGGTGCAAACAATGCCGCCGCACGGGCATAAGCCACATGAGGGTTGGCGGCCACCACCGCCGGCGTCGGGCAGTTTGCAGCATCTTTGGGTGACAAGATCACCGCAGTGGCCCGTGTAGCGTCCAGATAAGCGCGATAGCGGGGATGCGTCAGAAAGCTGAGATGACCGGGCTCCGCCCGGTGCAGAGGAGCTACACCAACGATAACCGTCGCGGCATCGCATCCTTGCAGGCATGCATCCGCCACTGCCGCGATCTCCCCCAGTGTAGTCATCGGCTTTATTTGGTCAGGCGCTTAAGCACTTTCTCGGTGGCATCCACCTGTGGGCTGAAATACAGCGTCGCGCTATCGTTGACCACCAGATCGAAACCTTCTTCCTTGGCGACGCTGTTAATAACCTCCAGCACCTGCTTCTGGAATTTGCCCAGTTCTTCATTGCGGCGCAGATTGAAATCCTCCCGGAATTCGTCGCTGGTCCGTTTCAACTCCCGAGCCTGATTGCGAATCTCATTCTCCAGACTGCGGCGCTGGCTTTCGCTCATCACCGCGCCATCCTTGGTGAGTTTCTCTTCCTGTTTGCGCAGCGATTTCTGCGCTTCGACCAGACCCTTCTGCCGTGGCGCAAACTCCTGCTCCAGTCGCTTGCTGGCGGCCTCGGCCTGCGGAGCGCTATTAAGAATCTTGGCGATGCTGACAAAACCCAGTTTTACGTCAGCCGCCTGCGCCAGTGAAACAGGCAGCGCCAAAGCCGCCGCGACCAGCAAGTTACGCATGCTTTTCAATGTCATACCTCCATCAGCAGAATAATACGAGAAATTACCCCATACAAAAAATCAACTTCGAAATTCGGCGTCAGTTAAACGGTACGCCGAAAGAGAACTGGAACACTTCGGTCTCGTCGCCGGACTGATCATTGAGTGGCGCGGCAATACTTAACACGATAGGGCCGAGCGGCGATATCCATAGCCCGGAAACGCCAACCGAGTAGCGCAACTCATTGGCATCGAAATCACTCGGAGTTGCGAACACGTTACCGATATCGAAGAAAGCCGCCACTCGTACATTCTCGGATTTTTCCATGAACGGCACGGGTAAAATCAATTGGGTATTGGCGACCGTCTTGAATGCGCCGCCACTCGGTTCATTATCGCTATAGCGGGGTCCCAGGGTATTGGCCTTGTAACCGCGCACCGAACGCAGACCCCCTGCATAGAAGTTCTCGAAGAACGGCAAGCCGTCAGTATTGCCGTAACCATCGCCATAGCCGATTTCACCGCCGACCGACCAGGTGAGCCAGCTGGCCAGCGGGAAATAGTTGATGCTCCGATAGTTCAGCTTAAAGAACTCGGCGCTGCTTCCCGGTATGGCGAGTTCCGCTGCAATCTGATTCAGGCTGCCGCTGGTTGGAAAGATGGTCCGGTTGCGACTGTCGCGCGACCAGCTCCCATCCAGCTTGAATTCATTATAGGTATCACCGTTCTGCCTGATATATTCGAGAATCTCTATCGGGGTATTCGTGTTGGTGTCAATCCAGATATGCTCGTAGCCGGGACTCAGGCGCAGGGTATCAAACTCGTTCAGCGGGAATCCGAAACTGACCTGGGCGCCGTAGCTGTTCAGNNCCTGAAACCACGACTAATCCCATCCGGCGTGTAATAGGGATTGTTGTAGGAGATGCTGTAGTTCTGGCCGGTTTGGCTATTGTTCAGCACCACGCCCAGCTGATTGCCTGTGCCGAGAAAATTATTCTGAGTCACGCTGGCGTTCAGCAACACCCCCGATTCCTGGCCGTAGCCAATACCGAACATCAGACTGCCGGATGGGCGTTCGACCACGGTGAAATTGGCATCAACCTGATCGCTGGCGCCGGGTACGGGCGGGGTCTCAATATTGACGCTTTCCAGATATTCCAGGCGTTGCAGACGGGTCTTGGAGCGGTCGATATCCTTGGTTGAGAACCACGAACCCTCCGTTTGCCGCATCTCGCGGCGCAGTACTTCATCCTGAGTCTTGATGTTGCCCTGAAAATTGACGCGCCGGACATAAACCCGCTTGCCGGGATCCACGACAAAATTCAGAGTGACCTTCTGGGTTCCATCGTCCACTTGCGGCACAGTATTGACATTGGCGAAGGCATAACCTTCCTGGCCCAGCCGTTCGCCGACGGCCTTGGCGGTTTCAGTGACCTTGGCGCGGGAAAAAATCTCGCCCGGCTTGAGAGTAATCAGGGCGCGCAAGTCCGCTTCCGGGACTACTCCGAAATCGCCGGTCAACTGCACATCCTGGACAATGTACGGCTCGCCCTCAGTGATATTGATCGTGACATAAACATCCTTTTTATCCGGAGTGATGGAAACCTGAGAGGAATCCACATTGAACTTGAGATAACCCCGATCCAGATAAAATGAACGCAGGGTTTCAATATCAGCCGCCAGTTTTTGTTTGGAATACTGATCATCCTTGGAGAAGAAGGAGAACCAGCCGCCGGTGGACGATTGCAACTTCCCCAACAGTTCTTTTTCGGTGAAGGCCTTGTTGCCGACGATGTTGATTTGACTGATGCTGGCTACTGCGCCTTCCGCAATGTCGATATTCACTGCGACCCGGTTGCGTTCCAGCGGTTGCACCTGGCTTTTCACCTGCACGGCATACCGGCCACGGCTGTAGTACAGCCGCAGCAATTCCTGCTCTACCTTGTCGAGCAGGGCGCGGTCGAACACCCGTCCTTCCGCCAGTCCCACCTCTTTCAGCGATTTCTGAAGGTCTTCGGTGCTGATGTCGCTGTTGCCGGCGATCTTGACTTCGGCAATGGCCGGCCGCTCGACCACAGTCACCACCAGCACATTGCCTTTCCGCTCCAGGTTGACATCGGTGAAGAAACCGGTCTTGAACAGAGCGCGGATAATGTCGGGATAGTCCTTCTCCGAAATCGATGAACCCACTTGCACCGGCAGGTAATTGAAAACAGTGCCGGCAGAAATGCGCTGCAAGCCCTCAACCTGGATGTCCCGCACCACAAAATCGGCGGCGCGCGCCCCGGACACCGCGACCAGCAAGCCAATGGAAAGAATCAGGTAGCGACATAATTTCATAGGTATCTATTCACCCCAAACCAGGACTGGCGGTGCTTATCCCAGCAGACGATTGAAATCATTGAACAGAGCCAGCCCCATCAACAGCAACAAAACCACCATTCCCACTCGTTGCCCCACGTTCTGCACGGCGTCCGATAGCGGGCTGCCCTTGATCAGCTCAATCAGGTAGTACAGCAAATGCCCGCCGTCCAGCACCGGCATCGGCAACAGGTTCAAAACTCCCAGGCTGATACTGACCAAGGCCAACAGCGACAAAAAAGCTATCGGCCCGGCGCTCGCAGCCTGACCGGCGAATTGCGCAATGGTCAGCGGCCCGCTGAGATTATCCAGCGAAGCCTTGCCGATCAGCATCCGGCCCAGCATCCGCAGCGTCAGCAGCGACATATCCCAGGTCTTGTTGAGCGCCGCGCTCACCGCATCCAGCGGCCCATACCGTACCACGACCTGCAAGCTCTGGGCGAGATCAGCGGGCACATCGGCAATGGCGCCGATAAAGCCGACTTTTGCGCCCCGCTCGTTTTCCCGCAGGTCGGGAGTCAACTCCAGAACCTGCTCGGCGCCGTCGCGCTCAATTCGCACGCTGAAGGGTTTGCCGGGGTGCCGCTCGATGATGCCGCGCCAGTGTCGCCAGTCCTTGATCCGCTCCCCCTCGGCTGACACGATGTGATCGCCCGGCTGCAAACCGGCCCGCTCTGCCGCCCCATCGCGGGTGACTTGCCCGATCACCGCCGGCAGCACCGGTTGCCACGGCATCAATCCCACCTGGCCGAACACCCGCGCCGCATCGCTCAAGTCCGGAGCGTTGCGCAGATCCAGCGTGCGAACCCGCGTCCGATCCTCAGCGTCCATCACCTTAATCCGGATCACCTCTCCGGCCATGGCGCGATCCACCAGTTCCAGCATGACCGCGCTCAAGGTTGGGGTCGGTTTGCCGTCAATGGCAATGATCAGATCGCCCTTGCCAAAACCGCCCGCCGCCGCCAGCGAACCCGGTGTTGGATCATCCAGCAGGGGCTTGGCGCCGGGAACGCCAATCATGAACATCAGGCTGTAGGCCAGAATGGCGAACAGGAAATTGCTCAGCGGCCCAGCCAGAACGATGGCAATGCGCGAACGGATGGGTTGGCGATCAAAGGCGCGATGCGCTTCGTTCGGCGGCACTTCGCCCTCGCGTTCATCCAGCATCTTCACATAGCCGCCCAGCGGCAAGGCGGCGATCACGTACTCGGTGCCGTCCCGGCCAAGCCGTCGCCACAACGGGCGACCGAAGCCGATGGAAAACTTGAGCACCTTGACCCCCAGCCGGCGGGCTACCCAGAAATGACCGAACTCATGGACGGTGATCAGCACGCCCAGGGTCACAATCAAGGCCGGCACCGAAATCAGCGAATCATTCATCTCAAACCTCCGGGGCTTGCGTGATTATCCATTCTGTCGCCGTTGCCCGCGCCAGGGCGTCGGCATCGAGAATCGCCTCCAGCGAGGCGGCGGCGCACGTGGAAACCTGTTCCAGCGTGTGCCGAACGACGGCGGCGATGGCGGTAAAGCGAATGCGTTGCTCCAGAAACGCCTGTACGGCAACCTCGTTAGCGGCATTCAGGACCGTCGGCGCAGTCCCGCCTGCTTCCAGGGCGGCGAACGCCAGCGGCAGGCAGGGAAAGCGGGCGAGATCTGGGGCCTGGAATTCCAGCGGCGCCAGTCGGGCGAAATCCAGAAACGTCACTCCAGACGCCAGTCGCTGCGGCCAGGCCAGGGCATGGGCAATCGGAGTGCGCATATCCGGGTTGCCGAGTTGCGCCAGCACCGAGCCGTCTTCATATTCCACCATGGAGTGAATCACGCTCTGCGGATGCACCACCACTTCGATCCGGGCGGGCGGCGCTCCAAACAGCCAATGCGCCTCGATGACTTCCAGCCCCTTGTTCATCATGGTGGCGGAATCGACCGAAATCTTCCGGCCCATGCGCCAGTTCGGATGAGCGCAGGCTTGATCCGGGGTTACGTTAGACAAAAATTCCAGCGGTGTGGTGCGGAACGGTCCACCGGAACCGGTCAACAATATCCGGCGAACGCCCAAAGCATCGAGGCCGGCAGTCATAAAGTGCGACGGCAGGCACTGGAAGACCGCGTTGTGTTCGCTATCAATCGGCAACAGTTCCGCGCCGTGTTCGCGCACCGCCGCTATGAACAGCGGGCCGGCCATCACCAGGGCTTCCTTATTGGCCAGCAGCACCCGCTTGCCCGCCCGCGCCGCCGCCAGCGTCGGCAGCAGCCCCGCCGCGCCGACAATGGCCGCCATGACATAGCCGGTTTCAGGCAAGGCCGCAACCTGTTCCAATCCGGTTATGCCCGCAAGCACCTCAACCGACCGCCCCGCCGTCCGCAACCGGCGGCGTAGACGCTCAGCCGCGTCTGCGTCCGCCATCGCCGCGTAGGCGGGATCAAAGTCCAGACACTGCTGAAACAGCCCCTCAACATCGCGGTGCGCAGTCAGGGCAGTGACCCGGAAACCGTCGGCGTGGCGGCGCAGCACGTCGAGCGTGCTGACTCCAATGGATCCGGTCGAACCCAGCAGGGTGACGCCGATGCGCGCACTCATCCCCGCATTCCGTACAGGCCCAGCAGAAACACCGGCGCAGCGGCGATCAGGCTGTCTATCCGATCCAGCATTCCGCCATGACCGGGCAACAACGAGCTGCTGTCCTTTACTCCGCGCTGCCGCTTGATCATGCTTTCGAACAAATCTCCAACGATGGAAAAACCGACGGTCACCATGCAGATCGCCACGAACCACAACCAGCGCGATCCCATGCTCAGCCCCGCCGCCCCAATCAGAGCGAAGGTCAGCGTCGCCGCGCCTGCGCCCCATACCCCTTCCCAGGTTTTTCCAGGACTGATGGCGGGGGCCAGCTTGCGTCGTCCCCAGCGTCGTCCAGCAAAGTAGGCGCCAATATCGGCTACCCAGATCAGCAGCAGCAGAAACAGCACATAACCCGGCCCGAATTCGGCGCGCAAACCCATCAGCGCCACCCAGGATCCCACCAGGATGATGATGCCGACTGCGCCAATGGTCATGGAGTGATTCGGGCGATCCGGCTGCCCGGCGTAACGCCGCAGCCAGATTGGGACATAGCACCAGCCGGCGAAGACCGGAATCAGCAGACCGCCGATAAATGCCGTGCTGCCGACCAGCGGCCAGCAGGTCAGGATCAGGGTCAGAATCAGCGCGCTGTACCACAGGCGACCACGGATCTGACTCATTCCCGCCAGATCGGCCCATTCCCAGGCGCCCAGCAGCACGATGGCCAATAGCGCTGCGCCGAAACCGATGGCGGGCAATTTCAACACCACCCATACGGCGATCAGAGCCAGAACGATGGCGGTGGCAATGCGCTGTCTAAGCATGAGCGCTCCGCACTATCTGATCGGCGGTCTGGCCGAAACGCCGCTGCCGACTGGCGAATGCGGCGCAGGCGGATTCCAGATCGTCGGCGTCGTAGTCCGGCCACAAGCGGTCGGTGAAGTACAACTCGGTATAGGCCATCTGCCAGAGTAGAAAGTTGCTGATGCGTTGCTCGCCGCCGGTGCGAATGAATAAATCCGGCTCCGGCAGATCGGACAGGCAGGTGTAGTGATGAAACTGATCGACGGTGACGTCGCCCGGCTGCAACCGGCTCGCAGCCACATCCTCGGCCAGTCGCCGCCCGGCCTGGGCAATGTCCCAGCGCCCGCCGTAGTTGGCGGCGATGACCAGGATCAGGCCGGTATTCGCGGCGGTGCGTCGTTCAGCCTTGGCGATGTAATCCTGCAAGATCTCGGAAAAAGCGCTGCGATCCCCAATGAAGCGCAGCCTGACATTGGCGGCATCCAGGCGGCGAATTTCGCTGCGCAGAGTGGCTAGAAACAGTTTCATCAGCACTTCGACTTCCCACTGCGGCCGCCGCCAGTTTTCGCTGCTGAACGCGAACAGCGTCAGCACTGCGACGCCGCGCTCGCTGCAAGCCTGCACCACCCGGCGCACGGCCTTGGCGCCTTCCCGATGGCCCATTGTGCGCGGCAGGCTGCGTTGCTGCGCCCAGCGTCCGTTGCCGTCCATGACGATAGCGACATGGCGGGGCAACTGCTCCTGTGGCGTCAGCGAATCACGAGCGTCAACCGGCATTCAGTGAGAGCCTCTCCGAATCGTCATTACGCCAGGCGGTTCGACGCAACCACTCAGATTTCCATCAGCTCGGCTTCCTTGCCCGCGAGCAGCTTGTCTACGTCCTGAATATGGCGGTCGGTGAGTTTCTGGATCTCATCCTGAGTTTGCCGCTCGGTGTCCTCGGTAATCTTCTTGTCCTTGAGCAGCGTCTTGAGCTGGTTGTTGGCGTCGCGGCGGATATTGCGGATCGCCACTTTCGCGCCTTCGCCTTCGTGCCGGACGATTTTGACCATGTCACGGCGGCGCTCCTCGGTCAGCGGCGGCAACGGCACCCGGATGGTCGTGCCGGCAGAAGCCGGATTCAGCCCCAGATCGGATTTCAGAATGGCCTTTTCAATCGGCCCGACCATATTCCTTTCCCACGGCGTCACCAGCAGGGTGCGAGCATCGGCGATACCCACCGAAGCCACCTGATTCAGCGGCATCTCGTTGCCGTAGTAGCTGACCATGACATGATCCAACAGGCTGGCGTGAGCGCGACCCGTGCGCAATTTGCTCAATTCCTGCTTCAGGCTCTCGATGCTTTTCGCCATGCGGGCGGTAGCTTCTTTCTTGAGATTGTCGGTCATAGCGTCATTCCCGCACCACAGTGGTGCCCACATTCTCGCCGCACACGACCCGCACCAGGTCGCCGTGGCGATTGATGTTGAAAACCTTCAGCGGTATGTCGTTCTCGCGGCACATGACGATGGCGGTGGCGTCCATCACGCCCAGCTTGCGCTCCAGGGCCTCGTCATAGGTAAGTCGCTCATAACGCACCGCTTCGGGGTCTTTGAAAGGGTCTTCCGAGTAAATGCCGTCCACTTTAGTCGCCTTGAGCATCACTTCGGCGTTGATTTCAATGGCGCGCAGACTGGCGGCGGAGTCGGTGGTGAAAAAGGGATTGCCGGTGCCCGCAGCAAAGATCACCACCCGGCCCTTTTCCAGATGGCGGATGGCGCGGCGGCGAATGTAATCCTCGCAAACCTGGTTGACGCGAACTGCCGACATCACCCGGGTAAACACGCCCAGCCGCTCCAGAGTATCCTGCATCGCCAGTGAATTCATCACGGTAGCCAGCATGCCCATGTGATCCGCCGTGACCCGATCCATCCCGGCCTTGGCCAGCCCCGCTCCCCGAAACAGGTTGCCGCCGCCGATGACCATGCCGACTTCGACATTGATCTGGCGCAGTTGCCGCACCTCGCCGGCGATGCGGGCCAGCACTCCGGTATCGATGCCGTATTCGCCCTCGCCCATCAGCGCTTCACCGCTGAGTTTGAGCAGAATGCGCTTGAAGACCGGTTTGGAATCCTGCATGAGCATATGCAACCTGAAGAATCGTGCCGAAAAAGGGTGAATTATGCGGTGGCCGCCGCTCCAGCGTCAGCGGGCAACGCCGGAGCGGATGGCTGTTGCGCTAGTCGCCGCGCACCTGCGCCATCACTTCAGCCGCGAAGTTATCGGTCTTCTTCTCAATGCCTTCGCCCAGTTCGAAGCGCTCGAAGCGAATGACCGTGGCTTTATGCGCCTTGAGCAGATCTTCCACGCTCTGCTTGTCTTCGGCTTTGATGAACGGCTGGCCTAACAGGGTCACCGCTTCAAAATAGTCNNTTCTCCTTGGCGATCAGATCAGCGGAGATTTGATCGGGACCGATGCACAGTGGCCGACTGGCGGCGATGTGCATGGCGATATCCTTGGCCAGATCGGCGTCGCCGCCGTCCAGTTCCACCAGTACCCCGATGCGGGTGCCGTGCAGGTAGCTGCCCAGCACCCCGGTTGGCGTCGCCAGACGGGCGCAGCGGCGGACATTGACGTTCTCGCCGATCTTGGCGATGCACTCGCGCCGGTTCTGTTCGACGCTTTGCCCATTCGCCATGTTCAGCGCCAGCAGCGCGTCCAAATCAGTGGGCGCATCGCGCAGCGCCACTTCGGCTACGGCAGCGGCGAAGGCGCGGAAATCCTCGTTTTTGGTGACAAAATCGGTTTCGCAGTTGATCTCGACCATAGCGACCGCCTCAGCCGCTTGCCGGAGTACGATCAGGCCTTCGGCGGCGATGCGACTGGCTTTTTTGTCAGCCTTGGCCTGACCGGCTTTGCGCATCAGTTCGACTGCGGCGTCAATGTCGCCTCCGATCTCCTGCAACGCCCTCTTGCATTCCATCATCCCCGCGCCCGTGCGCTCGCGCAGTTCCTTGACCAGCGACGCCGTAATTTCCGCCATGCTTGCCTACCTCTTGGAAAAAACAAATTTTCAAATCATCGTGAGACGTGACAACAAACCACTGCCCCCGACAGGCTCACGCACCAGCCGCGCAAGCCTGTCGGGCGCGGCTCCGGTTCCGGGACTCAGACGTCGCGGATGTGCGGCGCATCTTCCTGATATTCAATGTAAGGTTCCGCAGCGCGGCCCGAAGTCAGCACCGCCCGCCCTTCCAGCACCGCCTCGGCCAGCCCGCCGAGATAAAGCTGGATGGAGCGAATCGCATCGTCGTTGCCGGGAATGACATAGTTCACGCCATCCGGCGAGTTGTTGGTATCCACCACGCCGAGTACCGGAATGCCCAGCTTGTTGGCTTCCTGAATCGCGATGCGCTCATGGCCGACATCGATCACGAACAGCGCGTCCGGCAGGCTCGCCATGTCCTTGATGCCGCCCAGGCTGCGCTCCAGCTTGTCCATATCGCGCCGCAGGCCGATGACTTCCTTTTTGCCCAGTCGCTCGAAGGTGCCATCCTGGGCTTGCAGGTCCAAATCCTTGAGCCGCTTGATCGATTGGCGAACGGTCTTGAAGTTGGTCAGCATACCGCCCAGCCAGCGGTGATTGACGTAGGGCATACCGCAGCGGATCGCCGCTTCGGCGGTCGCCTCGCGGGCCGAGCGCTTGGTGCCGACCAACAGGATCTTGCCGCCCTGCGAGGCCATCCGACCGGCGAAATTCAGCGCGTCCAGATACAGCGGCAGGGTTTTTTCCAGGTTGACAATGTGAATTTTGCTACGGGCTCCGAAGATGTACGGAGCCATTTTGGGATTCCAGTAGCGGGTCTGGTGGCCGAAATGCACACCGGCCTCCAGCATCTGGCGCATGGAAACAGTCGCCATTGCGGGTATTCTCCTTAAGATTGGGGTTAAGCCTCCATCCGCCCCGAGCGGCGACCCTTTATTAAATATATCCAATGGAGTCTATCCAGAGATATATTGGGCACCCGGCCACCCGTGCCGGCGAATGTGAGAAGTAGGNNGATCGCTGTCCCAATGACTGAATGCCATTGCCTCAGCCGCCCCTTGTTGATGACCCACGCATCCGTAGCCCAGCCATGTTCCAGAAAAGCCCCAGGAAACCAGCCAGCAGCATCACCTTCAAGACGCCGGAAGAAATTGAGAAGATGCGGGTGGCCGGTCGCCTGGCCGCCGAGGTGCTGCGCATGATTCAGCCGCATGTGCGCGAGGGCGTGACCACCGAATACCTGGATCGGCTTTGCCATGACTACATCGTCAATGTGCAGCAGGCGATTCCCGCTCCGCTCAACTATCGCGGTTTCCCCAAATCCATCTGCACCTCGGTCAATCATGTGGTCTGCCATGGCATTCCCGGCCCAAAGACGCTGAAGAAAGGCGATGCGCTCAACATTGACGTCACCGTGATCAAGGACGGCTATCACGGCGACACCAGCCGGATGTTTCACGTTGGCCCCACGCCCATCGCCGCGCAGCGCGTCAGCCGGGTGTCCTATGAATGCATGTGCATCGGCCTGCGCATGGTGCGGCCCGGCATCCGCCTCGGTGACATCGGTTACGCCATCCAGAAGTACGCCGAAGCCCAGCACTGCTCGGTGGTGCGCGAATATTGCGGTCACGGCATTGGCCGGGAATTTCACGAGGAACCGCAGGTGTTGCATTACGGTGATCCGGGCACTGGCGTGGAATTGGCGCCGGGCATGGTTTTCACCATCGAGCCGATGATTAACGCCGGCAAGCGCCATGTCAAAGTCCTGCCCGATGGCTGGACCGTAGTGACCAAGGATCATAGCTTCTCCGCGCAGTGGGAACACACGGTGCTGGTCACCGACATAGGTCATGAGATTCTCACGCTGCCGCATGGCGAAACGCTCTAGCCGCCGCTCCGCCCGGAGGATCGCATGACTGCTCCCAATCCTGCACTGTCGCCCACCCTGTCGTTCATTCCGCCCGCCTTTACCTCCCGCCCCTTGCCCAGAACCGGGAGCGGAAAGCGGAACGGGATGATTGCCTTCGACGCGGCGGCGCTCGACCAAGAACTGGCTGCCGCCATCAATCCCATCATGCCGTTCCGGGCCTTGATCACCCGGAGTGATGCCCGCCTGAAGGAACTGTTTGAGCAGGACGTTCCCGCGCATGATCTGGTGCCCGCCCGCGCCGGGTTCATGGATGAATTGCTACAGCGCGTCTGGCTAAGGTTTTTTGAACCAGGCGCGCCGGATTTGGCGCTGGTCGCGGTGGGCGGTTATGGACGCGGCGAATTGCATCCGGGTTCGGATGTAGATCTCATGATCCTGATCGATGATGCGGCGCTGGAGGTCCGCCGCTCCGGGCTGGAGGATTTTCTGACTTTCCTGTGGGACATTGGCCTGGAAATTGGTCACAGCGTGCGCACGGTGGAGGATTGCGCCCGTGAGGGCGCCGCCGATATCACCGTCGCCACCAGTTTAATGGAAGCGCGACTTTTAATTGGCCCCCTCGCGCTGTTTGAGCGGATGCGCGCCGTGACCGGTCCCGACCGCATCTGGCCGGACGCCGCCTTTTTCGAATCCAAGCAGAAGGAACGCTGTCAGCGCTGCCACAAGTACAATGAAACGGCCTTCAATCTGGAACCGAATATCAAGGACGGGCCGGGCGGCCTGCGCGATTTGCAGATGATCGGCTGGGTCGCCAAGCGTCATTTTGGCGCCAGCACCTTGCAAGAGCTGGTCGGCCACGGGTTTCTCAATCCGTGCGAATACGACGAGCTGATTGAATGCCGCAACTTCCTCTGGCAGCTGCGCTTTGCCCTGCACACTTTAACTGGCCGCCGCGAGGATAATCTGCTGTTTGATCACCAGCGGCGCGTCGCCCGGCAATTTGGCTATCGGGATCAGGATTACAACCTGGCGGTTGAACAGCTCATGCAACGCTACTACCGCACCGTGAACGCCCTCGGCCAACTCAGCGAGATGTTGTTGCAACTGTTCGAGGAAGCTATCCTGCTGGCGGATGATCCGGGCGAGCCGCAACCGATCAACCGCCGGTTCCAGGCCCGGCGCGGCTATCTGGAAGTGACCCGACCCAATGTGTTTCTGCGCTATCCGTTCGCCCTGCTGGAAATCTTCCTGCTGTTGCAGCAACACCCGGAGATCAAGGGGATCCGGGCATCCACCATCCGGCTGATCCGCGATCATCGCCCGCTGATTGACGACAAGTTCCGCGATGACATGCGCCCGCGCAGCCTGTTCATGGAGATCATGCGCCAGCCTCATGGGGTGACGCAGCAACTGCGGCTGATGAACGCTTACGGAGTGCTGCCGGCCTATCTGCCGGAATTCGGCCATATCGTCGGGCGGATGCAGTACGACCTGTTCCACGCCTACACGGTGGATCAGCACATTTTATTTGTGGTGCGCAACCTGCGGCGGTTTTTCCTGCCCCAGTTTGCGCAGGAATTGCCGCATTGCAGCGCCATCATGGAACGGTTGCCCAAGCCGGAGTTGTTATACCTAGCCGGCTTATACCACGACATCGCCAAGGGACGCGGCGGCGACCACTCCGAATTGGGCGCTGAGGAGTCCGAACGGTTCTGCCGCCGGCATGGGTTGAGCAGTTTTGACACCCGCCTGGTGGCCTGGCTGGTGCGTCATCACCTGATCCTGTCGCTGACGGCGCAGAAAAAAGATATTCATGACCCCGATGTCATTAACGACTTTGCCCGGCGCATGGGCGATCAGATGCATCTGGATTATTTGTATCTGCTGACCGTCGCCGACATTCGCGGCACCAATCCCAAACTTTGGAACACATGGCGGGCGTCGCTGTTGTGGCAGTTGTACGAAGCCACCCGCCGGGCGCTGCGGCGCGGGCTGGACAACCCGATTGACAAGGAAGAGCGCATCCGCGAGGCGCAGACCCAGGCGCGCCTTCAGCTACAAGTCACCCGGCTTGATGAAGACAGCATCAACGCGGTGTGGGAGGGTTTCGGCGACGATTATTTCCTGCGCCATTCCGCCGACGAGATCGCCTGGCACACCCGGGCGATTCTCAAGAAAGCGCATGACGAGCGTCCGCTGGTCATGGCGCGTGACGATTCCAGCCGGGGCGGTACGGAAATTTTCATCTACACGCGCGATCAGGACAATCTGTTCGCGCTGATTACCTCCATCCTTGATCAGTTGCGACTGACGATTCTCGACGCCCGCATCATTACCGGCCATAGTGGTTTCACTCTTGACAGCTTCACCGTGCTGGAAGATTCCGGCGCGCCGCTCCGCGAGCGAGGCCGGATCAAGGAGATTGTAGCGACTCTGCTGCATTCCCTGAGCCGACCGGATACCGCGCTGCTGCGACCCAGACGGCATATTTCGCGAATTCAGCGGGCGTTCCAGATGCCCACCTGGGTCTCGTTCCGTGAGGACGAGACCAACGGTCGCACCGTGGTGGAGCTGGTGTCCTGGGATCGTCCGGGGTTGTTATGCCAGGTCGGGCAGGCGTTTATGGAATGCGGAGTGCAATTGCACAATGCCAAGATCGCTACCGTGGGCGCACGGGTCGAAGATGTGTTCTTCGTCACCGACCGCGAAAACCGACCCCTGAACGATCCTGAAAAATACGCCGCGTTGCGGGCGGCGCTGGTCGGGCAACTGGATTCGGGAGAGGAGTAGGCATCCTGAAGACGCGCTGTGATCGCGCTCTGCCGACGCTACCCGCGCCTTCAGAAGCTGTATCGGGAACAACGCCTGCAAGAACAAGCTATCCGGTTCAATGCCAAGGTCAGGCTCAACCACCGCTTCGCCC
>DEHY01000183.1 GCA_002352185.1 Competibacteraceae bacterium UBA2788
AGTTCCGCGCCGCGCTGGCCGGCTCCGCCCGCGAGGTAATGCGCGGCGAAGGCGAGTTCTCGCCGATCACCCCGGCGTTGCGCATCACCCCGACAATCTGCTTGTCCAGCTCGTCGCGGTCGGTGATGATCAGAATGCGCGCCTCGGGGTCGTGTTCCAGCAGCCACTTGGCGATGAACACCATGAGGATGCTCTTGCCGCTGCCCTGGGTGTGCCAGACGCCGCCGCCCTCAAGCTTGGCGATGCGCTCCTGCGCCGCCTTCACGCCGGCGTATTGATGCGGACGCGGCGCCTTCTTCCGCCCGGCGTCGAAGATGATGAAATTGCGGATCAGGTCGAGCAGCCGCGTCTTGTTGCAAAGCTGCGCCAGAGGCCGGTCGAGCAGCGCCCCGGCGGCGAGGGTTGCGCCCGCTTCGGCCTGAGTTTCATCCTTCCACTCCACAAAGAGCTGTTCCGGCGAGCTGCGATTGAGTTCGATGACCACGATGGCGATGCCATTGAGGTAGAGTACGATGTCCGGGCGACGCTCATAACCGCCGCGCAATGTCACCTCCTCGGCCAAGGCAAAATCGTTCTTGGCAGGATTCGCCCAGTCGATCAGGTGTACCGTCTCATGCGCCTGCCCGGCGGCGATTTGCACCGGCACGCCGTAGTGCAGCAATTGGTAAGTGCGCAGGTTGGCCTGGTAAAGCGTGATGCCGGTGGCGTCGGCGGCGGTCTCCAGTTTTTGCACGGCGGCGGAGATGTGGGCGGCGGAATAGCCACGGTCCGCGAGGTTGTCGCGCAGCAGCGCCGTCTCGATGGGGCGGTTGTTCTCGCGCTGGTTCCATTCGCCGAGGTAGCGGTGGCCTAGCCCATCGGGCCGCGCCTTGTCGGTGAACAGGTCGATGACGCGGTTCTGCGTCTTGCGTTCGGAGCGCGGTTGTTCAGGCATGGGCAACCTCGGGGGAAACGAGTCGGGTCCTGCCGGTCAGCAGTTTCTGCGTCATGGCCTGCTTGAGGGCGTGGGTTTTGTCGCGCCGCGCTGCCAGCGCCGCCAGTTCGGCGTCCATGTCGGAGAGGACGGCGGCGATGGCGGTTTGTTCGGGGAGCGGTGGAAGCGTAGCCGTGATACTGGACAGGGCGGCTGCGCTGATGTGTACCACGGCATCACCCTGTCCCTTGCTCGCCTTCTGCGCATTAATAATCATAGTGTTACAGTAGTAACCCATGAACATCGGATTTACGCCAGCAGGTCGAAGAATACAGTGTCGCCACCCGCATATGCTTCGCAACCATCAACGAACGCGACGCATTTGCCGATCTCCTCCTTGGTTGCGCCGGAGCCAGCAAACAACAAGTCACCGTGTTTTAGTCGAGTTGAAGTTGCGGCGACCTCGGCAGAAATCCAGGAATTGAACCGTTTGATGTGGTCGTTGTGGTGCGTATAAATCTCACCGTAGCGGATGCAAGGCAGATTGCCGCTATGCGCTTCGTCTTTCCTGACCCCACTCCCTTTCAAGAAAGTCCCGATATCCCCCAACCGCTTCACCTCCCACTCCCCTTTGAAGCCGGGGAGGCGGGTTTGGCCGGTGAGGAGTTGCTGCATGTCGGCCTGTTTGAAGTCGCGCTTCTTGGCAATGAGCCGCTCCAGCCCGCCCAGCAGCGCATCCACATCAGACAAGGCGGCGGCGATGGCGCGTTGTTCAGCGATGGGGGGAAGTGGCAAGCCGTACGCCTTCAATGCGGGCATCTCCACTCCAGTCTGGCCCGATGATCTGCGAGACAGAGCGTCGATTAGCTGGAACAGAGATTCTTGCTTGAGGACGTTGAGGAAGAACTCGCGGTCAGCGCGCTGATTCGGCGTTGCCTTGATCGGCGCCACGTTGTAAGCGCCTTCGATTCCACGAAGAATCTGAAAGATAGGCGGCCCATATCTCCCAATCATGATGTCGTCGGCAGTGCAGCGCTTTCGTGCAAGAAGCTCAGAAATGTAGCAAACGTACTCGTCCGACTTGTAGTCTCGAATTTGAATCAGCCGGACATAGCCTGCTGTTGGAGCGAATCTGAACGTGAATCGCGGCGGCTGCGAGCCGCCTGAGAACGCGCAGACATCGCCAATTGTCGTCGCCTCCCAATCCTCCGGGATCACCCCCACCTCCGTCAGCTTGTACCCCGGCTTCACTTCCATGTCGCCCCCATCCGCTTCAGGTGTTCCTCCACCCGCGCCGCCAGCGTCGCCACCTCGTCGGTGAGCTGCGGCAGCGGCGTGGCGTAGCGTTCGGCCAGTTCGCGGATGCGTCCGGTGAGGGTCTGGGAAATGCGATCCAGTTCGCCTTGCACGGCGGCGGCGAGGTGGGCCATCCATTTGTCGTCCACCACCAGCGTCTTGATTTCAGCCTCGCTGAGCTTCGGGTATTTCTCGTAGGCCAGCGTGTCGAGCGCGACCTCGGCCTCCTTAACCTGCTTTTTCAGCGCAGTGATCCGGCTGCTCAGGTCGAGCCACTGCTGCAAGATTTTCAGCTCCTCCGCGCCGTCGGGATCGCGGCCAATCTCGCGCACCCGCTCCTTCACAGCGGTGGCGGTGATGTTGTCGTAGCCGGAAAAGGCGGCATCCTCACCGCCGTGTTCCTCCTCCAGTTCGGCGAGGCTGGCGGTGGCCGCTTCCAGTTTGGCCTGCTCGGCCTCGATAACGGCCTGCTCCTGGGCGAAGTAGCGGGCGACGATGAGCGGCTTGGGGATCAGATCGCAGGCCCAGCCCTTGTCCTTGCGCTTGCTTTTCTTGTCGGTTTCGACGATGCGGGCCGGCTGGGCGATCCAGCCGTTGGCGGCGATCAGGTAGGCGTCGTCCTGCATCGTCTCGGCCCAGTAGTCCATCAGGTGCTGGTAGAGGTCGTAGGCGTCGAGCAGCGGGGTCTGCTTGAAGGTGACGAGCAACGCCTCGGCGATGGACTCGATCAGACCCTTGGGGTGACCGTCCTGGTCGAAGCCGGTGAGCGGCGGGGTGACGGCGGCGCGCCAGTCGGCAAAGCGCCGGGTGGCGGCCCGGTTGAAAGCGGTGAATTCGGCATGGCCGAAGATGGCGGGCTTGACCTCGGACAGCGGCAGCGTGAGGCGGGCGTAGCCGGGGCGCAGCGATGCAAACAGAGCGGCGCGCACGCCGGGCAGCACCTGCCAGTAGTCGCCCAGCGCGTCGAGATCGCGCTCGGGGATGCCGCCGCGCAGGTGGCCGTCGATGTCCTGCACGTCTTCCGGCTCGGTGCTGTCGATGTAGCGCGGCAGATTGAGGTTGAAATCATTCTTCGGGTCGGCGATTTCGCTGAGCGGCGCCATGCGGGCGTAGCGCGAGGCGTCGACCTGCTTGGTGAAGGTATCGACGATGCGGTGGATGTCCTGTTCGCGCAGGCGGTTCTTGTTGCCGTCCTTGATGAAGCCCTTGCTGGCGTCGAGCATGAACACGCCCTTGCGGGCGGCGGCGTTCTCCTTGTCGAGTACCAGGATGCAGGCGGGGATGCCGGTGCCGTAGAACAGGTTGGCCGGCAGGCCGATGATGCCCTTGAGGATGCCGGAGCGGACGAGCCGCTGGCGGATGATGGCCTCGGCGTTGCCCCGAAACAGCACGCCGTGCGGCAGGATGCAGGCGGCTTTGCCCGTGCCCTTCAGGCTGCGGATGATGTGCAGCAGATAAGCGTAGTCGCCCTGTCTGGTCGGCGGCTCGCCCCAGACGAAGCGCTGGTAGGGATCGTTGGCCGGCGTGATGCCGCTACTCCAAGTCTTGTCGGAAAACGGTGGATTGGCGACCACGTAGTCGTAGGTGCGCAGTCGCTCGCCGTCCTTGAACCTAGGCGCGGCCAGGGTGTTGCCCGACAGGATGTTGGCGGTCGGGAAGTTGTGCAGGATCATATTCATCCGGGCCAAGCCCGCCGTGGTCACGTCTTTTTCCTGCCCTTCGAGCGTGATGTGCTTGCCGGCCTCGGCGGCCACCTTCAGCAGCAGCGAGCCGGAACCGCAGGTGGGGTCGTAGGCGGTGGTGGACGCTTTGGTGTTGTTGGGTGCGATGCCGATCACCTTGGCGATGACCCGGCTGACCTCGGATGGGGTGTAGAACTGGCCCTTGCTCTTGCCGCTCTCGGTGGCGAAGTGGCGCATCAGGTATTCATAGGCGTCGCCGAGGATATCGTCGTGTTCGGCGCGGTTCTGCGAAAAATCAAGTTCCGGCTTCTGGAATTTGATGAATAGCATGAACAGGACATAGTCCTTGTACTGGCTTGCGTCCATACCGCCGCGCAGTTCATCGCAGGAGGCCCCACAGGGAGGAATAGAGGTCGGATTTCTTGATAGCCATGGGTGGATTGCGATGGTTCTCGTTATGAGTTGACGGGCAGGATGCCCACACTACGACAAATGCCACAACTCACACAGGATCGCTATAGTTATTGGGTAGGTCCCGCCAACCGATTGGTCTGTTCCCTTGCCGAATTCACGCCAACCATCATCCGCCATTCCACAGATGCACCTGATTCTTGCCGGCGTGTTTGGCGGTATACATCGCCATATCCGCGTATTGGGTCAGGGTCTCGGCGATTTCAGCGTGTTGCGGATACAGAGCCACCCCGATGCTGCCCGAAATTCGTGCCGGCCCCTGCGGCAAATCGAACGGTTCGGCCAGGCTGGCGACCAGTTCAGTCGCTACGCGCACCGCACTCTCGGACTCGGTGATGTCGGGCAGAATAACGGCGAATTCATCGCCCCCCATCCGCGCCATGGTGTCGCTGTCGCGGATCCGGTTCTTCAGCCGCCGAGCCACCTGTTGCAGCAGGGCATCGCCGGCGGCGTGGCCGAGACTGTCATTCACGGCTTTAAAGCCGTCGAGATCGATCCACAGCACTGCCGCGCCACTTTCGCGGCGCTTGGCGCGGCGCAATGCCTGGCCGATCCGGTCCCAGAACAGGCTGCGGTTGGGCAAATCGGTCAGGGCGTCGTAATGGGCCAGGGTCCAGAGCCGTTCATCCTGCTGGCGACGCGCAGTAGCATTGGTCAGGACCATGATCGCGCCATCCATGGACTGATCGGAATGACACAGGTTGATCCAGTGGGCCGCGCACCAGAGGCTGGTGCGGTTCAGCCGGAATTCCAGCCATTGCACCTCATCGCTCTGGCGATTGATCTGCCAGATGAACTCCACATAGTCACGGTCATCGGGATGTACGAAGTCGAGAATGTAGCGACCTTGAGCCTGCTCCGGGGTGCAGCCGGTCAGCGCGCAGCCATTGGCGTTGAGGTAGCGGCAGCGTTGGGCGCTATCGAGTTCCAGCACCCCTACCGGAGCCGCCGCCAGCAACACCTGAAGATGCCGCTCCTTGGCCGCCAGTTCGTCATTGGTCTGATGCAGGGCGCGGGTGCGCTCGGAGACTTCCTGGAGCAAATCTTGGTTGTAGTTGCGCAGCAGCGCTTCCGCCTGCCGTGATCGGGAGACATCAACGGCGGTGCCGCGATAGCCGGTCAGCTCGCCCGATTCGTCCCACAGGGGCAGTCCGTTGAGTTGGATCCAGCGCGGGGCGTCCCCGGGGCTTTGCAGGGCAATCTCCAGGTGGTAAAACGGCTGCTGTTGAATCAGGACGTGTTCGAGCGCAGCCAGGTGCGGTTGTAGCCCCTCGCTCAGCAGTAGCCGCCAGGATTGGCCCGGCGTCAGCACAACATGCTGCGCCAGCCGCCCGCTGGCTTCGAGCAAGCGGCCCTCGGCATCGGTTTCCCACAGCAGATCGTTGGAAACGCTGGCGAAATCCCGGTAGCGCACAATAAGCCGGTTGCGCGCTTCCACCGCTCCGCCGAGCCACAGCCCCATCAGGGCGATGGCGATCATCTCCAACTGATAGGGCAGGGCGTCTTCGCCGTGGCCGAACAGCGCGATGAGCAGGACCAGCCCGCTATCCAGCACCGCCACTGCCAGCACCGCGCCGCGCAATCCGTAGCGCAACGCCAGCCCGGCCAGCGGCAACAGCAGCAACAGAGCGATGAGCGGGAAATCCCGGTTCAGATCCAGGCTCCAGGGAATACCGAATACCAGCAGCAACGCCAGCGCCAGTATCAGCGTCGTGCTGAGATCGGAGTAGCCGTTTGCCGCAGTAGACCCGCATGACCGACGCCAGCGGCCCTGTCGCAGGTAATGGCGGAGACCGGGCCACACCCGCACCAGCAGCAGCGGCGCTATCGTGATAATTCCGATGAAATCGCCAATCAACCCGGAGAGAAGGGCGTCCGGCCACGGCGTCAGTGGCATTGGATCGGAGTAGATCGAGCGAAATGTGCCGGCCACGGCGGCCAGCGCACTCACGGCCAAGGCGGCAGTGAGAAACAGGAGGCTATGGCCGGGATGGGTGAAATCCCACGAATCGCGCATCCACCGACGCAGGGGCAGCAGCACCACGGCGTAAACGAGCGGCGGCGCAAACAAGCCATAGAGCCACCAGAGCGGCGGGGCGGGTAAGAATGGAGGTACAGGCTCCATTCCTGTCGGCGTGAGCAGTAACAGCAGACCATGCGCCTGTATCACCGCCAGCTCCAGCAATAGACCACGTCCGCCCAAAACCAGCAGGCAGCAGAAGCGTAGCCCTGCCGGCAGATACCACAGACTGGCGCCACCCAGGCTATTCAGCAGACCGGTGGCGTACCAGGCGGCTATCCACAGCGCGAGGTAGGCCCCGCTAACCATCAGGAAGCGCCGCCACTGGATAAAAGGCAGGGATGCTGGAGGGAGTGTTTCATTTTTAATCAATGGGGTGCAGCCTGGTATTTGTCCGCTGCTTGATTTGCTGCGACACACAATGCAAAATAATCACAAATCTAATTCAATAGCAAGTTTTTTGAGACGACAGGTCGTGCTGAGGCTATCCAGTGGAATATAGACTTCCAATGGGTGAGGCCGTTTCTCAACAGGGTTTGTTGGACCATGCCGGACTCACTCCCAATCCCCCCGCTTGCTGTGCTCACGCCTCCCTTTGTCAAAGGTGTGGGTTGAAGTCCCCCCCTTTGACAAAGGGGGGTTAGGGGGGATTTCGCAGCCAGACACCGCCACAACTTATTTAGGATTGCTATAGGTGGCGCAAGCCGGAGGCGTTTGCGCCAAAACCCAGCGCTGGCCCTGTTGGGATTGCGCTGCGCTTCAGCTCACGCCACCCGGCTACCACGCTTTGGGCTGAAACGGTTCGTCGTTGAGAATCACTACGCTCTCACCCGATTGCGCCAGTACGAACAGCCCTTGCCGACAGGCATAGCGGGCGACCTCGTGCGGAACCACCATCGCCGCCACCGCGCCCAGCGCTCGCACATCGGCATAACGCGGCAACAGCCGTTTGAATTTCGCCAGCCGCTCCAGATGTTCGCTCACGTCGGCTATCGCCAGTTTGCTCTTCACTTCCACCAGCACCGCCTCAGTGTCATTCACCACCAGCAAATCAATCTGGATACCTTCGTCATGCCGATTGACTTCGATGTCGGCATGGACTTCATGCACCGCGATCCCTCGCGATTGAAACAGCCGCACCAGCGCCGGTTTGACCAGCCCTTCCACAAATTCCCCCAGCCGGTTGCCCAGTTTGCCCAGATGATCGTTGAGTTGTCTCATCCGTCGGTCCGCCGCCTGGGATTGTTCTTTCAGTAACCGTTCGGTGTCCTGAAACTTGCGAT
>DEHY01000152.1:0-12530 GCA_002352185.1 Competibacteraceae bacterium UBA2788
CTGGTCATTCCCGGCGGGCGGGCACCGGAGTACATTCGCCTGAATGAAACCGTGTTGAAAATCGTGCAGCACTTTTCACAAACCAACAAGCCTATTGCCTCCATTTGCCACGGCGCCCAGGTGCTGGCCGCCGCTGGAGTGATTGAGGGGAAAGCCTGCTCCGCTTATCCGGCGGTGGGGCCTGATGTCGCTCTCGCGGGCGGAAAATATGTCGATATTCCAGTGGACAAGGCCCATGTGGACGGCAATCTGGTCACTGCGCCGACATGGCCGGCTCACCCGGATTGGCTCGCCAAATTCCTGCAAGTGCTGGGAACGAGGATTGAACCCTAATACAAAGGATGCCGATATGGCGTTGTTAAGACGCCTAACGCTTTCCATAACCGCATATCTTGCTATAGCGCAGGATATGCGGAACCGGATAATCACTGGTTGTCGCGGCTTATCCGCCGCCCCATTGGGCATCATGCCACACGCACCCTCTGTACTCCTTCACTACTCCGAAACTTGAGGCCCGCAAATGAGCCATCGCACCACAAACAGCCTGCTTGCACTTGTAGCCATTCTTCTATTCGCTCATCTTCTAGTCACGCTCAATCTCCTACCGCTTGCGATTGCGAACCCAACTGTTGGAGTCGCGGAGGTAGTGCGCGCTAAGCTGATCGAACTTGTCGACGCAAAAGGCCAAGTCGTTGCACAGTTGCACACGAGTGAAGACGGCGGGGGTCAATTGCGCCTTCGTAGTGGTAGCGGCACGGTCCGCGTCAAAATTGGAAGCACATCTGACGGTTCTGGCCTGATACTTATGGACAGTGAGTCCGAGCCCGCAATATGGCATTCGGTCAGTCGCGCAGGAACGACTTTGACTCTGGCGCAGAAGGGAAAGGACAAACGCATCCTTGCGCCATGAAGATACGCAGCAACATGACACCCAACCATTCGGTCAACCGGACCGCCCACAAGCTGCGCTTGCGGGTTCCCTCCGCCCTTCGGGCTCGGCGGCCGGTTACCTCAAACGTTAAGCATCGAAACAACGGCGGCAAGTTTGCTATGTCCAATTCAAGGACTCGATGAATTCAACCCTTCAGCAAAGCCCGAATCGCCGACGAAGTCATCACCTTGCCCTCGCCGCGATAGGCCTCGTGATTCGCTTCAATATCGTTGAGCTTGTACAGATAGTTCACCATCAGCCCCGCCGATTGGCTCAACCCCTTGGGCGAAGTGTCGGCCAGCCAGTTGATCCGCTCGATCCGCGAGCCATTGGAAAGGTGGAAATTGGCGACCCGGTCATACGCGGTTCCGCCCTCACGCTTTTCCTTGACCAGATAACGGGCGCATAACCGTTGCAGCGGATGCTTCAATGCCTTGGCTAATTCCGGCTTCTGGCGCCAGTCCGATGTTTGCAGCAGAGTTTTCAACCCGACCGGCTCATTGCCGGCGCCTGCGGCGACAGTCAGCGCTTTGCGCTCGGCTGGAGTCAGCAATTCCGCCTCGGCGTCCGGGCCAGCCGTATTGAGCGCATTGTCCAGCCAGTGGCGGAAGCCGGGAATCGGCGACAGGGTGGCGAATGTCTTGAGGTTTTTGAATTCGCCGATCAGTTCGTCTACCACCCGCTTGATCAGGAAATTACCGAAGTTGATGCCGCTCAATCCCTCATGGGCGTTGGAGATCGAGTAAAAAATGGCGGTGTCGGCGCTTTCAGTGGCGATCACCGGCGCGGATTCATCCAGCAAGGTCTGGACGTTGTCGGCGATGCCATGCACCAGCGCTACTTGCACGATGATCAGCGGTTCATTAGCCATGCGCGGATGGAAGAAGGCAAAGCAGCGCCGGTCGGAACTCAACCGATTCTTGAGATCGTCCCAGCTCCTGATCGGATGCACGGCTTCATAGGCGATCATTTTTTCCAGCAGCGAAGCGGGCGAATCCCAAGTGATGCGCCGCAGTTCCAGAAAGCCGACATCGAACCAGGAAATAAGCAGCGACAGCAAATCCCGCTCCAGCGCCGCCAGCATCGGATCGTCCTTGCGCCAGCCCAACAATTCCGCCCGCAGATCGACCAGGAAGTGAAAGCCCTCGGGCAGCGCGTTGAGCTGAGTCAATAGCCGCAGCCGGGGCGGTTTCAAGGCCTGTCGCAGCGCCCGCTCGGCTTTAGCCCGCTCCTCGGCGTCATCGCCCGCCTGCTGGTATTTCACTGTTGCCTGCTCGACCGCCTGGCGATCAATATCGAACTCGGTGGCGAGCAGCTTCAGAAACCGCTTGCGACCCTTGGCGTTGAGCGACAGATAAATCCGCCCCAGATTGGCGGCGCGGGCGCGGGCCGACACTTCGCCGCCTCGCCCTTCCAGACAGTCGCGCATCTGAGCCTTGAGCGCCGCCACCTCTTTTACGGGCAGATCGGGGCCGGGAGCGGCGGAAGTAAAACCATCTCGCCAGTCAGCCACTTCGCGCCAAGCCTCGCGTAGATTCTGCATGGTGCGGTTGAGCAGATTGGCGCGGGTAATTTCGGACTCGTGGATGATGAGGTCAGTCATGGCCGGGTTACCTATGGAAGCTGGAGATCACGTCGGGCGAGTAGAAGATGGATAATTGAATGTCGTTTTTTCGTTTGAAGTATAGAAGGTTGTCTGGAGCAAAGCGGGACTTTCAGGCATCGTCCGCCGGATCGGGCCACCGGGTTTTGGCGAGCAATTGGGCGCTGATCGGGGCGGTGAGGAACAGAAAGGCGGCGATGAGGATTTCGTGCAGGCTCACCCCAGCCTGATGGCTGCTGAAATGCAGCAGGGACGCCAGTGCGAGACAACCGACGCCAAGAGTGCTGGCTTTGGTGGGAGCGTGCAGGCGGGTGAAAAAATCCGGCAGGCGCACCAGCCCGATAGCGCTGATCAGGACGAACGCCGCGCCGACAACGATCAGCAGCGAGACGGCGACTTCGATGATGGCGCTGAACATGGCGCACCTCCTTTCCTATTGAAACAACCGACCGCACGAGACAAAGCGGCACAACGCCACCGTACCGATGAACCCGAGCAGGGCAATGAACAGCGCCGCCTCGAAGTACAGCGCACTGTCAAAGTAAATCCCCAGCGCCACCAGCAGGGCGACGGCGTTGATGAAGAGGGCATCCAGGGCAGCGATCCGATCCGGCGCGGTCGGACCCAGCAACAGTCGCCAGCCCGTAAGCAGCAGCGCCGCGCCCAGCAGGACAAACGCCAGCATAAGAGCCACTTTCAGCATTCGGCGAACATCTCCCTGAGCAGCACTTCGTAGCGGTTTTTCAAAGCAGCGATCAACGCCGCTTCGTCGGTGACATCCAGGCCATGGATCCATAAGCAGCGGCGATCCGGGGTGACATCCACTGCAATCGTACCCGGCGTCAGGGTGATGGTCGCCGCCAGCGCCGCGATGGCGAATTCATCCCGTAAATCCAGCGGCAGCTTGATAAAGCACGGGCGCAAGGTATGCGTCGGTCGGGTCAGAATCAGTCGGGCGACTTCCAGGTTGGCGATCACGATGTCCCAGAGCAGGCGACCGAGATAGCGCAGCAGCAATTCGGGTCGGCGCAGGCGAATCGGTTCCGGCCAGACTCGCGCAATCAGCCCGCTAATCGCGACCGCCAGAATGCCGCCGATCAGAATCTGACCGGGAGCGAGACTGTTTTGCAGCAACAGCCAAATCGCAAGCAGGGTAGCGCAGAACAGTGGCCGAGATAAGCCAGCGTTGATCAGAGTCATGGAGTTGTTCCCGCAGCCGGCGCCAGAGAGCGGTTGGCCAGCACGGTTTCGATATACGCGGCAGGCGCAAGAATTTGCCGAGCGGTCTCAGCGGCGAAATGGGTGAGCGGTCGGGCCAAAACCATCAATAGCGGACCCGCCGCCAACAGCGCAACTACAGGCAACAAGAGCCGAATTTGGGCGGAGATGCCGGGCGTTGGCGCATCCAGCGTATTCCAGAACAGGCTGCTTCCCATCCGACTCAGGGCGACCATGAGGAGCAAACCGGATCCCAGCACCACACTCCAAAGCCACGGTAAGGCCGATGTCTCTTCGGCGGCGCGCAACAGCAGCGCCTTGCCGAGGAAACCGCTCAGCGGCGGCATTCCGGCCATCGCCACCGCGCCGACGAAAAACAGCGCGCCGAGAATCAACGGTTGAGCGACGGGCGGCGCGGGTCGGCTATCGCCATGGCCGCGCTGCATGGCGATCAGATCGGCCAGCAGAAACATCCCGGCGGTGATCAGCGTGGTATGAACCAGATACACCAGCGCGGCGCTTAGACCGGGCGGATTGCCCAAGCCGATTCCCGCCAGCAGCGTGCCAATGGAAACGATCACGCTGTAGGCGATCAACCGGCGCGCATTCCGGCTGGCGAGAACGCCGAAGCCGCCGGTGAGCAGGGTCGCCAGCGCCAGCGGGAGCAGCCAGGGCGCGGCGGCATCGGACGCTACTCCCGCCGCTGACCCGAACGCCAGGCTGAACACGCGGATGATGGCATAGACCCCCACCTTGGTGAGCAGCGCAAACAGCGCCGCGACTGGAGCGCTGGTGCTGGCATAAGCGGCGGGCAGCCAGAAATAGAGCGGCAGCACCGCCGCCTTCAGGCCGAACACCACCAGCAACAACAAAGCGCCGGCGCGCAACAGCCCGGCATCCGCCGCTGGAGCGGCGGCAACCCGAACCGCAAGATCCGCCAGATTCAGCGCGCCGGTCATCCCGTACAGCACGCCAATCGCGATCAGAAACAGCGCCGATCCGACCAGGTTCAGGATCACATAATGCAAACCGGCGCGAATCCGCTCCCGTCCACCGCCGTGCAGCAACAGGCTATAGGATGCGATCAGCAGGATTTCAAAAAATACGAACAGGTTGAACAGATCGCCGGTCAGAAAAGCGCCGTTCAGGCCCATAAGCTGAAACTGAAATAGCGGATGAAAATACCGGCCTTGGGTATCCGTACCGGCGGCGACGGCGTACAGCAGAGCCGGGAGCGCGACCAGCGCAGTCAGCCCCAGCATCAGGGCGCTCAGGCGATCCAGCACCAGCACGATGCCGAAGGGGGCCGGCCAGTTGCCCAAGGCGTAGACGTGATAGCCGTCATCGGTCATGGCCAGCAGCGCAGCGGCCAGTGGGAGCAGAACAGCGGCGGCGGCAATGCTCAGGCGGCGCTGGCGGGCGGCGCTGCTCGTCAGCAGCAGCGCGACGCCCGCGATGAATGGCAGCAGAATCGGCAGAATCAGGCGCTGATCCACTCCGCTTTCCTCAGATCTGGTCCGCCATGACGACGCTGTCTTCGAGCAGAATTTCCAGCTCAGCGAGCGTGATTTCTCCCAGCCCCAGCGCCTGCGCTTCCAGCGTAGCGGCCAGGGCGACCTGGGAATCGCCATGCAGGCCGATACCGACTTTTTCACAGGCCTGATCCACCAGTCGGACGAAGAGCATCAGGGTGTTATTAGGATCGCAGGGTTCCTGATGATGATTTTGCACCACCGCGCAATACTCATCCGGCAGGTTCCATTTTTTGGCGAGCAGATAGCCCTGCTCGGTATGCATGGCGCTGTCCAGGATTTCGGTAATCAGGGTTGACGGCAGGTTGGCGGGAACGAAGCCGGTTGCATACAGATCCGCAATGATTTTCAGGAGCGCCAGTTGACCGATGTTGTGCAGCAATCCAGCCAGAAAGGCGTTTTCCGCCGCAGCGCCGAAGCCGCAACGCTTAGCCAGCCATTGACTGCCAATGGCCGACGCAAAAGCATGTCGCCATAGCTTTTCCTGATACGACTGGAATGAACCGCTGCTTTTTTGATACATCTGCTGCTGGGCAGCGACCATCGCCAAATTCGCGACCTGCTGATTCCCCAGGCGAATAATAGCCTTGCGGATGGTGGTGATCGGCTGCAAGCCCTTGTAAAAGGCCGCGTTGGCGACCCGCAAGATCTGGCTGGTCAGCGCCTGATCTTCGGCAATCATCAGTTCGATGTCGGCGATTCGGATGTCATTGCGGCCCAAGGCTTCCTGAAGCCGCAACGCTACCGGATTAAAGACCGGTAATTTGATGTCGCGGGTGGTGATGAACCCGGCGATGAGATCGTGGATGGATTGCTGAGGCGCCGTCATGTAATGCCTACCAGACGTCTGAGTTCGGCCAGCGGGCGGGGTTTGTCGAGGCGGGGCAAGTACCGGAACACTTCGGCCAGCGTCGTTTCACCGAGCGCCGCCTTGAGCAGACCATCTTCCAGCAGAGTCACCATTCCTGACGTCTCCAGGCTGATCCGGCGGATTTCGTGCGAGGTGCATTTTTGCAAAATGGCGTCCTTGACCATCACGTTCAGGATGAGCAGTTCGAAAACGCCGACGCGGCCTTTATAGCCGGTATGGCGGCACTCGGCGCAACCGCGTCCCAGTTTGAAGTGCGTGCCTTCCAGGTCCTGGCGTTTGTAGCCCAGCCGCTGCAATTCGGTGGAATTGGGCTGATAGGATTCTGCACAACCCAGGCAAACCCGGCGCAGCAGCCGCTGCGCCAGCACCGAAACCACGGTAGAGGAGATCATGAAGGTCTCAATATCCATATTCATCAGCCGCAACAGACCGCCAATGGTGTCCTCGGTATGAAAGGTGGTCAGCACCTTATGCCCGGTCAGGGCGGCCTGGATGGCGGCGTCGGCTGAGAAGCGGTCGCGGATTTCGCCCAGTACGATCACATCCGGGTCTTGCCGCATGATGTAGGGGAGCGTCGTTTCAAAAGTGACATCAATCTTCGGGTTCAGCGAACATTGCGCGATGCCCTCGATCACATATTCCACCGGATCCTCAACCGTGACGATGCAGCGATCAATGCTGTTCAGATAATTGACGCAACTGTAGAGGGTGGTGGTCTTGCCGGTGCCGGTCGGGCCGGTGATCATGACGATGCCGCTCGGCAAATCGAGGGCATCGTCGTAGAAGCGGCTCAGGGTGCGCGGGAACATGCCGATCTGGTCGAGCGGCACCAGCTGGGCCTTGCGCAACAGCCGCAGCACCACTTTTTCACCATAGATGGTGACATACACCGAAACCCGGATGTCGATCTGGCGACCGGTCTTGGGATCCTCGAAGGTGATATGGCCGTCCTGATGGCGGCGCCGCTCGGCGATATCAGCCTTGCCCATAATCTTGAGGCGATTCACCATGGAGGGCGTCAGCTTCTTGTCAAGCTTTTTATAGATGCTCAGCACGCCGTCGCAGCGGAAGCGGATGCGCAGATGTTCCTTCATCGGCTCGACATGGATGTCGCTGGCCCGGGCGCTGATTGCGTCCAGCAGCATCTCATCCACCAGTTCGACGACCCGGGCGATCTCGTCGATCTGGACGACCGGCCCTCCGACGTTCTGGCTGAGGCGCTTGTAGGTTTCGAGGGTTTCACGGATGGCGCTCTTGCTGGCGATCAGGGGCGTCAGATCGGGTCCGAACAGCCGCGCCGCATCCTCACGGGCCGACTGATCCAGCGGGTCGGCGAACGCCACCAGGATCCGGCCTTCTTCGCTGCGGATCGGCAGAAAATGACGTTGCAGATACCAGTTCGCGTTGGCCTTGTCGAGCAGCTTCCGATCTACATCGCCGAGGTCTGGCGTGATCTGAGGAAAGCCCAGCTGGTCGGCCAGCACCTCGATCAGCTTGTTTTCCTCGATGAAATGATTTTCCAGCAGAACGTCACCCAGCTTTTTGCCGCCGTCGGATTCCTTTTGCAGCGCAAGCGCAGCCCGCAAATCCTGTTCCCGCAAGTGACCCAGTTCGACCAGCAGCGCGCCAATGCGCACTGAAATCCGGTGGTTGCGCAGCGTGGTGCGCTGCTGCTCCAGGTTGACATAGCCGATCTCGTGCAGGATGCTCAGCAAGGGCTTTTCGGTGGACAGCTTGGCCCGGATTCGTGCGGCGTAGGCGAGTTGCTCTTCGGTCAGGATCCCGTCTTCCAGCAGGAACTTGGCGATCTCCATGCCGGTATCGTTGGGAAGAAGCGTCTTGGCGGACCGGTGTTCGCGACCAACAACGGGTAACTCAGCGGATATGCCGACATCCTGACGCGGGAGGGTCGGACTCTCCGGCGGTGGGATTACCGTTGATGGATCGGTGGGCGGAGGAGAAGGTGTTGGTGCTGACATGGCGAATATCACACTCCAGTAATCACATCAAGTATGCCCGATTTGCTGGTTTACTGCTGTTCTCCAAGCCGCCTCTTACCCTCCCGGTCGATCAGCCCCAGCGCCAGCCGCGCCACCGCCAACCTGCGCCAGCCGCCGCCAGCGCTCCGCTCCAACCCCGCTCCAGCAACAAATTGAGTACAGTCCACTCCCGTTCTTGTCCATCCCGCAAAGTCACCCGTCCGTCTGGCGTTCCATCTTCTGGAAAGCAGACTTCCAAGGCGCGCAGGCCGCTCGCCAAGCCGCTGCCCATTGCCTTGGCGATAGCCTCCTTGCGGGTCCAGCAGGCGAAGAACGCCTCATGCAACTCCTCCGCCGACAACGCCTGAAACGCCGCCCACTCCCGCAGCGAGCAAACCCGCTCGGCGACCGCTGCGTGGCTCACCGTTCGCTCCACACATTCCAAATCCACCCCCAGTTCGCGGTGGGCCACTGCATATAACGCCCGCTCACCGCTATGGGACAGATTGAAATGCAACCCGGCCCCAGCGTCCGGGCCAGCCAGCGTCGGCTTGCCCTGCGCGCCCTGCCCGAATCGCAACGCTGGCGCTGGCCGGTCCAGATACGCACCCAGCAACTCCCGCAACAACCCACGCCCGACGATGAAACGATCCTGCTGTTCGGGAAACCGGAACCGCGCCGCCCGCTCCTGCTCATCCGTCGTCAGCGTCGCCGCCAGCATCGCCCGCCGTTCCACCGATTGCTGCAAATCGGCCAGCCAGACATGCACTTCGTCAACAGCCAGCGGTAGCGCTGGCCTGGCGACGGGCAAGGCAACCGAAACGCCCATGCGCGGGGCTAGGTTGTTCCCTACACTACTGCTACCCGATCCGTCAGCGCTCATCAGGGCGCAGTCGCCACTCGCTATCCACGTCACGGAGCGCTCCCATGAGCCATAGCATTGAAATCAAGGTGCGGGGCTATCACCTCGATCTGTTTCGTCATGTCAATAACGCCCGCTATCTGGAGTTTCTGGAGGAAGCCCGCTGGAATTTTCTGGAAAGCAGGGGAAACCTGGAATTTCTGGAGGAAAGCGGTTACGCCTTCGCGGTAGTGAACATCAACATCAACTACCGGCGCGCCGCTTACATGGGCGAAGTGTTGCGGATCGAAACTTCGGTCAAATCCATCGGCGCCCGCAGTTGCGTGATGCACCAACTCGTCACCCTCAAGGATACCGACACCGTAGTCGCCGATGCCGATGTCGCCTTTGTCCTGGTGGACACTCGCACCGAGCGTGCCGCCCTGCTGGAAGGCGAGCTGCGCGCAGTGCTGGAGCGGATGGCAGACTAGCGACCGCCCTCAGCCCGATGCGCTCCCGGAAGAGGGTGTGATTGCCGTGTTTCCCAGCGCCAGGCGTGGGCGATGATCGTCGCCAGATCCGCATAACGCGGCTCCCATCCCAGATCGGCCCGCGCCCGCCGCGAATCGGCCACCAGCCGCGCCGGATCACCGGCGCGCCGCTCGCCATGGTGTATCGGAATATCACGGCCGGTGATGGCGCGGGCGGTTTCTATCACCTCGCGCACCGAGAAGCCGTTGCCATTACCCAGGTTATACGCTGTGCTGTCGCCGCCGCCCCACAAGCGTTGCAACGCCAGCAAATGCGCTTCGCACAGGTCGCTGACGTGAATGTAATCGCGGATACAGGTGCCATCGGGCGTATCGTAATCGGTTCCGAACACCGTCACCTGCGACAGGCGACCGGCGGCAGCCCGCAATACCAGCGGAATCAGGTGCGTCTCCGGTTCGTGGCGTTCGCCCAGTTCACCGTCAGGATCGGCGCCGGCGGCGTTGAAATAGCGCAGACAAACCGCTTTCAGGCCATAGGCTACAGCGTAATCTTGCAGCATCTGCTCGACCATCCACTTGCCCCGCCCGTAAGGATTGATGGGATTTTTGGGATGCGCCTCATCTATCGGAAGGCGAACCGGCTCGCCAAAAATCGCTGCGGTCGACGAAAAAATGAAGCAGCGCACTCGATGCGCCACCATCGCGTCCAGCAAATGCTGCGTCTTGAACACGTTATTGCGGTAGTACTTGGCCGGTTCCCGCACGGATTCGCCAACCTGGATATGGGAAGCGAAATGCATCACCCCATCAAAGCGGCAGGCGGCAAATAAATCCTCCAGCACATCCAGTTCGCCCAAGTCGCCTAATACGAACCGCCCGCCGACCACCGCGTCCCGGTAGCCGGCGGACAAATTGTCCAGCACCGTCACCTCGAAGCCGCGCTGACGCAACAGCTTGACCATGTGGGAACCGATATAACCCGCTCCGCCGACCACGAGTACATGCATGGCGATTTTCCTCATTACATGCCTGGCTCCGGATCAATCAATGAGTATTACTGACGCTCACGGTGCATGCGCAGCAGGCGTTCCATCAACTGTTCGATTTCAGCCTCCAGCGCGGCGCGCTCCCGCTCGGACTGCCGGTCACGCGCTTCCAGCTTTTCCGCCAGCGCGTGGCGTTCCTGCCGCTCGTGTTCCAGCAACTGGCGCCAATCCTGCGCTCCCTGCTCCTCCACGCTGGACGGGCGAAACGATTTCATCTCGATCTCCAGCCCTGCCGATGCTACCTGCTCCCGCAGCGACCGCCGCTCAGCCTGCAACCGCTCCATTTGTTCCTGCAACGCCTGCCGTTCTTCCTCCCAGACCACCCGCTGCCGGTTCAGATCCGCAGTCGCCTCGGCTCTCAGCTGTTCCACCAGCAGCGCGCTGTCCGGTGACAGCGTGGTCTGTCCGGCGCGCGCTTTCTGCAACGTCAGATTGTCCTCCAGCGTATTCATCTGGATTTGCAACGCCAGCCGCTCGCGCTCCCAGACTTCATTCTGCTGTTCATGCCGGACATCCTGCGCCGCCTTGTCCTGCTGCAGGATCCGCAACTGGTCATCCACCTGCGCGATATGCAGCAGAAGACTCTGCCGTTCCCGATCCCACTGCGCACTCTCTTGGGCGAAACGATCCTGCAGGGCGATCTGTTCCTGCTCCATCCGGGTGATGGCGTCGCGCAGTTGCGTGGTTTCGCGAAGATAAGCCTGTTTCTGCTGCTCGATCTGGGTTGTCGCATCATCGCGCTGGCGCTCTAGTTCGGCATGTCGTGCGTGCGCCTGGTACAGATCGCCTTCAAGCCGCTTCTGCTGCGCCAACAGCGCCTGACGGGCTTGATAGGCAGTGGATTGCTGTTCGATCATGGCGCTCTGCAATTCGTTGTTTTTCGTCTGCAAACCCACCAGTTCTGTATAAATCCGCGCACGGGCGCCCCGCAAGCTGCGATAGGGCAACAGCAAGATCGCCATGCCGCCCGCTATCGCTCCGATCACCAGATATAGGATTTCCGTCATGACTCAAGTCCGCTCGCTCATTTTCCGCTCATCCTGGTTCCGTCCATCACGGGCCATCATACCCTACCGCAGCAACCCATACGCCAGCACGGCCGCGCCGATTCCGGTCACCGCCGCCCCGCCTGCCGCCCAGTAAATACGTCGCCGCAGATCGCCCTGTGCTTGCACCCACAGCCGTTGAGCAGCCTGCTCGGCTACCGTCACGAGGCTTTGCTCCGCCCCGACGATGCTAAAGCCGCCCTCCGTCCTGGCGCTGGGAATCGCCGCTTCCGCAATGGCCTGCAGCGCCGCTTCCCGTGCGGTTTCCCGCGCCGTTTCCGCCACTTTCTGGGCGGTCTCGGTAAACCGCAGGCTCAGTTGTCGCACCAGCCGCCCGGACAGATCATGCAACTGGCCCTGACAAATTTCGGCTGCTACCTCGCGAACCCGCTTTTCAAGTTCCATCTGCCCATCACGCCGGAAAATTTCCAGCCGATCTTCAAGCAGCGGCTGCAGCTGAGCTTGAAATACAGCCGCCGATGATTGCGTCGCTCCCGCTTCCGGCGGTGGCTGCCATGTCGCCAGCCGCGCCTCGCAAACCCGCACCGCCACTCCTTCCTGGCCGCTCTCGATCTCTCGTCGCAGTTTGGCAACCACATCGTTGATCAGCGGCAGCACCTGCGATTCGATAGCCTCGTAGAACACCATTTCGGCCTTATCGAGGGCGAGCTTCTCGATCCAGGCGGCAGTCGCCGCCCCGCTGACCGGCGTCGATCCGTCAACCGTTTCCAGAGTTTCGACCGGCGGCGGCGCGTTGATCAATGCATTCATCCGTTCAAGCACCGCGCCAAGCACATCCGGCGCCGCCGGCTTGGTCAGCACATCCATCGCGCCAGCCGCATAGGCCTCGCTCCGATAGGCGGGATCATCCTTGGAGGTGTACATCGCCACGGGAATAGCCGCAGTATCCGGATCGGTGTGGATGCGTCGCACCGCCGTCAGACCATCCATGCCCGGCATGGTGTGATCCAT
>DEHY01000152.1:12654-31474 GCA_002352185.1 Competibacteraceae bacterium UBA2788
TCGCCGGCTTCGAGCATCCCATCCTTGGATTGGATCATGTGGTGGACATGGTCGCAGTCGGCCTGTGGGGCGCGCAGTTGGGGCCACCGGCGATTTGGGCGCTGCCGGTGATGTTCCCACTGGTGATGGCGTTCGGCGGGCTGCTCGGCGTATTGGGCGTGAATCTGCCGGGAGTGGAAATCGGCATCGCCGCATCAGCTATCGCACTGGGGTTAACGGTGACGCTGGCGGTACGCCCGCCACTGTGGGTAGCGGGGATGCTGGTCGGGCTGTTTGCCATTTCCCACGGCTATGCTCACGGGGCGGAGTTGCCCGAATCGGCCAACGCGCTGGCCTTCGCCATGGGCTTTGTCGTCGCCACAGGATCTTTGCATGTGACGGGGATCATCATCGGCTTGATCGACCGCTGGCCCTGGGGCATGCGCCCGCTGCGAATCGGCGGGGCAGCGATTGCCGCCTGTGGCCTGTACTTCCTCGTCCCCCATCTGGCGGGGACATATAGCAATCCTATTTGAGTGGTGGAATTTGCCGTAGCACGGGCATCCTGCCGGTGATGAGTTGACGGGCAGGATGCCCGTGCCACATCTACAACCGGCTTAGGATTGCTATAGCGGAGTCCGTTTCACGCCGGCGGAATGCCGGCGCTCAGGCCATCAATTCCGGGCGCAGTTCACTGCGGATGAACACCAACCCGCCGTTGCGGCTGGAAACGGGCGCATGCCGCGAGCCGGGCAGCGCCGCGTGATAGTCGCCCCGGCTGTAGCAGCGTTCGCCAATCAGCATGTCGCCTTCCAGCAGCAGGCATTCCTCCAGAGCGCCGTGGCTGTGGGCGGGAAACTGGCAGCCTGCCGCCAGTCGCAGCAGAAAGGACTGAAAGCCGGCGTCCTGATCCACCAGCAGCAGTTTGACGGCTACACCCGGCGCCAGCGTTCGCCATTCGCCTTCCTGCTCGCGCATCGTGACGGTGGCGGGTGGTCCCGCCGCATCCAGCGCCGCTTCGATGGCCTCCCACAACGCCGGACGCGGCGTTGCTTCCGGCAGCATGGCCGCCAAAGGAGTCAACCGCCGCTCCCAGGCGGCGACCTGCTGGCGCAATGCCGAGTTCACAGCCAGAGCCGCCTCGAACTCGGCCAGTTCCGGCCCGTTCAGCGTACCGAGGACATAATCGCCCGCCAGGCTTTCGGCTTCATTCCGGTTCATGCTTCGAGGCACCCCTTGAGTTGCAGCAAACCCCGCCGTACCCAGCTTTTGACCGTGCCGAGCGGAGTTTTTAACCGCGCCGCCAGTTCCTCGTGGCTGAGACCGTGGAAAAAAGCCAGGGCAACCGCCCGCGACTGATCGGCGGACAGACGCTGCAGACATTCCTGAATGGCATGGGCCAAGTGGTCTACCCCCAGCGGTTGACCGGGATCAGGCACCTGCAAGGCGTCTTCAGCCAACGGTTCAGCAAAGATTTCCAGCGCCCGGCGCCGGCGCTGGCGCAACAGCTCGATGGCGCGGTGGCGGACTATCGCCATGAGCCAGACCAGGGCTGGCGCACGTCCGGCCTGATATTGACCGGCGGTGCGCCAGATCGCCAGATAGGTTTCCTGCACTACATCTTCCGCTGCGTCCGGCTGGCGCAGCAGCGCCAGGGCGATGGCGTACAGCCGGCGGTGGGTCAGCCGGTACAGCTCGGCAAACGCCTGCCGGTCGCCATGAGCGGTCGCCGCCAGCAGATCGGCAAGAATCATCGGTTCCGAAGGATCGGCAGATGGAGGTTTCTGTTGAAAAACCTGGTCCACGACGCGTTGCGTTCCCTTTACCATGACGTCTGTGGATTCTAGCGGGCGTTGCCGCCAGCGACAATGACGCCTGGTGATAAAGGATAACGCCCGGCATGGGGCCGCTCATGAGCCGGATCGCTGGAGTGGCGTTAACGGGTCACGATGTCCGAGCGCATCGGCCCCAACACCGCCAGCAATTCCTGTTGCTCCTTCGGTGGCGCCTGGTACTGGTCGAGGATCTTCACCAGAACCTCGACCAAGGCGTTGAACTGAGGGTTGGTAATGCTCATCCCGGCATATATTGTCTTCATATCGCCGCCGGTGTAGGTAAAACGGGAGCGGCCAGGATGGGCGGCGTGCTGACCTGCGCCGCGACGACGGTCGGGATCAGACTGAGATTCAGGCTGCGTTCCAGGCACCAAACCAGCGCCAGCAGGACCACAGCGGCTGAACCTGCCGGGAGCGCCAGCCGTCGGTACAGCCAGGTTTGGCGCAGCGCGAAAGCCAGTGGCAACAGGATTGCGGCGATAATCATTTGCCCGGTTTCCACCCCCAGATTGAAGCCGACCAGCGCCAGCGCCAGCGCATCCGTCGGCAGGCCCAAATCCCGCAATGCACTGGCGAAGCCAAAGCCGTGAATCAGCCCCAGCCCGAAGGCCAGCGCCCAGCGCCGCGCCGTCACCACCGGGAACAGGTTGTTGAGCGCCGCCAGCACTACCGTCAGCGCAATCACTGATTCCACCAGTCGGCTGGGCAGATTGACGATGCCCAGCACCGCCAGGGTGAGGGTCAGCGCATGGGCGAGGGTGAAAGCCGTCACAATCGCGGCGGTGTCCAACAGCGCCGGACGCAACGCGGCGACCGGTCGCCAGCACCCCTGATCTCGCCACAGCACCGCCGGCAGCAGCAGGGCCAGCAGGAACAGCAGGTGATCGAAACCGAGCCCGATGTGCCACACTCCCTCCCCCCAGTAGCTCGCAAATTGCCGCCAACTATTGGCCGGCGCAGCGTTCAGCCGGTGCTGCGACTGCTCCGGCGACAGCACGATGGTCTCCACTCCCCCCGGCGCGTTGACCCGCAGCAGCCCCCGGTGCGAAGGATCAAGGTTAAAAAACAGCCGGTAGTTCAGCGTTTGCGGGCCGACTGCCGGACAGTCCAGGGCAAAAGTGAGTACCGCATACGCGCCGTCGCTATGGCTGACGACCTGCATCACGCCGGGCCGGGTAGCGCAGTCGTTGTCGCCAGTACGCAGGGTCAGATGTTCCAGCGCGTAATTCGTTACAGCGGTTTCGTGCGCGCGCAATTCACCCCAGGTGATCGCGCCGTCGCCGTCGCTGTCCAGCCCCAGCGCGTATTCCAGATCGCGCAGCGCGATGTCCCAGCGTGCGTCCCAGCCGCTATCGCGCGGGGTCAGGATCAGATAGCTGTCGCTGGGCTTGTGGGCGAAAGCCGTCGGGGCCAGCCCCATCAGCAGCACGATCAGGGTCAACAGCAGCGTCAGGGCAACCATCCAGCGGCTTATGATCATGATCCAGTCTCCCGCAAGCGCCGGCTCAGATCGGCCAGCCGCTCATCCTCCAGCTTGACGCGATTCAGCCAGTCCAGCACCTCGCACGTCGCCTCCGATTGACCCGCAGCCAGCGCCGCTTCCAGCAGCAGGCGGGCATCCTGCGGCTCGCGCTGCTGCTGCGCCCAATTGCGTTGCGCCAGCGTCAATGCCTCCTGAGATTGCTGGCGCAAATCCAGCCGCAACCGGGCTTCGGCGGCGATATGGATGCCATCGCCCCGCTGGCGCGCGGCGGCGAACCGCGCTTCCAGCACCTCGGTATGGCGCTGCCAGGCGGGATCGTCCAGCCGCCGTTCCGCCAGCGCCAGCCGCAGCAGCAGGCTGTCGGCGCGCTGTTCGCTCGCCAGCAGTTGGCGTACTTCAGCCGGACGATTCCGGTCGAGCAGAAAATCGGCATACGCGCCCAGCAGGTAGACGCTGCGTCGGCCCAGCGCAAGCGCCTCGCGGAAATGGCGTTCAGCATCCGGCGCCGCGCCGCGCTGTTCCGCCAGCTCCGCCAGCACGGTCAGGGCATACAACCGCTCCTCGGCGGCGGCTTCCGTCGGATTCTCCAGGGCGCGGCGCAAACTTGCGTAGGCGAATTCGACCTGTCCGCCGCGCCCGAGCGCGCCGCCCAGGCAAGCGTTAAACAGCAGCGGGCTGGTCAACCGCCGCAACGCCAGACAACTGCGCAGCGCCGCCGCCGGTTCGCCTTGCACCTGCTGAATGACCGCTTGAGTGAGCCATGCCTGGGCATTGCGCGGTTGAACCGCCAGCACGTGCCGCAAGTCGTCCAGAGCGCCGATAAAATCATGGCGGTTCTGGCGCAGCACGGCGCGCAACAGCAGCACTTCAGGCGGCGGCGGAGTCTGTTCCCACCAGGGCGCCAGCGCCGCCTGGGCATAGCCGTAGTAGCGGGGATCAGCTTCGGAACGCCCGATTTCGATGTTGCGGCGGGCGATCCGGAGCGCCAAATCCAGATGATCGGGCTGGGCGGCCAGTTGGCGACGCAGCCCTTGCAGTTCCCGAACGGTTGGGTCGGTCGCCGCCAGCGGCAGTCGCTCCAGCACCTGATTCGGGTCGGCAGGGGTAAAAGGCACCGCCGACGCTGGACCGGCGATGCCCAGCAGCACGCCGAGCAGCACACGCCAGCGCCGCCACCCGGACGTGCTATGGCCGCCCGCCCGCCAGAAATGAACAGCAAAGAGCGGATTCATGGTGGAACTCGCATCACGGTTCGCCAGCCATCCGGTCAGGGGCAGGTTCCGGTGCAACCCGGTACACCGGGATCGATGTGGCGGCTATCGCGGCCAGAATGCGCCAACCCCAGATAAGGGAAGCTTTCCCGGTAGGGAACATCGTTGGCGTTGACGCCGTCGCCGATACTGTTGTGCGGGAAGCCGGCGAATTGACCACCGGCCAGCACCCCGGCCACCACTCGCGCTGCAATGTCGGTCACGTCATCCGACAGTCGGCGACCGTTGGGGAACCCCGCCGGATCACCGGCCAGCAGGCCGTTGCGTTTGCGTTGAGCCGCCGGCGTTGGCGGCACTCCGGTGTTCAGGCGCAGCAGATCGGCGACCGGACCGGCGGGTGTGCCGGGCGCGGCGATGGGCGCGGCATACGTCACCAGCGGCAGCAAATCCTTGCGCGGCGGAGTGGGAATCGGCAACGCATCGGCATAAATCGCGTTCAATACCCGCGCCAGCAGCGGATCCAGCGCATAAGAAGCAAACTGGGCATCGTCCTTGGGTGGAGTCATGCTCCATTTATCCTTGTCGCCAGTGCCGATGAGCAGTTCGTTGAACAGCGGGTTAGCCATGCGCTGAATTTGCACGAACCGATCAGACACCACCGGCGGAGTACCCGGCCTGCCGTTGTATACCTTCAATGTAGGCCGTGACGTGGTGCCCCAGGTGCCGATAGTAGCCAGCGGCTCATTGGCGTTGTGCAGCTTCCCGTCACGGGTCAGCAGCGTGATCGGCACCTCGATGGCGATGGCGTTGACGTTGAAGCCCGCCACATCGTCCGAGGCAAAATTAAGGCTGTCATCCCCATCCTGGGCCGGCGTCAGCACCCCGGCAATGCCGGAACCGTTGGGCAGCGCCCGGAAATTGAGTGAGTCGAAGGCCGCCCCCAGATCGATCCAGAACGGGTCATCCACCGTGCCGGCAAATACGCGGATGCCGCTGCCGAGATCGTAGATACCCTGCTCGACCAGGTTCGGATAGTTGGGCATGGTGCGTGGTCCGACGTTGGTGGGCACCGCGATCAGATGATTGGCCAATTCGGTGCGCTGGCTACCACGCACCAAGGTAACGGTGTAGTGCTGACGCAGGCTGAACCCCTCGGATCCGGGGCCGTCCAGCGCGGTGATCGCGGGGGGAATCAGTGGCGTACCCGGTTTCACCGGAGCGGGCGAGTTGTTCGGGGCTGACAGACCGGAGCCAGCACCGACGAAGCCGGTGAACACATCCGGGGCGCGAATTTCGGTGGTGAAGCGAATCTCGAAGCGCACATCCTCCACCGCATCGTGGTCATTATCGATGCGGATGGCGTACAGAATTTCCGGGTCAAAGGGGGCATAGTTAGGGCCGTTGCTGGGTTCCAGCAGTGGATCGACACCCAGAATCAAGGTGACTTTGCCGGGGTCGTTGTAGCTGACAAAGGCGTAAAAGTCGGTGATGTCGGCCTTGTGATCGAGCGCGGTGAGCGGCGCTTCGCGGTGGCTGGCAGCATGGCCGGCGGTGACAGCCAAAGTCAGGGCCAGACTCAGACAGGTGCGGGTGAATACGCGGGGCATAGCAATTTTCCTCTGCAAGCGGGGTTGGCAGGAGCACGAAGGCTCACAACGGTTCGCGGTCAAGACCGCGCCTACTTGCCTATGCGCCGGTACGCGCTGTTTGGATGCAGAGGGGGGCAATATAGCGACTGGCGACGGATAGCGCCGACTTCCGCTGACGGCAGTTCTGCGATCCGCAGGGTGGAATGATTTTCAACTGACTGCTATTTATAACTAAAACTTGGGTTTGTCGCCTGCGATGCTTTTAGCCGGCGTATTGCTTAAAGTCGAAATCCAGTTTAGGTCCGGCTTCAGCGACCATGTTGCCCTGGACCAGAGTCACGCCGAACTGCCAGATACTCGCCATCTGCGGCGCGGTGGATACCCCGGCGGCCACCACCCGGGCTTTCAGCTCCTGCGCCTGTTGCGTCAGCAGGGCCATGGATCGGCGGCTGTTTTCGTCCTTGGCCTTGGCCAGCCGTTCAATCAGACTGCCGTCCAGCTTGATGTAATCCGGCAACAGTTCTTTCAATAAGCGATCCGAATGAGTTTTGCCGCCGAAATGCGACAGAGCCAGTCCGCATCCGAGATCGCGCAGGTACGTGCGCAAGTGCCGGGTCTCCTCGAAACACTCCTCAGCATTATCCTCTTTTATCTCCAGCACCAGGCGGTTTCCCGCCAGCCGGCTTTCCTTGACCCGCTTGACAAGCCAATCCAAAAAATCTTTTTCAGTCAGTGAATTGCGGGAAAGTCGCACAAACAGGGCCGGAGGATTGGCGCTGGTGTGCTGGATTTCCATGAGCGCCGTCAGCGCCCGGATAATCGTCCATTTATCCAGGGCGCCCATCAGACCATAGCGCACCGCCACTGCGCCCAGCTTGTCCATGATCTGCGGCTGATCAGCTTCATCCAGGATTTGCAGATAAACCTTATAGCGCGCTTCCTCAGCGTTCTCAAAGCTGACGATTGGCTGATAGAACAGGCTCAGCCGTCCCTTGGTCAGGGCGTTGCGAATCAGGCGGATACTGGCTTCATCCTGTTCGCTGACAACGGCCCTGCCCGAGCGCTCTTCTTCCCGGGGAGGGTCGTAGATCTCGACCTGGTTGCCGCCCTTCTGACGAGCCGCCTCGCAGGCGCGGTCGGCGTGCGCCAGAATCTGGGTAGCGCTGTCGTGGCTGTCGCGCGCCTTGCAGATACCGACGCAGCAGGTGGTCGTAAACAGCTTGCCATTGATTTTAAAACTGTATTCAGCGACCGCCAGACGGATGCGTTCAGCCAAGGTGAAGGGGTCGGTTGAGGAACTGGCGGGTACGAAAATCGCGACCACCCCGCTGGCGAAGGTGCCAGCCATATCTTCGGGCGTCAGCACCCCCTTGATCAGGTTGGCGGCTTCAAGCATGAACCGATCAATGGCCTCAAATCCCAGGGCATAACGGATGGCGGCATAATCCGTGAACAGGAGATACAGCACGGCACCGTCGTGATTGAGTTCCAAGCTTTCGACGAAAAACCGCCGAGTGTACAGCCCGGTGAGGTCATCGAACTTGAGCATGTCCTCAAGCTGCTGGTTGTAGGCGCTTTTTTCCGGCGTGACATCCCGAACGATGATCTGGGTGCAGGGTTCATCGTTCATCCGGGTCGGCGCGCACTCCAGCAGGATCGGGAAGATTTGACCATTGCTGCGCACCCCGGACAGTTCAACCGGCTCGACCGGCTTGCCGGAGCGGATGCTGCGGCGCAATACGCTTTTCAGCGCGTCGCGATAGCCCGGGGGCACCATGTGAACCAGTTGGATATTCGCCAGTTCTTCCTTGGTTTCGTAGCCGAACAACCGGAGATAGGCCGGATTGGCGTAGATGTGGACGCCTTCATGAATGTAGGCGAGAGCTTCCTGAATATGTTCCAGCAGCGCCTGAGAACGCGCCTCGCTTTCCTTGAAGCGGGTCTCGAACGACTGTTCGCGCTTGCGCGCCTGTAAATGGTGCAACTCCTTGCGCACCACCGCCATCAGATGATCGGCATCGTCCAGATGGAAGTAGTTATCAGCCCCTTCTTCCAGCAAGCGAGCCGGTTTGTGCTGTTGACGGTAGTCATCGTCCACCACCACGATAATCGGAATATCCTGCCGGGTCTCGGCTACCATCAGTCGCAATTCGGCGATGGTGGGCAAATCATCGGCCAGCCGCAGCAGGATCAGATCCAGCGGTTGGTAATCAATAGCGCTACGGGCTTCTTCGGCTTGGTCGGTAGCGATCAATTCGATCTCGTAGCCATCACCGCGCAGGGTCTTTGCGATATGGTCAATATCGGATCGGGAGCGATCCACAATAAGCAGATTGATAACGGAAGGCTCAGACACGCACTCCAACCTCTGCTGATGGCCGGAAACCGGCGGGGGAATAAGGTGTTGCCAGTAACGCTACCATACCGGAGTCTTGGCCGGTTGCCCCGGCTGTTCTCGCACCAGTCGGGGCACCAGATAACCCGGAAGCCGCTGACGCAGTTTTTTCATGATAGCCGATGCGTTGGCTTCCTTCACCTCGAAATGAGCCGCGCCACGCACCCGGTCAAGCAAGTGCAGGTAATAGGGCATGACCCGGGCGGCGAATAGCGCTTCGCTCAGTTCAATCAGCGTCGCCGCCGCATCATTGACTCCGCGCAGCAGCACCGATTGATTCAACAGAGTCACGCCGGTCGTCGCCAACTGCGTCAGCGCCGCACGCACCGAATCATCCATCTCCTGCGGATGGTTGGCGTGGATCACCAGCACCGACTGCAACCGGAGGTGAGCCAGCAGATTCAGCAGGCTATCATCCACCCGTTCGGGCAGCACGACCGGCAGTCGGCTGTGAATGCGCAAGCGCTTCAGGTGAGAAATGCGGTTCAGTCCTGTCAGCAGCGCGCCGAGCCGCCGGTCGGAGAGCGCCAGCGGATCGCCGCCGCTCAGAATCACCTCGTGGATGCTGGCGTCGCCGGCCAGATAGGCCAACGCCGGCTGCCACGAATCGGCGCCACAGCCAGTCTTGGCATAGGGAAATTCACGGCGGAAGCAATAGCGGCAATGCACCGCGCAGGCGCCGGTCACTACCAACAGGGCGCGACCCTGATACTTGTGCAGCACACCGGGCGCTGCTTGCATCGCAAGGTCGCCGACCGGATCGGGCACAAAGCCTGGCGCCGGTTCCAGTTCCGCCGCCAGCGGCAGAACCTGTCGTAGCAGCGGATCATCCGGGTCGCCTTTACGCATCCGCGCCACGAAGCCGAGCGGCGCTCGCAACGGAAAAGATTTTGCTGCGGCGCACGCTGCCGGCAGCAGCGCGGGGTCCAGTTCCAGCGCCCGCAGCAGTTCTGCGGGATCGTGGATCGCGTGGGCCAGTTCCTGTTGCCAACGCGGCACCTGACGCAAAATCGGCTTTGCCGTTATCATGTTTTCTTTTTTTGACTCAATTTTTCTAGCTGAGGGTAGGTTTTGCATGGCGACTTATAGTACCAACGAATTCAAAAGCGGGCTGAAGATCATGATGGATGGCGATCCCTACGCCATTGTCGAGAACGAGTTTGTCAAACCGGGCAAGGGTCAGGCGTTCAACCGGGCTCGGGTGCGCAACTTGAAAACCGGGCGGGTCATCGAGCGCACCTTCAAGTCAGGCGACACCGTGGAAGGCGCCGACGTGGTTGATGTCGATTTGCAATATCTCTACAACGACGGCGAATACTGGCACTTCATGGATCCGCAGAGCTACGAGCAATTGACCGCTGATGCGGCGGCTGTAGGCGATTCCGCCAAGTGGCTCAAGGAAGAAGCCATCTGCCAGGTGACGCTCTGGAACGGCGCGCCGCTGAGTGTGGCGCCGCCCAATTTCGTGGTGATGACCATTGTTGAAACGGATCCAGGAGTGCGCGGCGACACCTCGGGCGGCGGCGGCAAACCGGCCACTCTGGAAACCGGCGCGGTGGTTCGGGTGCCGCTGTTTGTCCAGAATGGCGAAGTGATTAAAGTGGACACTCGCACCGGCGAATACATCTCCCGGGTCAAAGAGTGATGGTGTTAATCTTGCATATTCCCTGCCTCGAATAAGGAGCGGGGTGATCGCGCCGTGCCGGCGTGGTTCAAGCGCTCTAATGGTCAGGCGCCGGTTACGAATCAGGCCGTACAGCAAGAAGCAATCATGACACCTTATACAATTGATGACTTGACCCATGCCGATACTGACCATGCGATCCGGATAGCGGATCGAGTCTGGTGGGTCGGGCACCGTCAGGACGATGACCCCTTTCAATGCCATGTCTACCTGATCGAGCAGGGCGATCAGTCGGTGCTGCTGGACCCCGGCTCCCAGCTCACCTTTCGCCATACCCTGCGCAAGATTGAAGAGATCATTCCGTTCTCCCACATCCGTTACTTCGTCTGCCACCATCCGGATCCGGACATTACCGGGTCATTGCCGCTGATTGATCAGATGATCAGCCGCAACAACGCGGTGCTGGTCACCCACTGGCGAAACCAGATGCTGATCAAGCACTACGGGTTGTCGCGCTTGCCGTTCTGGCTGGTGGAGAAACACGACTGGAAGCTGCCGCTGGATGATCGCTGCCTGGAGTTTATATTTACACCCTATGCCCATTTCCCCGGCGCGATCTGCACCTTCGATCCCCACTCGCAGGCGCTGTTTTCCAGCGATCTCTTCGGCGGGCTGACCCCGGAATTTTCGCTGGTGGCCCAGGACGAGCGCTATTTCGAGGCGATGCGCCCGTTTCACGAACACTACATGCCCAGCCGGGACATTCTCGGCTATGCCCTGCGCGCCATCGAGCGCCATCCCATTCGCCTCATCGCGCCCCAGCACGGATCGATCATTCCCGAACATCTGATCGGTTTCATGATCGATCGGTTGAAGACGCTGGATTGCGGGCTGTATCTGATCGCACGCGGGGACACCGATATCCAGCGGCTATCCCAGATCAACCAGACTTTGTGCGACATCACCCAGATCATGCTGATTCACCGGGATTTCCGCGATATCGCCCGCAATCTGCTGGAGATCACCCAGCGGCTGCTGCCCGCGACCTCGCTGGAATTCTACGCCCGACTGGATGGACAGCGGGTGTTGCACCTGGCGCCGGAAAACCGCTACAGCGGCATCGAGGCGGAGCCGCCGCCGCCCGTAGCGGAAATTCTCGATCTGGATCGCAAGCAATGGAATCAATTGAACGCCGTCGGCACCACCGAATTCATGCTGGTGAATAACGCGGGCGACTTACCGATCCTGATGCTGCCGCTGTTCGCGCCGGACCAGGGCACGGCGCAAGCGGTAGCGATCATTCATCTGGCCGAACCCACCGCCTCGACCGCCGACTTGCGACAAGTGATCGAGCAGATGAGCGTACCTTTGCAGGTGGCGGTCAAGCGGGAAGTGATCTACCGCCAACTCGACCTGGAACGGCAGCGGCTTTATCAGCAATCGATCCGCGATCCCCTGACCAGCCTGTTCACTCGCGGTTATATGGAAGTGGTGCAGCGTCTGTGCGATATGCAGGATCGCAGCCCTGGCAACCGCGTCGCCCTGTTGATGGTGGATATGGATCACTTCAAGACCATCAACGATAGTTACGGCCACAATCAGGGTGATGTGGTGTTGCGACGGATGGCGGCGGAAATCCTGGACACCACCCGCAGCAGCGACATCCCGGTGCGGATGGGCGGCGATGAGCTTGCCATCTTTGTGGTGGGCGACGCCGTCGCTGAGGTGATGGTGTTCGCCGAGCGGCTGCGGGCGCGGATTGCGGCGCTGCGCTTCCCGGCTCCAATGAAGGATCAGAATGTGACCGTGAGTATCGGCGTGGCGATTCGACAAATACAGGAATCGCTACCGGAACTGATCCAGCGCGCCGACATGGCCTTGTATGACGCCAAGAACAGCGGTCGCAACCGGGTGCGGCTGGCGCCGCCTGGCATATCGCCGTTGCCGGCAGCGCAGGAATAGAACGTGTCCCCCCCTGCTCGCAACTGGCGGCCCGTTGCCGATAGCAACGCCTTGCGTCTGCGCGCCGAACTGCTGGCGAAAACACGGGCGTTCTTCGCAGCGCGTGAAGTGCTGGAAGTGGAAACGCCGGCGCTGTCGGCGGCGGCGATCACCGATCCGCACCTGTTCAGTTTCGCCGCGCCCTATTCGGGACCTGGGCTACGCCACGGGCGGACGCTGTACCTGCACACCTCGCCGGAGTTCCCGATGAAGCGGCTGCTGGCGGCAGGCAGCGGCTGCATCTACCAGATTGCCAGGGTATTTCGCAATGGCGAAGCGGGCCGCNNTGCTGGCCGGACGATTGCCGCTGGCGGCGGCGGAACGGTTGAGCTATCGGGAGATTTTTCAGCATCATTTGCGCCTGGATCCGCATCGCGCCAGCGTGACGGAACTGGCGGCGCACGCAGAAGCGCTGGGCATGGCGATCCCGCCGGGGATGCCGACGGATGATGTTGATCCCTGGCTGGATTTGCTGCTGACCCATTGCATCGAGCCGCATCTGGGACGGGACCGCCTGACCTTCGTCTACGACTACCCCGCCTCGCAAGCAGCGCTGGCGCGGCTGCGACGTGATGATCCGCTCGTCGGCGAGCGTTTCGAGTTGTATATCAACGGCCTTGAACTGGCGAACGGTTTTCACGAACTGGGCGACGCCGACGAGCAGCGCCGTCGCTTTGAGGCGGAAAATGTGGCGCGGCAGAAGCAAGGCTTGCCGACCATGCCGATTGACGAGAACCTGTTGGCTGCATTGGAATCGGGCCTGCCCAATTGCGCCGGAGTGGCGCTGGGTTTTGATCGGCTGGTGATGCTGGCGGCGGGCAAGACCTCCATCCAGGATGTGATCGCCTTTCCGGTCGATAGCGCCTGATCAAAAAAACGTCTTCAAATCCATCCCGGCGTACAAACCGGCCACCTGCTCGGCATAGCCATTGAACAGCAGCGTATCGCGGCGAAACAGGTCGCCAATGCGCCGCTCCTTCTTCTGGCTCCAGCGCGGGTGATCCACCGCCGGATTGACGTTGGCGTAAAACCCGTATTCACCCGCATTGCCACTGGCCCAGGTGGTTTTCGGCTGGGTCTCGGTGAAGCGGATTTTTACGATGGACTTGATGCTCTTGAAGCCGTACTTCCACGGTACGACCAGCCGCAGCGGCGCTCCATTCTGATTGGGGAGTTCCTTGCCATACAACCCGGTCGCCAGCAGAGTCAGCGGGTGCATCGCCTCATCCATCCGCAGCCCTTCCACATACGGCCAGTCCAGCAGGCGAGTGCGCTGTCCCGGCATTTGCGCCGGATCGAGCAACGTGGTGAATTCAACGTATTTGGCGCTGGCGGTCGGCTGGAAGCGCGGCAGGATTTTACCCAGCGGAATTCCCAGCCACGGCACCACCATGGACCAGGCCTCCACACAGCGCAGCCGGTAAATGCGCTCCTCCGGCGAGTGCGGCGCCAGAAAATCCTCCAGCGGGTAGCGGCCCGGTTTCTCGCAATGACCTTCAACCGCGATAAACCACGGTTTGGTTTTCAGGCTGCCGGCATACTCCGCCGGATCGCTTTTGCTGGAGCCGAATTCATAGAAGTTGTTGTAGGATGTAATGTCCTTGTAGGGCGTTGGCTTGAGATCGTCATCGGCGGCCCAGGCCGCCGTACCGCGCAAAATCGGCGGCAGCAGCGCGGTAGCGCCCAGCACGGCGGCGGTTTTGAGGAACTCACGGCGGCGGGCATACCGTTCGGGCGGAGTGATTTCGGATGGGTGAATATCGGCGGGCTTTTTGATCAACATGGCGCGATTCTCGGCGGTGAAGTTCCGTTGTGACCCGCGCCGCCCGCACGAGTTGCGTTAGCGTCCCAAAGCACATAAAACAGCAATTGCCCATCAATTAGTTATTTTTGTACAGCCTTTGAATTTGGCGCGGACACGATAAACATGAACCCACTGGTTGGCTTGATTATGGGGTCTACCTCGGACTGGAGCACCCTGGAACACACGGCGACGACCCTGAACGCGCTGGGCGTAGCCCACGAAGTCCAGGTCGTTTCAGCCCACCGCACCCCCGACTTGCTGTTTGAATACGCCGCCAGCGCTGAGGCGCGGGGTCTGGAAGTCATCATCGCCGGGGCGGGCGGCGCCGCCCATTTGCCGGGCATGGCCGCCGCCAAAACCGTGCTGCCGGTATTGGGCGTGCCGGTGCAGTCGCAGGCGCTCAATGGCCTGGATTCACTGCTGTCCATTGTCCAGATGCCCGGCGGCGTTCCGGTGGGCACCCTCGCCATTGGCAAGGCCGGCGCCATCAACGCCGCGCTGTTAGCCGCCGCAATGCTCGGCAACAAATATCCGGCCATCCGCGAAGCGGTGCGTGAATTCCGCGCCCGCCAGACTGCAACGGTTTTAAGCCAGCCCGATCCGAGGCGCGCCTGATGAATGTCGGCATTGTTGGCGGCGGGCAACTGGCGCGAATGCTGGCGCTGGCAGGCTACCCGCTGGGCCTGCGCTTCCAGATCCTCGATCCGGCCATGGATGCTTGCGCCGGTCAGGTCGCTCCCCTGCTCCAAGGCGCCTACGATGACGCAGCCCGATTGGAAGCTCTGGCCGCATGGGCCGATGTGGTGACTTTCGATTTCGAGAACGTGCCGGCGACAGCCGCCCAATTGTTGGAGCAGCGGGTGGCTGTCTATCCACCCGCCGGGGCGCTGGCGGCAGCGCAGGATCGCGTGACCGAGAAAACCCTGTTCTGGGAACTGGGCATCCCGACTCCGCCGTTCGCCACGGTGGACAGTTGGGCGGAACTGCCCGGCGCAGTGGAGCGAGTGGAGCTGCCCGCAGTGCTAAAAACCCGTCGCTTGGGCTACGACGGCAAGGGTCAGCGGGTATTGCGCGCCTCGGACGACCTCGGCCCCGCCTGGCAAGCCCTTGGTGGCGTACCGCTGATTCTGGAGGGATTCGTGCCGTTCGAGCGGGAGGTATCGGTGCTGGCGGCGCGCAGCAGCGCCGGTGAAACCGCGTTCTATCCGCTGGTGGAAAACCACCATCGCGACGGCATCCTGCGACTGTCGCGGGTGCCGGCTGCTGGGCCGGAACTGGAATACGAGGGATGGGATTATGCCCGCCGACTGCTGGACCGGCTGGATTACGTCGGGCTGCTGGCGATTGAATTCTTCGTTAAAGGCGGTCGCCTGATCGCCAACGAAATGGCCCCGCGCGTTCACAATTCCGGGCACTGGACGCTCGAAGGCGCGGAAACCAGCCAGTTCGAAAATCACCTGCGGGCGATTCTCGGCCTGCCGCTGGGGGCGACCGCCGCTGTCGGCCATTCCGTCATGCTCAATTGCATTGGCGACCTGCCGGAACGGGCAGCGGTGTTGGCGACGCCCGGCGCGCATTACCACACTTACGGCAAGGCGCCCCGCCCCGGACGCAAAGTTGGGCATCTCACGCTGCGGGCAAACGATCCCGGCGCGCTGGCGCATGGGCTGAAACGATTGCTGCCGCTGGCGGGTTTTGAAGAGGATACGCTTTAGCAGGCAGTCAACCCTAACCCCTAATCGCCGGAAAGGAACGATCATGCGGCATTTCATTGTTTTCGCCGCTGCGCTGCTGCTGAATCTGACGGTACAGGCGCAAATCTATAAATGGACCGATACCGACGGGAAGGTTCATTACGGCAACCGTCCCCCTGCTGATGGACAACCCGCACAGACGCTGAACATTCCGTCGCAGCCGACGCCGGCTGGCGGTGTTAATAATGTCCGCACTCTGGAACGGGCTAAACAGGAACTGCGCGAGTTGCGGGCGACCAGTCGAGGAGTTCCGGTCGACGAACTGGACCGCCCTGCTCCCAGGAAAAGAAGCCATAAAGCGCAAGAACCCGTGTATATTGGCTATGAGGATCGGGCCCGGATTGACAACCTCAACAGCGACATCCGGCGGTTGTCGTCTTCGACCATCGGCAGCGCCAGCAGCCGCGCCCGTGAAATCCGCGCCGCCAAGGATGAACTCCGGCAGATCTACCGCAAGTACGGCATTAAAGCGCCGTGAGTGGTGCTATAGCCGCCAAGCCCGAAACCCCGCCACAGTCCCGGCAGACGGGAAGCAGCTTCGGAACCCACCACAGTTAAAGTGAAAATATTGATCCCCATAACGTGGAAACATTGATCGCCAGTTGCTACACTGGAAAGTAAATTCATCCGGTTGCCGACCGCACTGATGGCCGGGGTTGCCGATCATCCTGAATGCTTCATCAAACCCGTTAACAGCTAGCCGGGGCCTGATAGTTCAATCATCGGGCCTCCGCCTACAGGTTAAAATAATAAAATCAGCCGGGGCATTGCATGAGTGATAAGAAAACCTTTGCTGTGGCTATGATCGGGATTCCTGATCAGGAGCGGAATGTCCTCAAGAATATCTTCAAGCTCTCCTTATATCGTTCTTATACCTACACTTTCGTTTCAGCCAATGAACCGGGCCAAATCCTGATCGTTGATGCGGATGACTCCGCAGCCATGGTGGAATGGCGCACCTTATACGGCACCACCGCCAGCGAATCGTCACTTTCCAGCTTAAGCGCCGCATCCCCGACTATCCCAACCGTGATGGTTACCAAGGAAAAGTTCACTGACCAATTTCCGCACCATATTAACCGACCTTTTGTCGCTACCCGCGTACTCAGCATACTGGATCAAGTCGCGGCCAAGATGCCCAGCGTTTCTCAAGATCGAATCATTGGTGGAGAACCATCATCCGCTGTCCTTAAGGAGGAATCGCCCGCACCCATAGCATTGGTGGTGGACGATAGCAGCACCATCAGAAAGCAGATCGAGCTGGAGCTGAAACTGTTCAGCATCCAGGTCGACACCGCTGAATCGGGCGAACAGGCGTTCGATCTGCTGACCCAAAAGAATTACGATATTGTTTTTCTGGATGTGGTGCTGCCTGGCGTTGATGGCTATCAAATCTGCAAGACCATCAAGAAAGATAAAGCCAAAAAGAAAATGCCGGTTATTATGCTGACTAGCAAATCATCGCCATTCGACCGAATCAAAGGCGCGCTGGCAGGATGCGATACCTATCTGACCAAACCGGTTAAGCAATCTTCTTTCCAAAAGGTCGTCAAAAAATATCTGAAGCTTTAATAGCCTGTTTGGAGCGAAATTCAAAACATTACGGGTATTACGTGATCTTGCATCGAAATTTGGATGTGGTGTAATACCAACCCCCAATCGGCAGAAACCCAATACCTATTGAGAAATGGTAATGGTATAACTTGTCAAGTATTGAATAAGGAGACATGCATGGCCATTCGGAAAGTACTGTTGGTTGATGATTCCCCTGCGGATCTGGCAAATATTAAACACATCGTGACCGAGGCAGGCTGCATCGTAGTCACCGCGACCAATGGCAAGGAAGCTATTGATAAAGCCAAGACGGAAAAACCCGATTTGATTTTCATGGATATCATCATGCCGGACATGGATGGTTATGCCGCATGCCGATTGCTGGGCAGCGAGAGCGAGACCAAGGATATCCCAGTCGTTTTCGTCACCAGCAAAAACCAGAAAGCCGATCGGCTATGGGCGCAAATGCAGGGCGGCAAGTCTTTCATCACCAAGCCTTACGCGGCGGACTCCATCATCGATCAGATGAAGGCATTCCTGTAAAGCCCTTGCTCGAATCCGCCACAATGAATGACAGGCTTGGGAAAACTCCTCGGCGCTGGCTCAGCCCCAGTGCGGCGCTCAATCGGTTCAAGCCGCCACGCGGCATGGCAATCGGGGTTGCTCCTGCCGAGCGTCAGCGCGCACGCTATGGTTTTCGAATAGGTGGCGTTGGCTTGCTAATCGGCCAGGATACCAGCAGCGAGGTACTGGAGCGGGCGCCGGTTTATCCGTTGCCCAAGGCCCCGGCATGGTTACTGGGGCTGGTCAACCTGCGCGGCAACCTGGTGCCGGTATTCAATGTAAAACCACTTCTGGAACTGGAAGATGGCGATGCCCCGGATAAAAGCCGCTTGTTGATTCTGGGTGGAGGCGACAAGGCGGTGGGTATCCTGATTGACGGGTTGCCCCAATTGGCGGCGACCAGTAATGCCCTGCCCCGGCTGCCGCCGTTGCCAGTGGCATTGCGGCCTTACGTCACTAAGGCCTATATGCGGGATAACACCGTCTGGCTGGAATTTGACCACTACGGCTTCTTCGAGGCGCTCGGTGGGCGCATGGCTGGCGCGGATTGATGATCGCCGCAGCAGAGAGAGGAATTCGGAGTGTTTATCCAAATAATTCCAATAAAATACTACGCCGTATTTTGAGTTGATTAGCGAGATAACCCCAAGGAGATACCGCACATGCGCACACAATATGGTTCCAGCAGCGCCGCGAAGGCGGATTGGCAGTGGATCAAGGGTGGAATGGCGCTGGGTCTGCTGTTGAGCCTGTGCGCGACTGTGCCTTGGAGCCGGGCTGAGGAGACCGGCATCACCGAAAAAACCATCCGCATTGGGGCCACCCTCGCTCTGGAAGGGGATTACAAGGTTTACGGTCTGGCGCTGAAACGAGGGATGGAGGCGGCGCTGGCCGGACAAACGGTGCAGAAACGCGCCATCGAGTTCGTTGCGATCAACGATTTTTATGACCCCGCCAAGGCGGTTGAAGCTGCCAACAAGCTAATCGGGCAAGGGATTTTTGCGATGGTGAGCAGCATGGGCACGGC
>DEHY01000016.1 GCA_002352185.1 Competibacteraceae bacterium UBA2788
CTCCACTGCTCAGCGCCTGGGTTACTACCTGGCGCAATTCTTCACCATCCAATCGATCCGTACTCGCGCCCTGCGCCAGGTAGCGCAGCAGCGTCAACACATAATCGAGGCCGCTCGAATTTTGCTCCAACTCCCGCAGCAATCCCAAAATCCCCGGCAGGCGCTCACGCAACTCATCCCGGAAAATGTATTTCAAGGTCAGTAGCGCCGTATGCAATCGCACTGCGCCCTGCAATTCTTCATCACGGTAGCCGCTCAGATCGACCAGGTGATAAACGCACTCCGGGACATAGATTCGCAAGGTTGGCGCATCTTCCACTTCATCGGCAAACTGTCGGCTGACCCGCCAAACCTTGGCTCCGTGATAGACCACGACCGGCACAATCACCGGCAACCGTCCGCCATGACCGGCATTGAGCCACTGCTCCCAAATTCGCACCCGGTAGCGCAACAAATCCAGGCCGATCCGCGACTCGACATAACTCTTGTGTTCGAACAGCACCTGCACATAACCCATTGCTCCGCTGTGCAACTGAACTTCGTACAGCAAATCCGCCGGGTGCAATGCCAGGTCGGGGGCCAGAAACGAATCCTTGCCCGCTCGCAGCGTAGTCCAATCCAGCGCTGCCGCTACCGTCGGCGGCAGATAGCGCGCCAGAAATTCGGCAGTGATTTCAGCCTGCCCAAACACCGCCTTGAAAAAGCGGTCATGCGGATTATTCAATGCCGCCATCTTGGGCTGCCTCTGTTCAAGGTTTCGTCTTCGGGCGCGATGGTTGCCTGACATTTGATAACCGGGATGCCGCAGGCATTCCGGGTTGAGCGCATATCTACCTCTAAACAATGCTGAAAATGCCGGTGTCCAGCCAGTAGCCTTCCTGATTTTTCAAGGTTTGCAGCCGCAGCGTCAATTCCTCCCGTCGTACTGGCCCACCGTCGGCGGCGACGACTTCTTCGATGCGGAATTCGCCCTCGTCGCTTTCCACGCCACCGCTGGCGGTGTCATTACGTGCGCCGAGCCGGAAATTGACCGTCACCTGATAGGGCAACCGGCCCCGGGCATTGGCAATAGCCTGCTGATCGGCAAAGCCAATTCGGTAAAAGGGCGTCGCCGGCCAGCGTTCCACATCCAGTTGGCGAAAGCCGATAAACAGCGGAGCCTCAAAGCTGAAGGTGTGGCTCAACTCCAGTTCTTCGCTGCTATCCAGATTCAACTCGCGGAAGAAAATCTTGCTCTCCAGCAGTTGGCCGGAGAGTTCCATTTCGCCCACGAAACGGGCGGTGGATTGCGGGCGCAATTCACTGCTGCGGAATGAGAATGCTTCCAGCTGCCCCTCGGCCAGCGCGCACAGCATCGCGCCGATGACTACGGTGGTTTTGGGATCGGCAATCAAGCCGTGCGGATCGCGGTAGGGATACCAATTGCCGACCCGATACTGATGCAGAGCAATAATCCGGTCCGGCGACAGCGGCATTTTCGCCAGCATCACGCCGCGCACCGCCGGCAGCCGGGAAGGTCGCCCGGTCAGCAGCAACAGGTCGCAGTCGCACTGATAAATGACTTCGCACAGGTCGGCCAGAATCGGCCCGATCCCGGCGCGCACGGTGCGATCCAGCGCCCGTCCGTCAAAAGCCAGCGGCGCCGCCGCCAGATCAAAGCCCCGCACGCCTGCCTGTTGTGCCGCCTGCTCCACATAAGCCGCCAGGCGAGCCGGCCATTGCGCCGGATCGGGCAGATATTCCCGCAGCGGACGGCTGTAACCTGGAGTGCTGTGCTGGAAATCAACGGCTTCGTATTCCCGGAGCAGCGTCAACGCAATCGGCATCGCCAGTTGGGTGGTGAATTGCCGCCGCAGCGCCCGTTCGATTTCCGACTGACCGCCGTAATCACCGCCGAACAACCGGCTCAGCAGCGCCTTGGGATCGGCCAGGCCCGCCGCTTTCAGCGCCTGCCGAATCGCCTCCAGCACATGGCGCTCAATCACGGCGCGCACAATATCGTCGCCGGCCACCGTAAAGCCCTCGCGGAAGCCCTGATGCGGCTTGATCACGGCGGTCGCGCCATCACCCAGGGTTTCATAGGTAGTGACCATCAGCGCGGTGGTGCCGCCGCCGATGTCGAGCGTGGCGACCCGCAGGCTTTCCCGCCCGGGATGCTCGGCGCGTTGCCGCCCGTAAAGCTGGAACAGAAAGCGGGCGTCGCCCTGAAACTTCTGCGCGATCTCGTTGAACAGAAACACCAGTTGACTGGCGCTGGCCTCATCCCAGTCAGCGCGAATATCAGGCGCTTCCCGATAGTCATTGCTGCGGATCGCCCGCACGCCTTTGCGACCGGCCTGCCAGCTTTGCCAGCCCAGCGCTTCCCACAACATGTCCCGCGCCCATTCCGCCCAGCGCCGGAACAGCTTGCGCTCGGTCAGGGGCAGAGCGGTCGGGACGGTCAAAATCACCCGCCGCAATCGGCGCGGAATATCGGAATGCGGGCGTTCGCTGCGTTGCGCCGGCGAGTTGATCGTCACCAGCGCGTGCAGGATCAGTTCGCTCAGCACGAACATCATCAGCGCGCTGCGCGAATAACGGGCGCGAAACGCCGGGTCCACCGGCTGGTTTTTAAATGCGGACTCGCGCCGCAACTTTCCACTTTTCAACGGCTCCAGCGGCGTGCCCACTTCATTGAGGTATTGGACATAAACCCCGGAAGTGACCGGTTGTTCGCTGGCGGCAGGATCATCCAGCGGGCGGTTGTAGCGCCATTCCTGATGGCGCGGCTGCACATCCCACAGATAACGTTTGGGGCTGGACATGCCGGTGTTGCCGCTGGCGGCGGAGGATTGAGCCGCCAGCCGCGCCGCTTCCTCGCCGACCCGCACCGCCGTCGGCCAGACAAAGGCTTCGGTGCGCCGCCCGCTGCGCCGCGACAGCGCCAGGCATTCGGGCATCCCGAACAGGACTTTGCTGAATTCCAGCCGGGACTCGAACGGCTCGCGGTAAATCTGCTCCGGCCGCGACAGATCGCGCAATTCCAGCACATAACTGTTATTCAAATCGGTGGTGGCCGCATCAGGAATCGTTTCCACCAATACGCCGCAGGTGCGGGAATTGCCCACGTCAATAATCAGGTCTACCTCAATCGGCGCATACTTGCCGGGATCGACCAGGCGCAAGGTCGGAATAATGCGCGCCTGAGCCAGCACCCGCAGAAAAGCCAGATAGCGCGCCAAATGCTCGCAGGCGAACTCCAAATCCTCATCGCGCAAGGGACGGCCTCGCCGCTGCGCCACCTTGTGCCGAATAAAAAGCTGGTAGATCCACTCGTCCAGCCAGGCTTCATTGAGCAGCCAGGCATTATCGCGTTCATCATCCGCCAGCATGAATTCTTCACCGGCCTGAATGTCTTCCGGCGCCAGCGCGTAATACATCTCACCCGGTGGACGGGGTTCGCTGACGGTATCGAGAGCAATGGTCAGACGATGGGTGTAACCCTCGCGATCCGGCTCCGGCAAGGCGATCAGCCGACCCCGCGCCCAATTAGCCGGCCCCTTGTGAAAAGTCGGCTGACCGTTGGGTTTGACTCCGCTGCGGCGCAGAAGCGGCAAGGGAATCCACTGATCGAGATAAACCTCAACTGCTTTATCCGCTTTGATGAAATACAGCGGTTCAGCGCTTTTTCCATTTTGCCGACTGATGTAATCGCCGCTGGCCTCATCCAGTTCCAGACAATGCAGATCGCAGGTATCTTTGGCATCGGGTCTGGGCGGCTCATTGAATGCACAGCTTAATTTGGCAAAGGCGCTTAGATTTAATCCCAAGTCGAGAAATTGGATGCCGCCGCCGGGAATGATGCTGACGACGGATTTATAATGGGGAACGGTTCGCAACATCAGGGTTTTCCACCGCAGGTCATTACTTGCGTAGCAAGGTAAAGTCAAAACGAATTTTAGTTTCTTCTTCAGCCTGGCACAGCGCTTTGCCATCCGATTGAGACTGGCAAATTGCTTGCCAGGCATAAAAATGGCCCACTTCATTATTCTTGGCGCAAGGCACTCGACCCAAAGTTTTAATCATGAGTTGTTTCGGCCCTTGCATCTCAGCGCTGATTTTACCGGTGCAAACATAGCGTTTGGAACGAATGATCACTTTGCCGTTTCCGGTGTCATTAAAACAGTATTCATGTTCAAGAGGTTTTTGGGTTCGCCGTTCAACCAGACTGGTGATTGAACGCCAGCAACCACTGAGAAACTCCATGTTTTCCGGGGCATCGGGGATGGACAGCGGCGTTCCTGAAGGCGTTGGCGCGGGAGGTTCGGGCGCCGCTGCCGGTTTTTCAGGGACCGGCGGGAGCAAGGGTTGCGGGGGCGATAGCGGCGCAGGCGGGGGTTCAGGGGTTCGGGCAGCAACCACTGGACACTGTCCCTGACGCTCCAGCCAGTGCTGCTGGAGCAGAACCAGTTCCTGGCGCAGGGCTGCTTCGCGCTCCATCGCGCTCCGCCATTCCGCCTCGGGACCGGCCTCCGCCATCGGTGCGCCGCTGTACAGCAGCACCCGGAAGCCTATCGCCAGCAGCAGAATCAACAACAGCGCCAATCCAGCCGATAACGGTACCAGCCAGCTCAGGTAGCGAGGGGGGGCTTGGAATTGCCCAGGATCAGATACGGTTGCGCGGCGGTGGTCGTTCATTTATGTGGGCGACTCGTGCATCAGACATTCTAAGCGTAGGCACGAAACAGGGTAAAACAATACGCAAACAGCGGATGATGTTTGGCAGTCGGCCCTAAATCACCCGTGAAAATCGTTGTTGCTTCTGTTGGCGTAGATAGCGGTCGAACACCATGCAGATATTGCGGATCAGCAACCGACCGGGCGGCAATACCCGAATCCCGGCGGCATCCAGTTCCAGCAAGCCATCGGCCTGCATATCCGCCAGTTCCGCCAGTTCCAGCGCGAAGTAAGCGCCGAACGCAATAGCGTACTGGCGCTCAATCGCCGCGAATTCCAGAGTAAAATTGCAGATCAGCGCCGTGATTACAGCCCGCCGCAAGCGGTCATCGGCATTCAGCCGCACTCCTCTGAATACGGCCAGCCGGTGATCATCAATCCGGGCGTAATACTCCTCCAAACCCTTCAGATTCTGGCTGTAGCTGTCGCCGACCATGCCAATGGAAGTCGCGCCAAAGCCGATTAAATCGCAATCGGCGTGCGTGCTATAACCCTGAAAATTGCGATAAAGCGTTCCGGCCTGTTGCGCCAATGCCAGTTCATCATCCGGCTTGGCAAAATGATCCATTCCGATGTAGACATAGCCCGCTGCGGTCAATTGCTCAATCACGGTTTTGAGAATCTCCAATTTCACTGCGGGCGGCGGCAGGGCGCTGGCGTCAATCTGGCGCTGCGTCTTGAACAGCTCCGGCAGATGAGCGTAATTGAACACGGAAATCCGGTCGGGATTCTGGGTAATAATTTCGTTCACAGTGCGGCTGAAGCCGACCACGCTCTGATGCGGCAACCCGTAGATTAAATCCACGCTGATGGACTTAAACCCTTCGCGGCGGGCGGCTTCCATCACCTTCAGCGTGATTTCTTTCGACTGAAGGCGATTGACCGCCTGCTGCACCTGTGGATCGAAATCCTGCACGCCGAGACTCAGCCGGTTGAAACCGAGTGCGCGCAATAGCGCAACCGTATGATCGTCGGTTTCACGCGGATCGACTTCAATCGAATATTCGCCGCTGTCATTACCCAGCAGGTGGAAATGTTCGCCGGTGATGCGCATTAGCGAACGCATTTCATCGGCGCTGATGAAAGTGGGAGTGCCGCCGCCCCAATGCAGTTGGGTAACGGGCCGCTCCTGATTAAATAAAGCGCCCTGTAACGCCAGTTCACGGTAGAGATGATCGAGATAAGGCGTGGTATGGCGGCGATTCTTGGTGACAATTTTATTGCAGGCGCAATAGAAACAAACCGTGTCGCAGAATGGAATATGAAAGTACAGCGACAATGGCCTGCCGCTCGCATTACTGGCGATAGCCTGCTGCTGATATTCGGCGGCGCCGAAACCGTCGTGAAATTGCACGGCGGTTGGGTAGGAGGTGTAGCGGGGACCGGCCTGATCGTATTTGCGAATCAGGGCGAGATCAAAAATAATGGCGGTGTCCACGATTGACTCTCTTTACAACTGGCGCAATTGGGCGGCGTTCAACAGAAACACTCCTTGTCCGCCACGCTCGAATTCCAGCCAGGTGAACGGCACGTCCGGCAGCGCCTCGCACAAGGCGTATTGGGCGTTGCCGACTTCAACAATCAGCAATCCGTCGCGTTTCAGATAATCGGCGGCCTGTCGCAGAATCTGTTCCACCATGTCCAGGCCTTCCGCGCCGGCCACCAGACCCAGGCGGGGTTCGTGATGGTACTCCGTCGGCAGGCTGTCCAGTTCCGTCAGCGCCACATAGGGTGGATTGCTGATGATGAGGTCGTAATGGCGGCCCTTCAGCGCCGAGAACAGATCGGACTGAATCGCCTCTACCTGATCCTCCAGTCCGTGATCGGCCACGTTGCGTCGCGCCACCTCCAGCGCTTCGGTGGAAATGTCCACCAAATCCACCCGCGCATCCGGGAACGCATAGGCGCAGGCGATGCCGATGCAGCCGCTGCCTGTTCCCAAATCCAGAATGTCGCCCACCTGCCGGCTGTCCGGCAACCACGGCGCAAAATGCCGCTCGATCAATTCCGCCAGCGGCGAACGCGGAATCAGCACCCGCTCGTCCACATAGAACGGCAGGCTCATGAACCAGGCGCGCTGGGTCAGATAAGCGGCGGGCTTGCGTTCGGCGATGCGCCGTTGCAACAGATGCAATGCCGTCTGCTGTTCGGGCGGGGTCAACCGCGCTTGCAGATATTCGGCAGGCAAATCCGGCGGCAGATGCAGCGCGTGTAATACCAGTGCGGCGGCCTCATCAATGGCATTGTCGGTGCCGTGGCCGAAGTGCAGGCCGGCTGCATTCATCTGGCTGGCGCCCCAGCGGATCAGGTCGCGCAGGGTGCGCAGATAGGGCAAAATATCGTCGTGGTCGGTCATCGGAGTGAGGTTCGCAGTGGAAACGCCTTCTCCCGGAGAGCGGGAGCAAAGTGATTGAACGCCAGCAATGGCTGATCACAATCACCTCCGATGATACTCAGGAAATCGCCGTTCGGGTAAGGCATGGAGCCTTTTTAGGGCTTTCGTTTCATTCACACCGTCAAATACTGCCGCACCAGGCCGTCGTCCAAATCGGCCATCGCCCCGGTCGCTACCGGACGGCCTTTATCCACGATACAAAACTGCTGCGCGACCCAACGGGCAAATGGCAACTTTTGCTCGACCAGCAACACGGTCATGCCCTGTTCCTCATTCACCCGGCGGATGGCGGTCCCGATTTCGCGGACCATGGCGACCTGCTCGCGAATCTGGTCGGTTTGCTCCTGATTCAGACGACGAATAACCCGGCCAATTTCGTGTACGACGTTGGGCTGAATACCTTCGGTCGGCTCGTCGAGAATCAGCATCTTCGGCTCCAGCACCAGGGCGCGGCCAATGGCCAACTGCTGCTGTTGTCCGCCGGAGAGATCGCCGCCCCGCCGCTTGAGCATGGTTTTGAGCACCGGGAACATCTCGTAGATAAACTCCGGCACCTGCCGTGGTCGGCGCGGATTGACCGCCAGGCCGGTTTTGAGGTTTTCCTCCACCGTCAGCAGCGGAAAGATCTGCCGACCCTGCGGTACATAGCCGATGCCGAGCGGAGCGCGCCGTTCCGCCGCCAACCCGATCAGGTTCTCGCCTTGAAAGGCGACCCGCCCAGAGCGAATCGGCAACAGCCCCATGATGCATTTGAGCAAGGTGGTTTTGCCGACCCCGTTGCGACCCATCAGGCAGAGTACAGCACCGCTCGGCACCTCCAGATCCAGATCCCACAGGGTGTGGGATTCGCCGTAATACTGATTCAGAGCTTC
>DEHY01000220.1 GCA_002352185.1 Competibacteraceae bacterium UBA2788
TTGTGGCCGGCGAACTGTCGGGCGATCTGCTCGGCGCCGGTCTCATTGCCGCTCTCAAGGCTCGCTACCCCCACGCCCATTTCACCGGCATCGGCGGCCCTGAAATGCTGGCCCAGGGCTTTCAGAGCGTGGTTCCCATGGAGCGGCTGGCGGTCATGGGGCTGGTTGAGGTATTGCGCCATCTCCCGGAACTGCTTGGAATTCGCCACCGGCTCTATCAGCGTCTGCGATCCGATCCGCCCGCAGTTTTCATCGGCATTGACGCCCCGGATTTCAACCTGACGCTGGAACGGCGGTTGCGCGCCTGCGGCATCCCCACCGTGCATTACGTCAGCCCGTCGGTCTGGGCATGGCGACCCTGGCGGGTGCGCAAAATCGCCCGTTCCACAGATTTGATGTTGACGCTGCTGCCGTTTGAGGCGGCGTTTTATCAGGATCACGGGGTGCCGGTGCGCTATGTCGGTCATCCGCTGGCGGATGCGATTCCGATGCGCAACGACTCCGTGGCGGCGCGGCAAGCGCTGGGGTTGGCGCTGCCCGCAGATGCGCGCATCGTCGCCTTGCTGCCCGGCAGCCGCATGGGCGAAGTCAGCCGGCTGGGAGCGTTGTTTCTGGACACCGCAGCCTGGCTGTGCGCACAACGGCCTGATCTGCATTTTCTGCTTCCGGCGGCGACGCCCCGGCTCTATGCAATGCTGGCGGGAATGCGGACCGAACGCGCTCCGACGTTGCCGCTGACTCTGATTCAGGGTCAATCCCGCACGGCAATGGCGGCGGCTGATGGGGTGCTGCTGGCGTCCGGGACCGCAACCCTGGAGGCGATGCTGCTCAAACGGCCGATGGCGGTGGCATACCGGGTAGCACCGATAACCGCCTGGATCGCCCGGCGGCTGCTTACGATTTCCCGCTTCGCCTGGCCCAATCTGCTGGCTGAGCGCGAGTTAGTCCCGGAGTTCATTCAGGACGCGGCGACGGTGGAGAATCTGGGGTCGGCGATGTTGCGCTGGCTGGATGATGCGACGGCTTGCGCGCAGTTGACGGTGGAGTTCGATGCGCTGCACACCCTGTTGCGCCGCGATGCCAGCGGGCAAGCGGCTGACGCTATCGTGGAGTTGCTGGGCCAGAGCTAAGGTTGCGTCGGCGCGCCGCCGTTGCGGCTTCCGTTGGCTGGGACTGAACGGCCCTATGGAAATCAAGCCATTACTGCATAAAAAACATCTGATTCTCTGGACGCCATGCCGGTAGCAGCAGCAACTCTCACCTATACTTTACAGGGTTATCACTGTCCCCAGCGAGGCGCCCTCCATGACCAAGCCGACCACGCCATCCACTCCCAATCTCAAAACCGCCGATCCCAACAAGCTGGCTCAGAATCTTTCCAAAATCATTGAGCAAAGCCAGCGCGTCTTGCAGGAATATCTCAAGCGCCAGGAGCGCGGCGATCAAATTTCCCTCATCGATCCCGCCATCGTCGGCAAATCGTTCCAGGAACTGTTTCAGCAGTTGCTGAAAGATCCCGACAAGCTGATCAAAGCCCAGGTTGAGTTCTGGAAAAACTATCTTGACCTGTGGCAAGCGGCCTCCCAGCGACTGGCGGGCCGCGAANNGAAGGGCTGGACGACAAGACCGCTCGCAAGGTGCAGTTCTACACCCGCCAGTTCGTGGACGCGATGGCGCCGACCAACTTCGTCCTCACCAATCCGACGGTGCTCCAAACGACGCTGGATTCGGGTGGCGATAATCTGGTCAAGGGCCTGCAAAACATGCTGGCGGATCTGGAGCGCGGGCGCGGGCAATTGCAGATCACGATGACCGATCTCAACGCCTTCAAGCCGGGTGAAAACATCGCAGTCACTCCGGGCAAGGTCATCTACCAGAGTGAATTATTGCAACTGATCCAATACAACCCCAGCACCCCGACCGTCTGCCAACGCCCGTTCCTGTTCGTTTCACCCTGGATCAACAAGTTTTACATCATGGACATGCGGCCCAAGAACTCGATGGTCAAGTGGATGGTAGACCAGGGTTTTACGGTGTTCATGACTTCCTGGGTCAACCCGGACGAGCAACTGGCGCATAAGACCTTCGACGATTACATGCTGTCCTGCGTGGAGGCGATGGACGCCATCGAGCAGGCGACCGGCGAGCGGGAGATCAATGCCGCCGGCTACTGCCTGGGCGGCACTTTGCTGCTCAGCACCCTGGCCTATCTCGCCGCCAAGCAGGACCAGCGGGTGAAGAGCGCCATCTGCTTTGCCTGCATGACCGACTTCAGCGAGCCGGGTGAACTGGAAGTGTTCATCGATGAAGAGCTGATCACCCTGCTGGAGAAGCAGATGGGCGAGCGGGGTTATCTGGACGGCAGCCAAATGGCTGGCGTGTTCAGCATGTTGCGCGCCAACGACCTGATCTGGTACTTCGTGGTCAACAACTATCTGATGGGCAATGATCCCTACCCCTTCGATCTGCTGTACTGGAATTCCGATTCCACCCGGATGCCCCGGGACATGCACAGTTTCTACGTGCGCAACATGTATCAGAAAAACCTGCTGCGTGAACCGGGCGGCATCACCCTGGCGGGCGTGCCCATCGATCTGCGCAAGATCAAGACGCCAGTCTGTTTCCTGTCAGCCTACGAGGATCACATCGCCCCGTGGAAATCCACCTATGCCGGCACCCAACTGGTCGGCGGGCCGGTGAAGTTCGTATTGAGCGGCTCCGGCCACATCGCCGGGGTCATCAACCCGGCCTCTTCAGACAAGTACGGTTATTGGCTCAACCCGAACAATCCGCCGAATCCCGATGACTGGTTCCAGGATGCGATCAAGCAGGAAGGCTCGTGGTGGCCGAATTGGCTGGAATGGCTGCAACCCAACGCCGGCCCGCAGGTTCCGGCCCGCACCCCGGGCGACGGCAAACTGAAGCCGGTCGAGGACGCACCCGGCTCCTACGTCAAGATGCGCTACGATAAATAAGTCGCTGGACACCGTTGTGCGCTGATTGAAAAAGCCCGGCTTACGTTAAAAAAGCCGGGCTTCCACTCTGTACGACCCGCCCCCGGACTATATCCGGGGACTCATCCAGGCGAGCTTGCTGAATCGGCGGGAAATTGTGCAACGCACCGGCGTGACGGATAAACATGCCGGACCGATCAGGTGCCTCGCGCCGAACCTGCACCACGTTAAACCGAGGGTGGTAAAACGAGCCGCAACCTGTTGAAGTTGGTGGCCAGGGACGGAATCGAACCATCGACACGCGGATTTTCAGTCCGCTGCTCTACCAACTGAGCTACCTGGCCGTATCGCACAATGTGCGAAACAGGCGCGCATTTAAGCAACTTACCCGGTTTGCGTCAAGCAAACTCACTCTTTTTATAGCAACATTTCCTCATCATCAAGCCGGAATCCGAACCATGCGGGACTATCAGCGGGACTTTCTCGACTTCGCCATTGCCTGCGGCGTGTTGCGCTTCGGCGAATTCACCCTTAAATCCGGGCGCATCAGCCCCTACTTCTTCAATGCCGGATTATTCAACAGCGGCGCAGCGCTGGCCCGATTGGGCCGCTGTTACGCCGCCGCAATCATGGATGCCGGGCTGAACTTCGACGTGCTGTTCGGGCCGGCCTACAAAGGCATCCCGCTGGCGGCGGCGGTCGCCATCGCGCTGGCCGAACATCACGGTCACGATGCGCCGTGGTGCTTCAACCGCAAGGAAGCCAAGGATCATGGCGAAGGCGGGCTGATTGTCGGCGCGCCGCTCAAGGGTCGGGTGCTGATCGTGGATGACGTGATCACCGCAGGCACCGCTATCCGCGAGACGATGCAAATTCTGAACGCACACGGAGCAATCCCGGCGGGCGTGATCATTGCCCTGGATCGACAGGAGCGTGGTCAGGGTGAATTATCGGCGGTGCAGGAAGTGGAGCGCGCCCACGGCATCGCCGTGACCGGCATCGTCACCCTAGCGGATTTAGTGGCCTATCTGGCGGAACGACCGGATTATGCGGCTCATCTGGATGCGATGCAGGCATATCGGGCGCAGTATGGAATTGTGGCGTGAGCAAGCGGATACGCCGCTTTCCACCCGCTCGTAAAAGTGATAAGCGCTTTCCGGGAGCCAAATTCGTTTGACCGCAGCCGGGCGCGCGGCTAGAATCCAACCCCTTTAGTCGGGACAGAACAAGTCCGTTTGGAGACGTTGCAATGTACGCTGTCATCAAGACCGGGGGCAAACAATACCGGGTGACCGAGGGCGAAACCCTCAAGGTCGAAAAGCTCGAAGTCGAGGCAGGCGCCTCGGTGGAATTCGATACCGTGCTGATGATCGCCGACGGCGACCAGGTTAAAATCGGAGCGCCCTATATTGAAGGCGCCCGGGTGACCGCCACGGTCAAATCCCAGGGACGCGGCCCGAAGGTTCTCATCGTCAAGTTCCGCCGCCGCAAGCACTACCGCAAGACCCAGGGTCATCGCCAATCCTACACCGAGCTGCGGATCAGCGGCATCAGTGGCTAATCCACGACAACAACGGTTGAAATAACAGATATGGCACACAAAAAAGCGGGCGGCAGCAGCCGCAACGGGCGTGATTCCGAATCCAAACGTCTGGGTGTCAAACTCTACGGCGGGCAACTGGCGCGGGCCGGCAGCATCATCATCCGGCAGCGCGGCACCCGGTTCTATCCGGGCCGGAATGTCGGTTGCGGCACGGATTACACTCTGTTCGCCAAAGCCGATGGGCATGTGGTGTTCGAGACCAAAGGTCCGCACAGCCGCAAATACGTGAGCATCCAGCCAGTGCAGTGAGCCGAATCCGTCGCGCCGGTATGCAAAAAGCCCCGCTTGGGGCTTTTTGTTTTTGTTTGCTGCGGATTCAAGGAGGACGTTTTGAAATTTGTTGATGAAGTCACGATTCGGATCGAGGCCGGCGACGGCGGCGACGGCGGCGTCAGTTTCCGGCGGGAGAAATACATCCCGTTCGGTGGCCCTGATGGCGGCGACGGCGGTGACGGCGGCAGTATCTATCTGGTGGCCGATGCTGAACTGAATACCTTGGCCGATTACCGCTTCACCCGCTCGTTTCGCGCTGAACGCGGCCAGAATGGCATGAGCGCCAATTGCACCGGNNAAGAGCAGCACCAACCGTGCGCCGCGCCAGTCCAAGCCGGGAACGCCGGGCGAGGCGCGCAGCCTGCGGCTGGAATTGAAGGTCATCGCCGATGTTGGCCTGCTGGGGATGCCCAATGCGGGCAAATCCACCCTGATCCGCACCGTGTCCGCCGCCCGTCCCAAGGTGGCCGACTATCCCTTCACCACCCTGCATCCCAATCTGGGCGTGGTGCGGGTCGGGCCGCTGAAGAGCTTCGTGATGGCCGACATTCCGGGGCTGATCGAGGGCGCGGCGGAAGGGGCCGGGCTGGGCATTCAGTTTTTACGGCACCTGTCCCGCACCCGGCTGCTGCTGCATCTGGTGGATGTCTCGCCCTACAGCGACAGTAGCGATCCGGTGCGGGATGTTGCAATTATTTTTGGTGAACTGCGCAAGTACAGCGCTGCACTGGCTGATCGGGAGCGCTGGCTGGTGTTGAACAAGCTCGATCTGCTGCCAGAGGAGGAACGGGCGGCGCGGAGGGATGAAATCGTCACGGCACTGGACTGGGCCGGGCCGGTATTCAGCATTTCCGCTTTGTCCGGCGAGGGAACCGGGGCGTTGATGCAGGCGGTGATGGAGCGGCTGGAGGAACGACAGCAGGCGGAAGCCGCTGCGACAGCGGCGCTGACGGAAATTGGAGCGAACGATGTTCAGCCGGAAGACTCGTGAACAGTTAGGCGCGGCCCAGCGCTGGGTGGTCAAAATCGGCAGCGCGATGATCACCAACGACGGGCAGGGACTGGACAATTTTTCCATTGACGCCTGGGTGGCGCAGATGGCGGAACTGCACCATGCCGGGCGGGAATTGCTGCTGGTGACATCCGGCGCGGTGGCGGAAGGGATGCGGCGGCTGGGCTGGAGTCAGCGCCCGGCTGCGCTCGCTGATCTGCAAGCGGCGGCGGCGGTAGGACAAATGGGGCTGGTGCAGGCCTGGGAGTCGGCGTTCGAGCGCCATGGCATCCGCACCGCGCAAATCCTGCTGACCCATGAAGACGCCGCCGACCGCCAGCGTTATCTCAACATCCGCACCACCTTGCGCACTTTGCTGCGGCTGCGGGTGATTCCGGTCATCAACGAAAATGACACCGTGGCCTTTGAGGAGATCCGTTTTGGCGACAATGACACGCTGGGGGCGCTGGTGGCGAATCTGGTCGAAGCGGAGTTGTACGTCATCCTCACCGACCAGCAGGGCTTGTACGACAAAAACCCGCGTCAGTTTCCCGAAGCGCAACTGATTGGCGAGGGCCGGGCCGGCGATGCGGCGCTGGAGGCGATGGCGGGCGGCAGCGGCGGTCATCTGGGCAGCGGCGGGATGATGACCAAACTGCATGCCGCGACCAAGGCGGCGCGGTCCGGCGCGTTTACCCTGCTGGCCTGGGGCCGGGAGCCGGAAGTGTTGCGGCGGGTCGCGGTGGGGGAAGATCTCGGTACGTTGCTGCGGCCCAGCCAGAGCGCGCTGGCGGCGCGCAAGCAATGGCTGGCGGTGCAGTTGCAAGTCCGGGGCCGGTTGCATCTGGATGCGGGTGCAGTGCGGGCGCTGCGCGCCGATGGCAAGAGCCTGCTGCCGGTGGGCGTAACGGCGGTGGAAGGCAAGTTTAATCGTGGCGATCTGGTGGCGTGCCTGGAGCCGGGCGGGGTTGAAGTGGCGCGCGGGCTGGTCAACTACGATACCGAGCAGGCATTGACACTGATCGGCAAGACCACCCGTCGCATCGAGGCCTTGCAGGGACACCTGGACGACCCGGAGCTGATCCACCGGGATAATCTGGTTTTGCTATAGCTACGCGTTTAGCGAATGTCGCTTTAATCGTAGCGGTTGTGGCGGCTGGGTGAGAAAACACCGGTTGTGCGCTCTAGTTACAGCCTTCAACTCCTTGCGCCCGACGGGGATTTCGAGGGCGGGCCTGCGGACGAAAATAGCGTCCGCAGGAATTTAGGCGTTCTCATTGAGCTTTCAAGTCACCGATCTTAATTTATACCGTGTTTGTCGCTACAGGCGCGACAGACTAACTCTAGCTGGGCGCACCTCTAGCATCTTACGAAAGGGTCTCGCAGATGAAACAACAAGCGGTGTCAGTTGTTCTGATCAGACGCTTTGTGTTTATTGTGTTGCTCGGCCTGCAATCACTCTCGGCCATGGCGAGCGTAAATGCTTGTCCCGAAGCTGCACAAGAGTATTGGAAGGCATTTCGCATTTCGGTCCTTCGAGGAAACCTCACCGCAATCATCAACGCGACTCGCTTTCCCTTCGTAATTAGCGGAACACTGGATGAGAGCAAAAAGAAACATATCGATCGTAAGGAGTTCGGCAGGTTTTTTCCAGCCTTGTTGAAAGCAGACCCAGGACTGTCTCCGACGCCAACAACGATGAAGTCTCTCGTCAAGACCACTACTCGCCTGCCACCGTTGTTCTGCAATTCGTACGGAAACCAGTTTCGGGTCGGCGCATGGGTCTTCGAACTAACCTCAGAGGGGTGGCGTTTCGTTGAAGGTTTTGTTGATGAAGGTTTTGTTGATGACTAATGGATAGCCAAAGGAGGACATCATGCCAACCATTAAACTGAATGACCGTGGTCCGGAAGTGGGAAAGCTTCAGCTTCTCCTTAACTCGCTTGTCACCCCTCGTCCGAATTTGCGAGTCGATGGGCACTTTGGACAACGCACACATCAGGCAGTGGTATCGTTTCAGAGAGCGAAGGGGCTTACACCGGATGGACAGGTTGGCCCGAAAACACGTGCAGCCCTTGGGCTGAAGTCGATTTCTGTACCGATAGCTGCGCCCGCCACGCCGTCTGCTCCCTGGATGGACATTGCCATTGCCGAACTTGGAGTACAGGAAGACTCGCTGCCCGGACAGCATAATGCTCGGATAGTGAAATACCACCAGACGACCTCGCTCAAGGCTACAGATGACGAGACACCTTGGTGCTCCTCATTCGTAAACTGGGTAATGAAGCAATCGGGCCGAAACGGCACGAATAGTGCTGCTGCAAAGAGCTGGTTAAATTGGGGATCGGAAGTGAATAATCCCACGCCAGGTGTGATCGTGGTAATTAAGAAGAAGACTCCCGGTGTAACCCAAGCTACTGGCTCATCATCGGGATTTCACGTCGGCTTTCTTGTCTCTTTATCATCCACTCACATTCGGCTCTTGGGTGGTAATCAATCCAACCAAGTGAAGTACTCAAGCTTCTCGCTCTCTACCTACGAGATAAGGGGATATCGCAAGCCAATCTAAGTGGTCGGATATTCCGATCTCGCCGCGAGTGCGCCCAACAACGGCATCGAGGGGACACTCCGTAAGCGGCGTTGCCGCTTGCTACGCGCCCCTCATGCCGAACGTTCATCGGCGCTACGCGC
>DEHY01000187.1 GCA_002352185.1 Competibacteraceae bacterium UBA2788
TGGCGGCGCAAGAACGCGGGAATATCGAGATAATCCAGCTCAGTATCAACCCGCTCGCCCAAGCTGTCGCCGGCGGATTTCGGGCGGCTGACGGTTTGGCCGTAGCCGGAATGCGCTTCCCTCTGTTGCACCAGTTTGACGTGCGGGATCGCTGTTTCCCGCTCGCGCACGCTGGCCGGCTTGGCCGGAACGCCTTGACCGATGCCGGTCGCGACGATAGTAACCCGCAGTTCATTATGCATTTCGGGGTCAACCGACATGCCCACCACCACGTTGGCGTCCTCGGACGCCAGCTCCTTAATGGTGTTGCCGACTTCCTCGAATTCGCCGATGGTCACATCCATGCCCGAGGTGATATTGACCAGCAGGCCCTTGGCGCCGGCCAGGTTGAAGTTCTCCAGCAGCGGGCTGGCAATCGCCGCTTCGGCGGCCTCGCGGGCGCGTCCGTCGCCGACCGCCCGGCCCGTGCCCATCATGGCCATGCCCATTTCGGACATCACGGTGCGAACGTCGGCAAAATCCACATTGATCATTCCCGGACGGGTGATCAATTCGGCGATGCCCTGCACCGCGCCCAGCAGCACGTCGTTGGCGGCCTTGAAGGCGTCCAGCAGGCTGGCGTTTTTGCCCAGCACCGTGAGCAGTTTCTCGTTGGGGATGGTGATCAGCGAATCCACGGTTTCGCTCAGTTCACGGATGCCGCGCATCGCCACTTCCATGCGCTTTTTGCCCTCGAACGGAAACGGCTTGGTGACTACCGCCACGGTCAGAATGCCCATCTCCCGGGCCAGTTCCGCCACTACCGGCGCGGCGCCGGTGCCGGTGCCCCCGCCCATACCCGCAGTGATGAACACCATATCGGCGCCCTGCAGCGCTTCACGGATGCGCTCTTTATCTTCGTTGGCGGCCTGCCGCCCTACATCGGGGTTGGCCCCAGCCCCCAGCCCCTTGGTGATATTCACGCCCATCTGCAAGGTGATCGGCACGGCGCAGGTCTTCAGCGCCTGGGCGTCGGTGTTGGCGCAGATGAAATCCACGCCCTCGATGTTGGCGCCCAGCATGTGCTGAACGGCATTGCTGCCGCCGCCACCGACTCCGATCACCTTAATGACGGCGCTTTCTTCCGTCTTGGCATTCATCAGCTCGAACATAACGGCTTTTCCTCGTTCAATAGGTTTGCAACCCGAAGTTCCCCAACTGCCTCATTAAAAATTCAAAAGTTCCCCTGCAACCAGCTCTTCAGCCGGGCCCACAGTCCCTTGCGACCCGCTCGCGCCACCGGACCAGACCGCCCTGGCCGATTCTCGTTACCAAACAGCAGCAAACCCACCGCAGTGGAATAGATGGGATTGCACACCACATGCTGTAATCCAGTCACATCACGCGGCAATCCCAGTCGCGCCGGCATGTGAAACACCTCCTCGGCCAGTTCCACCACGCCCTCCATTTGGGAACTGCCCCCGGTCAGCACTACACCCGCCGCAACCAGATTCTCGAAGCCGCTGCGTTGCAGTTTCCCCAGGGCGATTTCAAACAGTTCGTCGTAGCGCGGCTCCACCACCCCGGCCAATTCCAGCCGGGACAGGGTGCGCGCGGCGCGGTCGCCAACCTCGGCGACGTCGATCCGCTCGTCGGCGCGGGTCAGGTGCTTGAGGCAGCAGGCGTACTTGAGCTTGAGATCCTCCGCCGAAGCGGTCGGCGTATGGAAAGCGACGGCGATGTCGTTGGTCACCTGGTTGCCGGCGACCGGGATCACCTCGGTATGGCTGATTGCGCCATTGGTGAATACCGCCAGATCGGTGGTGCCGCCGCCGATGTCCAGCAGGCAGACGCCCAGTTCCTTTTCATCCGGGGTCAACACCGCCCGGCTGGACGCAAGCTGTTGCAGGATGACATCGTCTACCTCCAGCTCGCAGCGTTGCACGCACTTGACAATGTTCTGCTCGGCGCTGACTGCGCAGGTGACGATATGCACCCGCACCTCCAGCCGCACCCCGGACATGCCGATTGGCTCCTGGATGCCTTCTTGACCGTCAATGATGAATTCCCGGGGCAGGATGTGCAGGATCTTCTGGTCCGCCGGAATCGCCACCACCCGCGCCGCTTCGATCACCCGCTCTACATCTTCCTGGGTTACTTCCCGGCTCTTGATGGCGGTGACGCCATGGGAATTCAGCCCGCGAATGTGGCTGCCGGAGATGCCGGTGTACACCGAATGAATTTTGCAGCCCGCCATCCGCTCCGCTTCGTCCACTGCGCGCTGGATGGATTGAACCGTGGATTCGATGTTGACCACCACCCCTTTCTTCAAGCCCCGTGAGGGGTGCGAGCCGATGCCGACTACATCAACCGTCCCGTCGGGGCCAACCTCGCCGACGATGACCACCACTTTTGACGTGCCGATATCGAGTCCGACGATTAAGTTCTTGTCTTCTTTTTTAGGCATAAAATCTCCCTTTCCCGTAACCGCCTAGCCCGCTGCTGGAACCGGCGGCCCCGCTTTCCAGCGCACCGCAAAGCCGTTGACATAGCGTAAATCCACCACCGCAATCCGGTCGGCCTGTGCGGCCAGCACCTTGGGATAGACCTGCGCCAGCCGCCGTAACCGTTCCTCGAACCGCTCGCGCCCTACATACACCTCCAGGCCGTTGTCAAACGTCAGCCACCAGGCCCGGCGTTCATCCTGCGCCAGTTTCTCCAGCTTCAACCCGACCGGTTCAAACAGCGCCTGCACNNCTGGCGAATTGTGGTGGGGTGGAACCGGCGACCGTTCACATCCACCATGTCCTGCCGTTCACCCCAGTAGCCAAAGGCAACCCGTTCGCGCAAGCGGATTTCCACGGTATCCGGCCAGCCGCGCCGCACGGCGACATCCTCGATCCAGGGATGAGTAGCCAGCGCGGCATGCAGGGCATCCAGATTGGCCATGAAGAAGTTCCGGCCCAGGTACTCCTGCGCCAGGGGCTGCAAATCGGCCTCGGCCAGATTGCGCAACTCGCCCTCGACCCGCACGTTCCGCAACGGAAACGCCCCCGGATCGCGCAACTTCTGACTGCCGATATGCACCCCGAAACCGACCGCCGCCAGCGCCAGCGCTACCCCCAAGCCACGCAGCCATGGCCCCCAGACGGCTTTCCACCGCCCTGGCGAACCGGCCGGTTCGCGCTTGAGCGCCGTCGCTCCCCGGCGGCGTCCGCGTCCGATCCGCATCATCGTCCGCGCTCAATCCTGCCGCGCCAGGCTGGTTTCCAGAATGCGCCAGACCAGGTCTTCAAAGCTCAGTCCGGCCACTCGCGCCGCCATCGGCACCAGGCTGTGATCGGTCATGCCGGGCACGGTGTTGACTTCCAGCAGCCATGGCCGGGCTTGCCCATCCATCATCACATCCACCCGGCCCCAGCCGGAGCCGCCCACGGCGGCGAACGCCTGCCGCACCAGATCCCGCAATTTCGCCTCGCGCTCCGGCGGCAACCCGCAGGGACAGAGATAGCGGGTATCGTCGGCATGGTACTTGGCCTCGTAGTCATAAAACTCACGCGGCGTTTCCAGCCGGATCAGCGGCAACGCCTCGCCCTGCACTACGCCGCCGGTGTACTCCTGGCCCTGAATCCACGGTTCCGCCAGCACCGGCGAATCGCAGGCGGCGGCCCGCTCCCAGGCGCTCGCAAATTGCGCGGGATCGCTGACCCGGCTGATNNGCGCTGGCCACGATGCGATACGGGGGCGTCGGCAGGCCCATCCCCAGCCAGAGCTGCTTGGTGCGCAGCTTGTCCATGCCCAGCGCCGAGGCCAGCACGCCGCTGCCGGTATAGGGCAGGCCCAGAATTTCCAGCGCCCCCTGAATCACGCCATCTTCGCCGCCGCGCCCGTGCAGGATGATGAACGCCCGATCAAAGCCGCCGCAATCCAGCACCGATAAAATCTCGCGGTCGGCGTCAATGCCATGCGCATCTACGCCGCGCGCGCACAGCGCCGCCAGCACCGCCTGCCCGCTCTTGAGCGACACCGCCCGTTCCGCCGACCAGCCGCCCATCAAAACGGCCACCTTGCCGAACTCTGCCGGATCGCTGACTAACCGCTGCTGAATGGGTTGCATCTGTTTTTCCCCCTGGTTCCGCTCACTCAACTTGCGCCCGGCAAACCGTCGCGACCCAGTTGCGTCGCCATCGCCCCGATGTCGCCCGCGCCCATCAGCAGCAGCAAATCGCCATCGTGCAGCAGGCCCGGCAAGGCCGCCGGCAAATCAGCGGTCTGCTCGACGAAAACCGGGTCCACTTTGCCCCGGGTGCGAATCGCCCGGCTCAGGCTGCGCCCATCCGCTCCAGCGATGGGCTTTTCGCCCGCCGGATACACGTCCAGCAGAATCAGCGCATCCACCTCGGACAGCACTTGGGCGAAGTCGTCGAACAGGTCGCGGGTGCGGCTGAAGCGGTGCGGCTGAAAGGCCAGCACCAGACGCCGCTCCGGCCAGGCGCCGCGCAAGGCGGCCAATACCGCCTGAATCTCACGCGGATGGTGGCCGTAGTCGTCCATCACCGTGGCGTGGCCGCCGCCGGGGAGCGTCAATTCGCCGTGGGGCTGGAAGCGCCGCCCGATGCCCTGAAAATTCCGCAGGGCGCGACAAATGGCGGTTTCCGACACCCCCAGTTCCAGCGCCACCGCAATCGCCGCCAGCGCATTCAATACGCTGTGTCGCCCCGGCAGATTGAGAACGATGGGCAGCGGCGTCTTCAAGTGGGGCAAATGAGCCACAAATCGGGTGCGCAAGCCTTCCGGGACGATGTCGGTCGCACGCGCATCGCAATCCGCGCCGGCGCCATAGGTCAGCACTGACCGGGTCAGGCGCGGTAAAATCGCCCGCACCTGCGGATCGTCGGCGCACAACACCGCCAGTCCGTAAAACGGCAGGTGATGCAAAAACTCGACGAAGGTGTCGCGCAGCCGCCCGAAATCGCCGCCGTAAGTCGACAGATGATCGGCGTCAATATTGGTCACGACCGCCAGCATCGGTTGCAGGAACAGGAAGGACGCATCGCTCTCGTCGGCCTCGGCCACCAGATAGCGGCCCGCGCCCAGCCTGGCGTTGGCCCCGGCGCTGTTCAATCGCCCCCCGATGACAAAGGTCGGGTCCAGCCCGCCCTCGGCCAGCAGGCTGGCGATCAGGCTGGTGGTGGTGGTCTTGCCGTGAGTGCCGGCCACCGCGACGCCATAGCGGAACCGCATCAGTTCGGCCAGCATCTCGGCGCGCGGCACGACGGGAATCCGCGCCGCCCGCGCCGCGATCACTTCGGGATTGTCCTCAGCCACCGCGCTGGAAATCACCACCGCATTACAACCCGCGATGTGTTCGGCGGCATGGCCCGGTCGGATGATCGCGCCCAATTGACTCAGCCGCGCCGTCACCGCGCTGGCGCGCAGATCGGAACCGGACACGCTGTAGCCCAGGTTCAGCAGCACCTCGGCGATGCCGCTCATCCCGGATCCGCCGATGCCGACAAAATGGACCTGGCGAATCCGGCGCATGTCGCGCCAGGCTTCGGGAATGGTTGTTAATACCGGTTTATCCACGTCCGCACTATCTCTTATATCTCGTTGCAGGATTCAGAAACGCGCCTGTTGCAGGCACACTTGCGCTACGCATTCGGCGGCTTCAATTTTCGCCAGGCTCCGCGCCGCTTCGGCCATCCGCAATAACCGGGCGCGGTCGCCCAGCCGATCGCGCAGGATTGCGGCCAGCCGTTCGGCGTTCAACTCCGCCTGCCGGGCAATCAGCGCCGCGCCGTTCTGCGCCAGAAAGCGGGCATTGGCCGTCTGGTGGTCGTCCACTGCGAACGGGAAGGGCACCAGCAGCGCGCCAACGCCCGCCGCCGCCAGTTCGGCAATGGTCAACGCCCCGGCCCGGCACACCACCAGATCGGCCCAGCCGTAGGCTTCAGCCATATCCTCGATAAACGGAGTCAGGCGANNCGCTCGTCATCGCTCAGCAACGCCAGGGCTTGCGGCAACAGTTGATTGAGCGCCAGCGCGCCCTGACTGCCGCCCAGCACCAGCAGCCGCAACCGGCCATTGCGCCCGGCGAAGCGCTCGGCGGGCGGGGGCAGGGCGGCAATCGGCGCACGCACCGGATTGCCCACCGTCGCCGCTCGCCGCGCCGCCGGAAAAGTCTGTGGAAACGCTTCCAGCACCCGGCCGGCGATCCGCGCCAGAATGCGATTGGTCAGTCCGGCAATGGCGTTCTGCTCATGCACCACCAGCGGGATTCCAAGCCACCGGGCCATCAACCCGCCGGGACCGCTGGCGAAACCGCCCATTCCCAGCGCGACTTGCGGTTGCAGCCGTTGCAGAATCACCCGCGCCTGCCACAGCGCCCGCCCGATCATCAGCGGCATGGCTAATGTCTGACCCAGCCCTTTGCCACGCAAGCCGGCGACGCCGATCCATTCCATGGGAATGCCCGCCTTCGGCACCAGGGTCGCTTCCAGACCGCGCCGGGTGCCCATCCACACTACCGGCGCGCCATGCGCCCGCAGGCGTTCGGCCACCGCCAGCGCCGGAAACACATGACCGCCGGTTCCGCCCGCCATAATCAGCACCGGTCGCGCTGCGCTCATTCGTCGTGGACTCCACCGGCGCGGGTTTCCACATCAATCCGCAGCAGCACCGCCAGCGCCATGCACATCACCACCACGCTGCTACCGCCGTAGCTCATCAGCGGCAAGGTCAGCCCCTTGGTCGGCAGCGCGCCCATGTTGACGCCCATGTTGAACAGCGCCTGAATGCCGAACCACAAGCCAATGCCATAGGCCAGCCACGCCGAAAATTTCAAATCCAGCCGCTCCGCCCGCCGCCCGATCAGGAATGCCCGCCACACCAGGGTCATGAACAGCGCGATGACGGTCAGGATGCCAGCCAGCCCCAGTTCCTCGGCCAGGACCGCGAACAGAAAGTCGGTGTAGGCTTCGGGCAGATAGAACAGTTTTTGCACGCTCTGGCCCAGCCCGACCCCAAACAGTTCGCCGCGCCCGATGGCGATCAGCGACTGGGTGAGCTGATAACCGCTGGCTTGCGGATCGGCCCATGGATCGAGAAAGCTGACCAGTCGCGCCCGCCGATAAGGCGAGGACCAGAGCAGCACCGCCATCGCCGAGACCGTGCCGATTTGCAGGGCGCCGAACTGCCAGAGATTGACGCCGGCCAGAAAGACCATGCCCAATGCAGTCGCCATCAGCACCACCACGCTGCCGAAATCCGGCTCCAGCAGCAGCAGCACCGCCAGTACCGCCAGTACCGCCATTGGACGGAATAGAGCCAGCGCCGAGGTGCGGAAATCGGCGGTTTGCAACTCGGCGCCGTGCCGCTTGAGATAACCGGCGACATAGACCAGCGCGAACAGTTTGGCGATTTCCGAGACCTGGATGTTGATCGGGCCGATGGCGATCCAGCGCATGCTGCCATTGACTTCCTTGCCGATATGCGGCGCCAGCACCAGCGCCAGCAGAACGATGGCGGCCAGCAGCAGCAACGGACTGGCCCGCCGCCAGCGCGCCAGTGGAATCTGAAAAACCATGCTGGCGGCCAGCAGCCCGACTCCCACATACGCGCCCTGGCGAAACAGGAAATAGAACGGCTGACCGGTTTTGGCGTCAGCGGTGGGCATCGAGGCCGAAGCCACCATCAGCAGGCCCAGGGCCAGCAGCAGCAGGGCGGGAATCAGCACCCACGGATCGGGAAACGGCAGCGCAGATCGGCCTTCGCCGGCGCGTGGCGGCGGGCCTTGATGGGCAGGGATTGCAACCGTGGCGGCGGCGTTCAGCATCCGGCCAGCCTCCGCGCCGCCGCTGTGAATACGGCGCCGCGCTCTTCGTAACCGCTGAACATGTCGAAGCTGGCGCAGGCCGGCGACAGCAACACGCTGTCGCCCGGCTGAGCCAGCCGCGCCGCAACAGCCACCGCCTGGTTCATATCCGTCGCTGTATACAGGGGGACGCTGTCGCCGAGCGCGGCGGCGATCAGCGGCGCATCGCGGCCAATGAGCACCACCGCCCGCGTGGTGTGGGCCAGCGCCTCCCGCAACGGGCTGAAATCCTGGCCTTTGCCGTCGCCGCCAGCGATGAGTACCAGCGGTCCGGGCAGGCCGCGCACCGCCGCCGCCGTTGCGCCGACATTGGTGCCTTTGGAATCGTTGAACCAGCGCACGCCCGCATGTTCCATAACCGGCGTGGCGCGATGCGCCAGCCCGGTAAATTTCCGCAGCGCCGCCAGCATCCCGTCCCGGCGCCAGCCGAGCGCATGGCCCATGGCCAGCGCCGCCAGCGCATTGGCGAGATTGTGATCGCCGCTGATTTGTAAATCCGCCGCCGCGATCCAGCGTTCAGAACCTCGCGCCAGCCAGGTGTCGCCGCCGTCCCGGCGCAGGCCGAAATCGCCTTCTTCCGGCGCATCCAGGGTGAACCGCACGACCTTCCGTCCCGGCTCGACCATCGCCATCACTGCCGGATCGTCGGCGTTGACCACCATCGTTCCGTCGCCTCGAAAGATTCGCTGCTTGGCGGCGATGTAATCCTCCAGGCGGTCGTAGCGATCCATGTGATCGGGGCTGATGTTCAACACCGTCGCCACCTGGGCATTCAGGCTGTNNGCCGCCCGCGCTCCAGCGGATTCGGCCATCGCGCCCAGCAAGGTCGTCACCGTACTTTTGCCATTGGTGCCGGTAATGGCGGCGACGGGCACTCGCGTCAATCGGGCCAGCAGTTCAATATCGCCCCACACCGGCACCCCATGCGCCGCCGCTTCGGCGATGGCGGGCGTCTTCACCGCCACCCCTGGACTGACGATCAAGCGCGCGGCGTTTTTGAACCGCATCGGATTGAAACCGCCCAACCGGCAGGCCAGTTCCGGGAACTCCGCCCGTAACGCCGCTAACCCCGGCGGATCGGCGCGACTGTCGCTCACCGTTACCGTCGCGCCCAACGCCATCAGCGCCCGCACGGTAGCCAGGCCGCTCTGACCCAGACCGACCACTGCCGTGGTTCCCCCCAGTTGCGTCATGTGCGGGATTCCTCTTACCGGATTTTCAAGGTCGCCAGGCCGATCAGCACCAGCATGATGGTGATGATCCAGAACCGGACGATCACCTTCGGCTCCGGCCAGCCCTTGAGTTCGAAATGGTGGTGCAGCGGGGCCATGCGGAAGATGCGTCGGCCCGTGAGTTTGAACGAAGCCACTTGCAGGATCACCGACACGGTTTCCATCACGAAGACGCCGCCCATCACGAACAGCACCAGTTCCTGCCGCACGGCCACCGCGACTATGCCCAGCGCCGCGCCCAGCGCCAATGCGCCCACATCGCCCATGAACACCTGGGCCGGGTAGGCGTTGAACCAGAGGAAGCCTAACCCGGCGCCGACCATCGCGGCGCAGAACACCAGCAGTTCGCCCACGCCCGGCACATGCGGAATGCCGAGATAGTCGGCGAAAATCCGGTTGCCGGAGGCGTAGCAGAATACCGCGAGCGCTCCGGCAACCATGACGGTGGGCACAATCGCCAGCCCGTCCAGCCCATCGGTAAGGTTGACCGCATTGCTGGAGCCGACGATGACGAAGTAGGTCAGCGGGACAAACAGCCAGCCCAGATTCAGCGCTACGCTCTTGAAAAACGGCACGATCAGCTGGGTCTCAGCCGGGGTCTGGACCGTGAAATACAGCAGCAGCGCCGCCGTCAATCCGGCGCCGGACTGCAAGGAATACTTGGCCCGCGCCGACAAGCCCCTGGAGTTGCGCAGGATCAGTTTCTTGTAATCGTCCATCCAGCCGATAGCGCCGAACGCCAGCGTTACCCCCAGCGCGATCCAGGTATAGCGGTTGCGCGGATCGGCCCATAGCAGGGTAGCGACCGCGATGGCGACCAGAATCAGCGCCCCGCCCATGGTCGGCGTGCCGGCTTTGGCGAGATGACTTTGAGGGCCATCCTCGCGGATGTGTTGACCAATCTGATAGCGGCTCAACCGCCGAATCAGAGCCGGCCCGACCATCAGCGAAATGGACAGCGCCGTGAGAATCCCCAGAATCCCCCGCAGGGTCAGATACTGGAACGCATTGAAGCCACTGTAAAAATTATTGGTTAGCCATTCGGCCAGAAGGACCAGCATCAGCCGCGCTCCCCTGGCTGCGCGACCGGCTCCGCAGCGCCCACCAGCGCCGCCACCACCCGCTCCATCCGCAGCCCGCGAGAACCTTTGATCAGTACGACGCCGGGATGATCACTCTGGAGATCGCGGCTTAAATCGGCGATCAGGCGATCCACGTCCTGATAATGATGACCGCCCTCGGTGAACGCCGCCGCCGCCGCCCGGCTGTGTTCGCCCAGCGTGTACAGCCGCTCGAATCCCGCACTCCGCGCTTCCCGCCCCGACTGGGCATGGAGCGCGTCCGCAGTCGGTCCCAGTTCCAGCATATCGCCCAGCACCAGCCATTTGCGGCCCGGTTCCGCTCCGACCGCCGCCAGCGCCGCCGCCAGCGAAGCCGGATTGGCGTTGTAGGCGTCATGGATCACCGCGCCGCCGTGCCTGCCGTGCAAGCGCTGCATCCGTCCGCCAACGCCGCGCAATGACTCCAGACCCTGGCGGATATCGGCCAGCGTTGCGCCCACCGTCAGCGCCGCCGCCGCCGCCGCCAGCGCGTTGCGGATGTTGTGCCGACCGGGCAGCGGCAGGTTGATTTCGATCTCGCCTTCGGGCGCGATCAAGCGAAACCGGTTACTGACCGGATCGAGGATTTCACCCCTCACCGTTGCCGGCTGCTCCAGCCCGAAGCTCGCGATCCGCCGCCCCGGATTCAATCCGGCCCAATAGTCGGCGTATTCATCATCACGGTTGATGATCGCAACCCCGTCCGGCCCCAGGCCCTGGAAAATTTCGCCCTTGCCCTGCGCCACTCCGGCGACATCGCCGAAGCCGTCCAGATGGCAAGGGCCGGCATTATTGATGATCGCGACATCGGGACGCGCCAGCCCGGTCAAATAGGCGATCTCGCCGTGATGGTTCGCGCCCATTTCGATCACGGCGTAGCGATGTTCCGCATTCAGCCGCAATAAAGTGAGCGGCACTCCCAAGTCATTATTGAGATTGCCTTCGGTTGCCAGCGTCGTGCCGCGCACCCGCAAGATGGCGGCGATCATTTCCTTGAGGGTGGTTTTGCCATTGCTGCCGGTCAGCGCAATCAGCGGCCCGGTGAAACGGGAGCGCCACGCCGCCGCCAGTTGGCCCAGCGCACGCCGGGTATCGGCTACGCAGAGCTGCGGCAAGGGATCGGCCACCTTCCGGCTGACCAGTGCGGCGCAGGCTCCGCGTTCGCGGGCGGCGGCCACAAAATCATGTCCGTCAACGCGGAGTCCCGTCAGCGCTACGAACAAGGCGCCCGGCGGCAACACGCGGCTGTCAATGCCAGCCGTGGAAAACGCCGCATCTTCGCCGACGATCACGCCGTCCAGCAAAACGGCGGCTTCGCGCAAGTGCAGGGGTGGAAAAACGTTACTCATCTCAGGTGGATTCCTCTGAGCGCTGCGAAAACAGGCACTGCTGCGCGACCGTCCGATCACTGAATGGCCGTCGTTCGGCGCCGATGATTTGATAGTCTTCATGGCCCTTGCCGGCAATCAGCACGATGTCGCCCGCCGTCGCTTCGGCCAGGGCTTGAACGATGGCGGCCTGCCGGTCGCGGATGACTTCAGCCGTTTCCGGTCGTTGCATTCCGGCCAGAATGTCGCTGACGATCCGATCCGGATTTTCGGTGCGCGGGTTGTCATCGGTCACGATCACCCGATCCGCCCAGCGCTCGGCGATTGCGCCCATGAGTGGGCGTTTGCCCGGATCCCGGTCGCCGCCGCAGCCAAAGACGCACCACAGCCGCTGTCCGCCGTGTTCGCGCAGGGCGCTCAATACCTGTTCCAGGGCGTGCGGGGTGTGGGCATAATCGATCACCGCCAGCGGCTGATTGAACTCGCCGCCCACCCGTTCCATCCGCCCCGGCACTGCTGCCGTGTGCGCCAATCGCGCCAGCGCCTCGTGGAACGGCAGATCCAGCGCCAGCAGGGTCGCCAGCGCCGCCAGTACGTTGCTGGCGTTGAACCGGCCCAGCACCCCGACGTGCAGTTCGCCCTCGCCCCACGAGGAACGAATCCCCAGTCGCAAACCCGTCGGCGATAACTCCAGCGTTTCGCCCCAGACCAGCCGCTCTGACTGGGCTGGCCGCTCGCCGAGGCCGTAACCGACTATCATGGGCGTCGCCCCGCAAAGATCGGCGGCGATGCTTCGGCCAAAGGCGTCATCCAGATTCAGCACCGCCCAGCGCGGGCGATGACTCAGGAACAGGCGCCGCTTGGCGGCTGCGTAGGCTTCCAGGCTGCCGTGGTAGTCCAGGTGATCGCGGCTCAGGTGCGTCAATACGGCGACTGTGAACTCCACGCCCTCCACCCGGCCCTGATCTAATGCATGTGAGGATGCCTCCATCACGGCATAGCGTCGTCCGCCCGCCGCCAGCCTGGACAACCAGCGCTGTACCGCCAGCACATCCGGCGTCGTGTGCAGAGTGGGTTCAACCGCGCCATACACTCCCAGCCCCAGCGTCCCCAGCAGGCCGCATGGCCCGGTCTCGGCATCGCTCAAGGCCTGGCCGATGAAATGAGCGCAGGAGGTTTTGCCATCGGTGCCGGTGATGCCCACTACCGCCATACGCCGGGAGGGGTGATCGTAAAAACGACTGGCGATCAGTCCCAGATTGCGCCGCAGATCCGGCATCGCCAGCAAAGGCGCTCCCGACCCGGCAGGGGGCAAAGGTCCGGGGCAGGGCGGCTCCCACACCACCGCCATCGCTCCCGCCGCCTGCACCGCCTCCAGAAATTCCAGCCCGTGCCGGCTGCCGCCGCGCATGGCGAAAAACACATCGCCCGGACCAACCTCGCGGCTGTCGGTCGCCAGGCCGATCACCGGGCGATCCGCCAGATCTGCCGGCGCCTCGGCAAAATCGGCCAGTAATTCACCCACCGTCAGCGGCGCAGCCTGACTCACGGCGCAGCTCCGATAACGGGCGCCGCCCCGGCGATTTTCATGGTCGGCATGTCGTCCGGGGTGATGTTGAGGATGCGCAGCGCGCTGCCCATGGTCTGGCCGAAGACCGGCGCTGCGACCGTGCCGCCGTAGTAGGCGCCGCCCTTGGGTTCGTCAATGATGATGGCCATCACCAGACGCGGGGCGCTGGCCGGGGCCATGCCGGCGAACAGAGCAAAGTAACGGGTGGTGTAGCGACCGCCGAGGATCTTGCGCGCCGTGCCAGTCTTGCCGGCCACCCGGTAGCCCGGTACGCTGGCCTTGAGTCCGGTGCCTTCCTTGGTGACGACCTCTTCCATCATCGCCCGCACCTGTCGCACCGCCGATGCCGTCAGCACCCGCCGCTCGTCAGCGGGGCCAAGCGGCTGTTCCCGCTTGAGCAGGGTCAGTGGCCGTCGCACCCCGTCCGCCGCCAATACCCCATAGGCCTGGGCCAGTTGCAGGATGGTGAGGGAAAATCCGTAACCGAAGGCATGATTGGCGTGGCCGATCTCCGCCCATTTGCTGAATGGGCGCAGGACGCCGGCTTGCTCGCCGATCAGCCCCACCCCGGTTGTGGCGCCGATGCCCAGATTCCGATAAAGCTGCCACAGCCGCTCGGCGGGCATGGACAGCGCGATCTTAGTGACGCCGACATTGCTGGACTTGCTGATGATATGGGTCAGATCGATGGTGCCGTAGTTGTGAGTGTCGCGGACGGTATAGCGTCCAATCTGCATCGGCGCCGTATTCACCAGAGTGCTGGGCGTCCATTTGCCGCTCTCCAGGCCCAGCGCGACGGTAAAGGGTTTAATGGTTGAACCCGGCTCGTACACATCCGTGATTGTCCGGTTACGCAGCAGATCGCCGTGCAGCTCAGTACGGTTGTTGGGGTTGCCGGCGGGCTGGTTCACCATCGCCAGGATTTCTCCACTGCGCGCATCAACAATCACCGCTGCGCCCGCGCTGGCTTTATTTTCCAGCACGGCGGTCTTCAGGGCGCGATAGGCCAGATATTGCAGCCGCCGGTCAATACTCAGCGTCAGCGTCTGGCCGGGCTGCGGAATCCGCAGGCTCTCCACATCTTCCACCACCCGGCCCAGCCGATCCTGAATCACTCGCTTGCTGCCCGGCACCCCGCGCAACTGGGCGTCGAAGGTTTTTTCCAGCCCTTCCTGCCCGGCATCGTCAATGTCGGTGAAGCCCAGCAGGTGCGAGGTGACTTCCGCATCGGGGTAGTAGCGGCGGTATTCGCGCTGCGCATGGACCCCGGCAATCTTGAGCTGCAAAATCTGCTGGGCCGCATTCGGCGCCAAATGTCGGCGCAGATAAACAAATTGGCGGGTTTCGCGTCCCGCCAGTTTCTGCTCCAGTTCGGTCGTGGTTATATCCAGCGCTGCCGCCAATACCGGCCAGCGCTCGCGCTGTTTCAGCAACTCCGGCGGATAGGCCCAGATCGAATCCACCGGCGAACTCACCGCCAGCGGTTCGCCGTTACGATCCAGAATCATCCCCCGGTGGGCTGGCACTTCCACCGTGCGCAGATAGCGATCATCGCCCTGGTCTTGCAGGAAGTCCTTGTGAACCACCTGCAAATACGCGGCGCGAGCGAGCATGCCGCCCGCCGCCGTGAACAGCAGAACCAGCACCAGCCCGCGACGAGTTGTGGCGTCGGCCCATCTGCCCACCTGACGCAGTACACTCAGCGCGGTTCCCACCGGGTTCCGGCTCATGGCGGCGCGATGTACAGAACCGCGCCAGGATCCGGCGTCAGCATGTTCAGTCGCGTCCGCGCCACGTTCTCGAT
>DEHY01000196.1 GCA_002352185.1 Competibacteraceae bacterium UBA2788
GCGCGTAGCGCCGATGAACGTTCAAGGTAACCGGCGCTCCGCCGGCTTTTCGGCGGAGCGTCCGTGTTGACCGCAGGGTTGGGCGTCATTAACGCTTCCGCCTAATGACATAGGCGTTGTCTGCCAACGCAAAACCGACCTTGGGGTAATAGGCCATCGCACCGGGCGCGGACATCAGGATAAGGGAGACCTCTTCTCCAATGATGGTCTGGGTGCGTCGAATTAGCTCCCGGCCAATGCCATGTTTCTGATAGGCGGCGTCAACTGCAAGATCGGAGAGGTAACAGCAATAGCTGTAGTCCGTCAGCGCCCGACTTACGCCGATTAGTCGAGTTCCATCCCATGCTGAAATGACAACGTTTGCATTCGCAAACATTTGCGCGATGCGTGGAATATCTTTCGTTGGCCTGGTAATGCCCGATGCCTCGAAGACACGAGCGACTTCGACAGGTTCAAGTGGCTGGTTTTCGCGATACTCAATCATTCGACATCAATTCCAGTGTCTGAAGCGTGGGACGTGCCGAGTATGACGCCCAACGGGCGCGAGTTGAGCGGCACCCGCACGTGGGTGGAAAGGCCGGCCTGCCGGCCTGGCAACCCCAAGCGGGCGCAAGCCGTGAACGCAGTGAGCGGTGTCCGCTCCAACGAGAGTTCGACGGCGCGCAGCGCCGAGAACTCGATGTTGGCTCAACTCGCGCCCGTTCATCGGCGCGTAGCGCCGATGAACTAGAATTAGTCCGTCGCACCTGTAACGACCGATGCGGTATAAATCAAAATCCACCTTCATAAAAGCGCGTTTAGAACGCCTAAATTTCTGCGGATAGTATTTCACAAGAGCCAATCAGCCAAATCCCAATCGGAATCCGGCCTTGCGCAAATAGCGCGCTTCCACGTCCAGATCGGCGCGGGTCAGTGGATGTTCGTCCAGCCAGCCATCGGGAAAGCGCAACTCCAATCGTTGCGGGCTGACGCGCAGGCTCAGCGGCGGCAAGGGCTGGCGGCTGCGGCCACGATGCAACACTACCGCCAGTCGCAACAACACGCACAGCCGCCGGGCCAGCAGCGCCACATCCCTGGACAGGTGATCGAAGGCGTCAGGCGGAAATCCGCGCCGGTGCCGGTGGACCAGCGCCGCCAGCAAGATTTGATCGCTGCGCGAAAAACCGGGCAGATCCGCGTATTCCAGGATATAGGCGCCATGCTTGTGGTAGTAGTGATAACTGAGCAACATGCCGATTTCGTACAGCCGGGCCGCCCATTCCAGAATCCGCTCGCCCCCGCCCACCGCCAGCGACCAGTGATCCCGCACCTGCTCGAACAAAAGCAGGGCGGTCGTACTCACCCGTTCGGCCTGGGCCTTATCCAGGCCGTAGCGGTCAATCACCGCCGCAATCGTGCGATCCCGCACATCCTCGTGGCGGATCCGGCCCAGCAAGTCGTAGATCACGCCCTCGCGCAGCGCGCCCTCCGACACCTCCATCCGCTCCAGTCCCAGGGTCTCGCACAACCCGTGCAATACCGTAAATCCGCCGGTGAATACGCGGGCGCGGGCCGGTTCCAGCCCCCAGCGGGCCGCAATGGCCGCAGTGTTGCCGGCTTCCAGCAGCGCGGTGCGCAGCCGCCGCAGCGCCTCCAGCCCGATGCCCTCACGATGCCAGCCCTCCCGCGCCACCACATCCTGAATTGCCTTGATGGTGCCGGAAGCGCCCGTAACCACCTGCCAGCCCAGATCCTGAAATTCGACCGTCACCGGCTCCAACTTCAGCCGCACCAGCAGCTCCGCCTCCTTCATGCGGGCTTCCGTGATCCGGCCATCGTCAAAGCAGGCCCGGCTCAGGCTGACGCAACCCATTTTCAGGCTGGTCAGGTGCAGCGGATCGAACTTCTCACCCACAATCAGTTCGGTGCTGCCGCCGCCGATATCCACCACCAGCCGCCGACCCGGAACATCGGCCACGCTGTGGGCTACGCCCAGATAGATCAGCCGCGCCTCCTCGTAGCCGCTGATGATCTCAATGTTATGACCCAGCACCGCCTCGGCGCGAACCAGAAACTCGGCGCTGTTGCGCGCCTGCCGCAAGGTGTTGGTGCCGACGATCCGCAATTGTTCGGGTGGAATGTGGCGCAGCCGCTGGCCAAATCGCGCCAGGCAGTCCAGCGCCCGCAACTGCGATTCCTCCGACAGGCGGTTTTTGCCATCCAGGCCGGCGGCAAACTGCACCATCTCCCGCAGCCGATCCAGAATCTGGAAATGCCCGTTGACCATCCGGGCGACGATCATGTGAAAGCTGTTGGAACCCAAATCAATGGCGGCGACGATATCGGCAGGCACGGCGAATTTCCTTATCAGGATTTGGTGAAAGGCGCGCCGCTCAATCCTGTTTCAGGCTGCGCAACTGACCCGGCGTCAAAGCCCATTGCAACAGACCCGCGCCGTTCTCGGGGCGACCCGCGAACTCGATGAGCGCCACTCCACCCTTACGGAACATGATCAGTGATTTTGGCGTGTCCGCCAAGAGCAAACCGGTCAGCAGACCGAGTTGCGGTTCGTGACCCACCGCCATCACCCAGGCATCGGGCGGACACTGCCGCAGCCAGTCCACTACACGTTCAGGCGGATAGCGGTAATCCAGTTCGGAACGCTCCACCAGCGGCGGATCGCCACAGGCGCGGGCGATAATCTCGGCGGTCTCACGGGCGCGCAGCAGCGGGCTGCACGCCAGAATGTCAATGCGCCCCAATTGTGAACGCAGACGGTTAGCCGCCTTGCGCATCTTTTTCCGCCCGATCTCGGTCAGTGGCCGCTGGGCGTCGGCGCCGCCGGCGGCGATGAAGGCTTCCGCCTCTTCGGCGATGGCGTGGCGAACCAATACTAATTTCATCGCAAACTCCTCAACAACAATGGTCGCCAGTTTATCACCGGAGACCGGTGACGTTCCGGGCCGAAACAGCGGCTCGTTCCAGCCGCAGATCGAGTGGAAAGTCGCAGGTGAACAGGCTGCCCACGCCCAGTTGGCTGCTGATCCGCAACTGGCCGCCGTGATGATTCAGCACATGCTTGACGATGGAAAGCCCCAGCCCGGTGCCGCCGCTGTCGCGCGAGCGGTCGCGGTTGATCCGGTAAAACCGTTCGGTCAGCCGTGGGATATGGTGCGGCGCGATGCCTTCGCCTTCATCTTCCACCATCAGATGGATCCCGCTGTCGTCGGCAAACCAGCGAATCTCGATCCGCCGACCCGCCGGGGTATACCGCACCGCGTTGAATACCAGATTGGCGAAGGCGCTGTGCAACTCCTTTTCGCTGCCGGCAATCCACAGATCGGGATCGGCGATCACGCTGATCGGATGCGCCTGTTCGTCGCTGAGCGCAATGGCGTCATCCACGATGGCCGCCAGCAGGGCCGGTGCGTTGACCGGCTTGAACGGTGGACGCTCCTTGCGTGACTCCAGCCGAACCAGCAGCAACAGATCTTCGACGATGTGCAGCATCCGGCGCGACTGCTCCTGCACCCGATGCAACGGCTGTCGCCAGGGGTCAAAGGCGGAACTGTCGCTATCAAGCAGGGTTTCCAGATAACCGCTAATCACCGTCAGCGGGGTGCGCAGTTCATGCGAGACGTTGGCGACGAAATCACGCCGCACCTGCTCCAGCCGCCGGACCCGCGAGATGTCGGTCGCCAGCAGCAACCGCTGTTTCTTGCCATAGGGCACGATGCGGGCGCTCAGCAGCAGCGCGTCGTCCACCGGCGCGGAAAATTCGACGTTGTCGCCCTGGCGCCGCTGATGGAGGAAGGCTACGAAGTCGGGATGCCGCAGCAAATGGACCACGGGCAGGCCGATGTCGCGCACCGGCGACAGGCCGAGCATCTGTTGCGCCGCGCCGTTGCACCAAAGCACCCGGTCGTCTTCGCCCAGCACTACGGCGGCGTCCGGCAGCGCGGCGGTCGCTTGTTGGAATTGCGCCAGCAGCTTGCTGAGCTTGCGCTTGCGCTTGCGGCTTTGCCGACGCAAGCGGGCGATGTGGGCGGCGATGCCGTCCCAGACCCGGCCAACTTGCGGCGGGCCGGCGTCACGATCCCCGCTCAGCCAGCGATCCAGCCGCCGCAACTGCCATAACTGCCAGACCAGGCACCCTAAAGCGGTCAGCAGCAGCGCCAACAGCAGCCGATCCGCCAGCCAACCCAGCAACGCGGCGCCTAAAAACGCCAGCGCCAGTTTCCGTAACAGCCCCCGCCAGGACGGAGACATCCTTAAACCCGGGTCGAGAATCGGTAGCCGCTGCCACGCACGGTCTGAATCAGCGCGTCGTGACCGTGCGGCTCCAGCACCTTGCGCAGCCGACGGATATGCACATCCACGGTGCGCTCCTCGACGTAAACATTGCTGCCCCACACCCGATCCAGCAATTGCCCCCGGCTGTAAACCCGCTCGGGATGGGACATGAAGAATTCCAGCAGACGGTATTCGGTTGGCCCCATTTCCAGCAGCATATCGCC
>DEHY01000048.1 GCA_002352185.1 Competibacteraceae bacterium UBA2788
GTTGTGTGTGGGTTTTCAGGTTGAATTCACGGTTAAATCGCGCCAGTCGCACAGTATGGTCGGCGATGCTGGATGCGAAGGGACCTCACTGCGGCGCGTAGCGGGAGCGCACGCCGGCTATCGCCAACTCGACAGTGGGTTGCAGTTCCGCGCCGTCCTTGATGGACGTCTGGAGGTCTTGCAGGCGACCATCCGCCAGCCCATAAATCCAGCCGTGCAACATCAAGGGTTGTCCCCGCTTCCAGGCGTCACCCACCAGGGTGGTGCGGGCGACGTTACGCGCTTGTTCGATGACGTTCAGCTCGCACAGAGCCCGCCAGCGCGCCTCGCTGTCCGGCAGGGCGGCGAACAGATCCGCATGCCGGTCGCGCACGTCCTGGATGTGGCGCAACCAGTTGTCGATCAGTCCGAACGATGCCCCTTCCAGGGCCGCCTTGACGCCGCCGCAGCCGTAGTGACCGCACACGATAATGTGCTGGACCTTGAGTACCTCGATGGCGTATTGCATCACCGACAGGCAGTTGAGGTCGGTATGCACCACTACGTTGGCGACGTTGCGATGCACAAACACTTCGCCCGGTTTCAGGCCGGTGATCTGGTTGGCGGGCGCACGGCTGTCCGAGCAGCCGATCCAGAGGTAGGTGGGGGTTTGTATCGCCGCCAGTCCGACGAAAAAGCGGGGGTCGGCAGCCGTCATCTCCTCGGCCCAGCGGGCGTTGGCGGCGAACAGTTCCGGCAAGTACTTCATTGATTTCCTCCAGTACACTCAGTTCGGGGACAAGCTGGCGGGATCCATTACCGCCGTCGGCGCAGAACACTGGCGATAGTCGCGTTGCCGCTCCAGCCGACGCGCTACCGAGCGACCGGCCCGGTCTGCAGCCCGATCGATGGCGACGTACAGATCGGCTTCGATGTCGCTGATCACGACGCTCGGGGCGCCGCGAAAGGTGATCTGGATTCGGCAGCGCTTGTCCTCGCCCCCACGCGGGCCGTTCTCGTCGGACAGGCGGACCGAGACTTGGCGCAAGTGCTCATCGGCCCAGCCGAGCGCGAATTGCAAGCGCCGTTCAGCGTGTTCACGCAAGCCGTTGGTCAGTGCGAAACCCCTGGCCTGAATGTTGATGTGCATGAAATCGCTCCTTTCAGATTGAACATGCTGATGAGTCTAGGGTGTGGAAAAACATCTAACAATCCGAATAATATTGAGTAAAGATTCGATTTTTTCGATGTATTGGAGCGGCATGGCCAATCTCAACTTCAAGCACCTGCGCTATTTCTGGATGGTCGCCAAGTCGGGGAGCATCATCAGCGCCAGTAAACGTCTGCACCTGACGCCGCAATCCATCAGCGGTCAACTGGGCGAACTGGAGGCCAGTCTCGGCGTCGAGCTGTTGCGCCGCGTCGGACGCGGTCTGGAACTCACCGAGATGGGGCGACGCATCTTCAGCTATGCGGACGAGATCTTCGCCCTCGGCAATGAGCTGCTGGAGGTCGCCTTCGACCGGACCGTGCGGAAGAGTCCGCCGTTTCGGGTTGGCATCGCCGATTCGGTGCCGAAATCGGTGGCCTATCGCGTGGTTGAGCCGGCGCTGCGCCTCGATGAACCGGTGCGGCTGGTGTGCCGGGAAGGCCGCCTGGCCCCGTTGCTGGCGGAGATGGCCGTCCATCATCTGGATCTGGTGATCGCCGACCGGCCCATGCCCACCAACCTCAATGTCCGGGGCTACAGCCACTTTCTTGGGGAGAGCGATCTAACCGTGTTCGCCGCGCCGGGTCTAGCGCACTCCCTGGCAGGACCATTTCCCGCGCTGCTCGATAAGGCGCCGTTTCTGCTGCCGGGAGAAGATGTCGCGGTGCGGCTCAAACTGGTGCAGTGGTTTGAGGCGCAATCCCTTTATCCGCGCATCGTGGGCGAATTCGACGACAGCGCCTTGCTCAAGGCCTTCGGTCAGGCGGGCGCCGGCTTGTTCGCAGCGCCTACGGCGATTGCCGATTACGTGAGTCGGCAGTACGCGGTCCAGGCCGTCGGGCGCATTGACTCGGTGACTGAGCAACTCTACGCCATCACCACCGAGCGTCGGCTGTTGCATCCCGCCATCGTCGCGGTGGTCCAGGCCACACAGCGCGAGTTCTTCGGAAAACCGGATTCAGGATAAATTCGATTGCGCCACGCCCAGCACATCCGTCTCCGGGCGTTTCAAGAGAGTTTGCAGCAGCGGGGACGCGAAGCGCCGCTTTACCGTAATCGCGTAAAAATTTTCGTGCAGATGAGGCACCACGCAATACTCTTCGAGTAGCCCGCCGCGCAATTCATCCTGAACCACCACCGTCGGCAACAGGGCGATGCTTTCCGAGTCACGCGCCAACAGGCGCAGCATCGCCATGTCGTCCACCTCGGCAAGCACCTGGTAATGCAGGCCCAGTTGCTCGCACAGCAGGTCAAAAGCCGCCCGGATGTCGCTGTCCCTGCCAGGCAGCAGCAAGGGCCGCTCGGCCAGTTCCTCCGGGAAGCGGAACGCGTTGCCGATCTTGCGGGGCTTGCCGACCAGGCTAACCGGCTGACGGGCGATGCGCCGACAGCGCCAAGGATGGTCGGCGTCGCCATGGACGCGCCGGTTGGAAAGCACCAAATCCAGATTGTGTACGCTCAGTCGCGTCAGCAACTCGTCGAGGTGGCCCGACTGGAGTACCAGTTCCACGTCGGGCCGCAACAGCAGCGGTTTGACGAAGTTTTCCTGAAAGTTCCGCGACAGCGTCGCCACTCCCCCAATCCGCAAGACGTGACGCTCCCGGTGCTGACCATTGCGCAGCAGGGTCAGCAATTCCTGACCGGTCGTAAAAATGGTTTCGGCATAGTTCAGGGCGATCCGTCCCGCTTCCGTCAACTGCAAGGCGCGACCCTCGCGGGTGAACAGGGCCTGCCCCAACTGTTCTTCCAGGGTCCTGATCTGAGTGGAAAGCGCCGACTGTGAAACATGCAGATGGGCAGCAGCGCGGGTCAGGTTGCCTTCCTTAGCCACCGCCCAGAAATGATGCAGGTGATGATAGTTCAGTCGCGGCATCACGGCTCCTCAGATCATCTATTTAATAGAACGAAAACTAATAATATATGTATTTTACAGAACAAAAGGCTGCCGCCACAATGGGCCGGCGTCAAAAACCCCCTGTTCAGAAACTCTGTTGAAATCTGATGAAACCCGACCGGAGAACGGCTGATGAGTGAAGTTAATCCGATCCGAACAGCTCTGTTGTTCGTGAGTCCTTCGCTTTATCGGTTTTCTGCTGCATGGATGCGGCTTTTCTCCAACAATCAGGCGGAGCGGCACGAGCAGCGGGTGCAGGCAATACGATGGAAGGCTACAGATCCGTAGCCCGATGGCGATGCCGGGTTGGACGCCGGCCAAACCAGTGTGGGTGTGGCGATCAATGGCTGATTTCTGAGCATCATTCTTCGATGATGCCGGAAAAAACCTGAACCTCATCACAGCGGATCCATGGATCCGCTGTCTCTGACTATTCGTCTTTGATCAATCCGAAATGCCGTCAGCAGCAGCAGGATCAAGCTGATGCTAATCGCGGTGTAATCATCCGGCTTGGTCAAGACCAACAAACAACAGCCGTTTATCTATCTCAGGAGTATTTATGGATGCCAGTCTGATTATCAATAACTTTTTAAGTCCACCCATTCTGTTCTTTTTTTTGGGAATGCTGGCAATATTTGTGCATTCCGATCTGGATATTCCGCAACCACTAGCGAAATTTTTTTCGCTGTATTTATTGATGTCAATTGGCTATCGGGGCGGAGCGGAACTGGCTCATAGCGGGATGACATGGGAGGTGGCGACTGCAATGGGCGCAGCAATGCTGATGTCCGTCATTGTGCCGATTTATACTTTTTTTATTCTGACTAGACAGTTGAAAATGGTGGTGCATGATGCTGCTGCGATTGCCGCCACTTATGGTTCGGTTAGTGCAGTGACCTTTGTAACTGCCACCGCCTTTCTGCAAAAGCTGGAGATTCCTTTTGGTGGGCATATGGTAGCGGCGCTGGCGTTAATGGAATCGCCTGCAATTATCATCGGCGTACTGTTGTATCGCCTGTTCACCGCGAGGAATCCAAATAAAGATACCCTTGCTGATCAAAATCCTGCAAACGGTGAGCTTTCCTGGTCTGAATTGATGCGGGATGCCGTTTTTAATGCATCAGTCTTTCTGATTCTGGGCAGTCTGGTGATCGGCCTGATCAGTGGCGGTGGCCCAGGTGAAAAGGCGCTCGAACCCTTTTTGAAAGACTTATTTAGAGGCGTGCTGTGCTTTTTCCTGCTGGATATGGGACTAGTAGCGGCGCGGCGCCTGAAGGATTTAAGGAAAGCGGGTGCATCCCTGGCTGCGTTCGCCATCCTGATCCCGTTGATTAATGCAATTCTAGCTACGGCAGTCGCTAAAATGATCGGCATGTCATTAGGCGATGCGCTGCTGTTCGTCATGCTCTGCGCCAGCGCGTCCTACATTGCGGTTCCGGCGGCGGTGCGTCTTTCCATTCCCGATGCCAATCCCAGCCTGTATGTGCCGATGTCTCTGGCGATTACCTTTCCCTTCAACATCATTGTTGGCCTGCCTCTCTATCTGTCCACTCTCAAACTGTTCTGGAGCTAATGTCTATGCAACCGGTAAAGCGCATTGAAATCATCCTGGATTTCCAGGACTTGGCAAAAATTGTCAAAATCCTCAATAGTCTGGGCATCTCCGGCTATACCGTCATTCGAGATGTTACCGGCAGCGGGGATCGCGGCTTGCGACCGGGGGACGAATTGACCGATGTGTTTAAGAACAGCTATATCATGACTGCCTGCCCAGAGGAGAAAATGCAGGAAATCGTTGAGGCCATTCGCCCGCTGCTTAAACGGTTTGGCGGGATTTGTTTGGTGTCGGATGCCCAGTGGGTTATTCATTGATGCATCACCGGGCCGGTTGAATCCGGCCTGGGAATGGATGCTGTATCAGGGCAAGCAACGTACGCTACGCTGTGGCGCAGTCATCACCGAATCGCGCCTGCGGTTCAGACCGCTCAGCACAACGGCTTTCCAATATCGCGCCGACCGTTGGCAGGCAGTCGCGCACGCTCTGGACATGATCAGCGCGAGGGAACCCTACCAAAACGCCCCTCTCCCGGCGGACGGAAGAGGGGCTTGCCGGGCAAGCCGGTTCGGTGGTACGGGGGGCCTTCAGCCCGTATTCCGCATTCCCGCCGCAAGCGCGTTGATGGAGCGCAGCAAGGGCCGCAGCCACATCTCCGCCTCGGGTGAATCCGCGCCGTACTCTCGCAGGGCCTGGCGGTAGCGCGGCAGCAGGGTGACCTGAATGTGGTTGAGCGGGTCCAGGTAGGGATTGCGCCGCTCCAGCGACTTGGCTAAGGTTGGATTTTCTTCCAGCAGCGTCGTAATTTGCGCCACGGTCAGAATCTCGCGGCAGGTCTGCTCGTACTCCGCCCGAAACCGCTCGTAAATTCTGGTTTCGATATCCGAGTTCTCGCACAACCGGGCGTATTCACGGGCGATACCCAAATCCACCTTGCTCAATGACATCTGACTGTTGTCGAGCAGGGCGCGGAAGAAGGGCCAATCGCGGTAAAGCCTTTGCAAAATCGCCAGCCGCTCGGGGTCGTCGCCCCGCCACGCCGCCAGCGCGCCGCCGATGCCGTACCAGCCGGGCAGGGTGTGCCGCGACAGGCCCCAGCCGAACATCCAGGGAATCGCCCGCACCGAGTATTTGGAGCGGTCGCCCTGGGCGCGGTGCGAGGGGCGCGAACCGAGGTTGAGCAGCGCGATTTCGCCGAGCGGGGTCGCCTCGTAAAAGTAATCCATGAAGCCCGGCGTCCGCTCGGTCAAGTCCCGGTAGGCGGCTTCGCCGTGCCGGGCCAGTTCGGCCATGACCGTCGCCGCTTCCGGCGGATCGTCCGGGACCGCTTGCACCAGGTGACGGCTGGCTTTCATCAGGCCGGTGATGCCGAGGGTCAGCTCGTAGACGGCGGTTTCCAGATTCTGATATTTGAACGACAGCACTTCGCCCTGTTCGGTGATCTTGATCTGGCCCCGCACCGTGCCCGACGGCTGGGACAGGATGGCGTCATGAGTCGGCCCCCCGCCGCGTCCCACCGTGCCGCCGCGACCGTGGAACAGTCGGCAGCCGAAACCGCGCGCCGCCGTCAGGGCCACCGCCCGCCGTTGAGCCTGGTACAGCCCCCAGTTGGAGGCCAGAATGCCGCCGTCCTTGCAGGAATCCGAATAGCCGACCATCACATCCTGCACGCCGCCCGCCGCCGTCAGCAATTCCCGATAGGTCGGTTGGTCCAGCAGCCGGGTCAGCAGAATTTCGACCCGGTTCAGGTCGGCAATGGTCTCGAACAGCGGAGCGACGCGGATTTCGCAATGCCAGCCGCCGTCGGCGCGGCGGCCCGCCAGTCCGGCGAAGCTGGCCAGAAACAGCACTTCCAGGATGTGGCTGGCTTCGTGGGTCATGGAGATGACGTAGTTGTCGAAGGCGCACGGGCTGATTTCCTCCCGCATCCGCGCCATAACCTGGAACACCTCCAGCGTCTCGCGGGTGGCGGGGCTGAACGAATCGCAGTACAGCAACGGCGTGCCGGGTTTGGCCAGCAGTTCGCCGAGTACGCTCAACCGCTTCTCCTCGGCAAGGGCGGCGTAATCCGGCAGGTTGGGGGCCATAGCGCAAATCTCCGCGACCGCCGCCGTGTGGCGGCCTGACTCCTGCCGCACGTCGAGGGC
>DEHY01000162.1 GCA_002352185.1 Competibacteraceae bacterium UBA2788
CCGGGACGGTTCAACTCCCCGCGCACCGGACCCGACGGCAAGCGCTCCAGAATCTGATCAATCAGCGCCAAACTCTGTTCCACTTCCCGAATCCGCAACCACACCCGCGCATTGACATCGCTTTCGGTCAGCGCCGGAATTTCAAACTCCAGTTGATCGTAGGGCGGATAACCCGGATCGCGGCGGGCATCGAAGGCGCGCCCACCGGCGCGGCCAATAATCCCGCCGCAGCCGAATTGTTTGATCAAGGACGGTTTGACGAAGCCGGTGCCTACGGTGCGGTTTTGCAGCGAGGCGGTGCTGTCGTACAAATCGATCAGCGGCGGAAACCGGCGGCGGATCTCGGCAACCAGCGCCCACAGAATCTTCACGCCGTCCGCCGACAAATCGGCAATGACCCCGCCGGGAATCACGCAATCCATCAGCAGGCGATGACCGAAACCGGCGGCGCTGGCGCGCAACACCTGCTCGCGCAATACCGCGCAATGCGCCAGCATCAGCGCAAAAGCGGCGTCGTTGCAGATCGCGCCGATATCGCCGCAGTGATTAGCCAATCGTTCCAGTTCGGCCATCAACGCCCGTAGCCAGTGAGCGCGGTCAGGTACGGTGGTTTCCGTCGCGGCTTCGACGGCGCGGGCGAACGCCAGCGCGTAGGCCACGGTGCTGTCGCCCGACACCCGTCCGATCAGCCGCGCCGCCCGTTCCGGCGTTGCGCCGGTCAGCAGCGATTCGATGCCCTTGTGGACGTAGCCCAGCCGTTCTTCCAGCCGCACCACCGCTTCGCCGTTGGCGGTGAAGCGGAAATGACCGGGTTCGATGATGCCGGCGTGAACCGGCCCCACCGGAATCTGGTGCAAGCCTTCGCCTTCTGCCGTCAAAAAGGGATAAGCAGGCTGCGGATCGGTGCGTGGCGTTACCGCACCGAGCGGATGCGCGACCGGCCAGCGGCCATGATCCAGCCAAGGGCGGGGATCGGGAGCGGCGACCGGCTGCAACCCGACCAGATCGGCCATGGCGCGCTCCAGCCGTTGCGCGGGCGGATGCAGCCGGCCAACCGAGGGAAACCGTCCATCGGGACAGGGCAGGCCGGCGACGCCCAGCGCCCCGCCCGCGTTCTCACGCACGGCCAGATGCGCCATCCCGGTTTCCCCCCACAATCCGAGCAGGCTCCAGGCACCGTCGGCTAAGCCCTTGCTCAGGGCAGCCCAAACTTCAGGGGTCACGATCATCCAAGGCCAAGGGCGATGGCCAGCAACCGGCTGGCCACCCTCCAGCACCATCCATAAAAAGCCCGTATTCATCATTACGCTCTCAAGCCAACAACAACACTGATTTCAGACATCCGGGTCGCGGTGGAGATTGAATACCCGCAGACCACCGGTACCGATCTCAACATAGCACCGCGCCTCCTCGAAAACGGACCGCAGCACTGTCCAGTGGTGATCGAACAAGGCGATCAATTGATCGTTGGAGAGATTGCCCAAGGTCACTCTCATTACGCGGGCAGGCTTACCGGCGATGAAATGGCTATCCCGAAAATCGGCATCCTTGGTGATGAGAAATGATCCAGTTTCATCGACATAACGGGCGATCTCAGAATCCTTGGTGTACCACTTGTGCAGGATGCGGTTGACATGGGTAGCATCCACGCCGCGCTCGCGCAGGAAGTTGACGAGGCGATAGGGAATATGAACGTCGCAGAGGACGCGCATCAGGCGACATGCGCCATGGTCTCGCCCGAGACCACCAGCCGGGCGTATTGCAGGCAGGCGGCGATATCCTCGCGTTCAAGCTCGGGGTGGTCCGCCAGGATGTCGGCGGGCTGCATCCCCGATGACACCAGATCCAGCACGGCCTCGACCGGCCAGCGCATGTGCCTGACGCAGGGTTTGCCGTGGCAAATTTCACTATCCAGGGTGATGCGTTCGAGAAGAGACATCGTTTGAAGCTCCTGGGATCAGGCGGCGTGATCCGAGATGGACTGATTGGGGTTAACAAGGCGCGGGCCGTTCAACCCAACAGCACTGCGACGTTGTGGAACCAGGCGACCAGCGGTCCCGGCAACCAGACTCCGGCGATCAGGACCAGCGCCAGATGCGCCAGCATCGGCAGGATGCCGGCCTGCACCGGCATGGCGGGACCGCTGTCCGGTTTGCCGAACGCCAGTCCGTGCAACCGCCACAGCAGCGTACCGAACGCCAGCAGCAACCCCAGCACCAGCAGCAACGCCAGCAGCGGCTGGCGGGCGAAGGTGGAACTCACCACCAGAAACTCGCTCATGAAGATCCCGAACGGGGGCATCCCGGCAATGGCGATCACGCCCGCCACCAGTCCCCAGCCCAACGCCGGGTGGGTGACGGTCAAGCCGCGAATGGTGGAAATCCGTTGCGTGCCCTTGACCTGGGAGATGTGGCCCACGGCGAAGAAAATCGCCGATTTGGTCAGACTGTGCAGGGTCATGTGCAGCAACCCGGCGAAATTGGCCAGCGGCCCGCCCATGCCGAAAGCGAAAGTGATGATGCCCATGTGTTCGATGGAGGAATAGGCGAACAGCCGCTTGATGTCGCCCCGGCGGTAGAGCATCAGCCCGGCGAACAGCAGCGACAGCAAGCCCAGGCCGACCATCAGCGGCCCCGGCGCCAGCGCGGACGGATTGGCGTTCATCAGCATCTTGAAGCGCAGCACTGCATACAGCGCCACGTTCAGCAACAAACCGGACAGCACCGCTGAAATCGGCGTGGGGCCTTCGGCATGAGCGTCGGGCAACCAGGCGTGCAGCGGCGCCAGGCCGGCCTTGGTGCCGTAACCGAGCAGCAGGAACACAAACGCCAGATTGAGCAGCGCCGGATCGAAGGAGCCGGCGCCGGCCAGCAATTGATCCCAGGCCATCGCCGGCAAGCCTTCGCCCATCACCGGCTGCGCCGCCAGATACACCAGAATGGTGCCAAACAGCGCCAGAGCGATGCCGAGACTGCCCAGGATGAAATACTTCCAGGCGGCCTCCAGCGCGGCGCGGGTCCGGTAGATGCCGACCATCAGCACCGTAATCAGCGTCGCCAGTTCAATCGCCACCCACATCAGCCCGATGTTGTTGGCGAGAAACGCCAGGTTCATGGCGAAGATCAGCGCCTGATACATGGCGTGATAAAAGCGCAGATACACCGGGGTCAGCCGCCCGGTTTCCAGTTCGTGAGCGATGTAGCTGGCGCTGAATACGCTGGTGGTGAAACTGACCAGATTGTTCAACACGATCAGATAGATGTTGAAATCATCCACCCGCAGGTAAAGATTGGGTTCCGGCTTCATCCACAACAGGGCGGCGGCGGCCAGCAGACTAAGCAAGGCCGCGCTGACGTTCAGCCGGGCGCCGATCCGGTAATCGGGCAGCAGCGCCAGCAGCAGCGCGGCGGTGGCCGGAACCGCCAGCAGCACGGTCACTGCCATGACGCCCAGGTTGCTCATTTCCGCCGCTCCTCGCGGAAGGTGTCCATCGCCTGCATGTCCACACTATCGAAGCGTTCCCGGATGCGGAACAGGAAGACGCCGATCACGATCAGCGCGATCAGCACCGAGAAGGCGATGCTGATCTCCACCGCCAGCGGCATCCCGCGCGCCCCGGCGGCGGCCAGCACCAGCCCATTTTCCAGCGACATGAAACCCACCACCAGGCTCACCGCGTTTTGGCGGGTGATCATCAGCAGCAGCCCCAGCAGCAGCACCGCCAGGGCGAACGCCAGATCCTCGCGGGCCAGCGCATCGGTCGTCGCCGTCACCGGCAGCATCACCAGAATTGCCAGCGCGACCAGCGCCGCGCCCGCCAGCATGTCGAGGCCCACGCCCCCCACCACCTCCAGGGTCCGATGGATGCCGAGCCGCCGGACGATGCGGTGCAGCGCGGTCGGAATGATGATCGCCTTGAACACCAGCGCGATTCCCGCCGTGACGTAGAGATGGTGCGCGTCCTGGATAGTCGCTTGCCAGCCGACCGCCAGCACCAGCACCAGCGAGTGCAGGGCAAAAACGTTGATCAGCGCGGACAGCCGATCCTGGTACAGCATCAGGAAGCTCACCACCACCATGCCGCCCGCCAGAAAATGGGCAATATCAAACGCCAGACCGTGCATCACAGGCTCCGCGACACGAACAGCAGCAGGGTTCCGAGCAGCCCCAGCATCAGCGCCGCCCCCATAAATTGATCAACGCGGAACACCCGCATTTTGGCGATGCTGGTCTCGAACAGCGCCAGCAGGAAACCGCCGAACGCCAGCTTGGCGACATAGATCGCCACGCCGCCGAGATAGGCGGTCAGACCCGCTCCGGCAGTCGCCATCCCCCAGGGCGCAAAGATGCACCCCAGCAACGACAAATACAGCAGCAGCTTGAGCGAAGCGGCCAGTTCAATCAGCGCCAGATGGCGACCGGAATACTCCAGCACCATCGCCTCATGCACCATGGTCAATTCCAGATGCGTCGCCGGATTGTCCACCGGGATGCGGGCGTTTTCGGCGATGGCTACCATGACCAGAGCCATCAGGGCCAGAGCCAGCGATACCCGCAGGCCAACATCGGCGGTCAGCATGAACCGGGCGACCGCCGACAGTTCCGTCGTACCCGCCAGCAGCGACAAGGTGAACACCATCATCAGCATGGCCGGTTCCGCCAGCGACGCGATCATCATTTCGCGGCTGGAGCCGATGCCGCCGAAGCTGGTGCCGACATCCAGACCGGCCAGCGCCAGAAAAAAGCGGGCGGTGCCGAGCAGCGCCACAATCGCGATCAGGTCGGCGGTCCAGTTGAACAACAGGCCGCTGGCGAAGGTCGGGGCCAGCGACGCCGCCACCCAGATCGCGGAAAAAATCAGATAGGGCGCCACCCGAAACAGCCAGGAGGCGGAGGCGGCCAGGACCACTTCCTTGCGCAACAGCTTGGACAGGTCACGGTAGGGTTGCAGCAGCGATGGACCGCGCCGCCGCAGCAACTGCGCCTTGAGCGCGCGGATCCAGCCGGTGAGCAGCGGCGCCAGCAGCAGCGTCAGCAGCATTTGGCAACCCTGCACCAGATAGTCGGCGATCAGCGCCATAGGACCATTCCCAGCAACAGCAGCACCAGCGCGCCGAACACCACGCTCAGGTAACGGCGGATCGTGAGGTATTGCAGGTAGTTGAAGCGGGTTGAAACCGCCACCACGGCATGGGCGATGGGGGCGTAGCCGCGCTCCCAGATCGGATCGTGCAATTCGATCTTGAACCGCGCCGGGCGCAAATCGCCGGGCGGCGGCATAAAGACCCGTTCACGGGCCTGAAACACGACGCTGCCGAACACCCGGCGGATCGGTTGGGCGAAGCTGCCGGCGGTGTACTGGAAGGCAGGGTTGGCGTCGGGAAAGCCGCAATCCCAGGCGGGACCGCGCCGGACCGCGCTGGAGGCCAGCCGGTGAATCAGCACGGCGGCGGTGGTTCCCGACAGCGCCATGAACAGCAGCACCAGCAGGCCGTTATAGGTACTCTTTACATCCACCACCGGCACCAGCGTCAGCCAGGGTTGATGATGCTGGGGAATCAGCCGGGCGCCGCCATTCAGCAGACTCACCACCGGCGCCAGCCCATCCACTACCAACCCCGGCAGAATGCCCGCCAGCAGGCATAAGGCGGCCAGAACGAACAGCGCAGCCAGCGAGTAACGGTCGGTCTCTCGCGCCTGGGTGGCGGCGGGAGATCGGGCGCGACCCAGAAAGGTGATGCCGAAGGCCTTGACGAAACAGGCGGCGGCCAGAGCGGCGGACAAGGCCAGCAGCGCGCCGACCGCCGGCACCAGGAATTTGAGCAGCCATTGCGGCAATTCGGGGCTGATCAGAATGGCCTGAAACGTCAGCCATTCGGAGACAAAGCCGTTCAGCGGCGGCAGCGCCGAAATCGCCGCCGCGCCGATCAGAAACGCCAGCGCAGTCCACGGCATCGGGTGAATCAGACCGCCCAGTTTTTCCATATCGCGCTCGCCGGTGGCGGTCAGCACCGCGCCCGTGCCGAGAAACAGCAGGCTTTTGAACAGCGAGTGATTGAGGATGTGAAACAGCGCGGCGGTCAACGCCAGCGCGGCGCTGGCGTACATCAGATTGGCCTGAAACGCCAGCGCCAGGCCCAGGCCGATGAAAATGATGCCGATGTTCTCCACCGTGTGATAGGCAAGCAGCCGTTTCAGATCGTGCTGCATCAGTGCGTACAGCACCCCCAGCACGGCGGTGATCCCGCCCAGCGCCAGCACCAGCCCGCCCCACCACCACAACACCGGCTCGCCCAGCAGATCGAACACGATGCGGATGAAGCCGTACACCGCCACCTTGGTCATCACCCCGCTCATCAGGGCCGAAACGTGGCTGGGCGCGGCGGGATGCGCCAGCGGCAGCCAGACATGCAGCGGCACCAGCCCGGCCTTGGAGCCTGCGCCCAACAGCGCCAGCGCCAGCACCAGCGCGGCGAATCCGGGGGTTATCGCGCTGGCGCGGACCGTATCGAAGTCGTAACCGCCGCTGGTGCCGGCCAGCAGTCCGAACGCCAGCAGCAGCGCCAGGGTGCCGAAGCAGGCCATGACCAGATACAGATAACCGGCGCGGGCGTTGGCCGGGTCCTGGTGATGGGCCATGACCAGCGCCCACGAACTCAGCGACATGAATTCCCAGGCGAACAGGAAGCTGAAGGCGTCATCGGCCAGCAACACCAGATTCATCCCGGCCAGAAACGCCGGAAAGAACGGCAGTACTCGCTCCGGCGCTTTTTCGTGCTGGCCGTAGCCGAGGGCGAACAGGCTGGCGACCGCGCCGCCCAGATTGACCACAATCAGGAAAAAAGCGGCCAGCGCATCCAGCCGGAAATGCGCGCCCAGCCACGGCAAGCCCAGCGGCAGCTTGAGCGTTTCCGGCGTGGAAGCGGTCAGCAGATGGGCGAGCGCGATGCCTAACCCGGTGGCGGCGACGGCCAGCGTGACGCCATAGACCCGACGGCTGCAATCCGGCTGGCGGGCCGCAGCGACCGCGTAGACGCTGGCGGCGAGCGGGATCAGCAGTAAACCTAGCAGCAGTGGCAACGACATGGCGGCGAAATCGGCTCTCTCGACAATGCGACTGAATCGCCGCGATCACGGTTTTATTAGGCGGCGATAAGGTTTTGAATAGCTCTAACTGTGATCCATAACCGCCAAAAAGCAACGGGACGGGCAACAATAATCCCAACCCCCTCAAATAGTTCAAATTCGGCGTTGTTCATGCCATTCGGAGAGGAACGAGCGCCGACCCGCAATCCGTAGCCGTTCAGAGGCTTTCCGTCCCGATCTCCCGCAGATCCGGGATCGCGCCGAACACTTCCGCCGGATAGGTCTGCCATTCGCCGTCAATCAGCCCGTCATAGCCGAGATAGCGCCAGGCGTTCGGGGTGGCGGCGATGAAGCGACCCCGGTCGAGATCGGCGCTGGCGACTTCCCCGTCCGGCAGGTGATAAAACGCTGCCCGGCACACCCGATCCGCCACCTCCCACAGCCGCAGCGTGCCATCGTCCCCCCCGGACGCCAGCCAGCGCCCGTCGGCGGAAAACCCGCAGGCCAAAACCCCGCCGTCATGCCCGGTAAAGCGGTGCGCCTCGCGCCGCCCGGCCACGTCCCACAGCCGCAGCGTCCCATCCTGCCCCCCGGACGCCAGCCAGCGCCCGTCGGCGGAAAACCCGCAGGCCAAAACCGGGCCGTCATGCCCGGCAAAGCGGTGCGCCTCGCGCCGCC
>DEHY01000086.1 GCA_002352185.1 Competibacteraceae bacterium UBA2788
CGCCGCCCCGCCGCACGCGGTCAGGGTCAACGCCGGCAGGCGCAGCGCCCCGGCGCCAAAGACCGCCGTCGCGGCGGCGGTCAACCGCAGCGCCGGTAACGTCAGTGCGGCTGCCGCTCCGCCGTGAGCGGTCAGGGTCAATGCGGGTAAAGTCAGTGCGACGGATGCACCCATTGAGGCGGTTCCTCCGGTATAAGCAACGGGCTGCGCCGTTAGGGAAAACCAGGCCGACTCGGCGGACGCCCAGCCGGCAAAACAGTTGAATCCTTCAGGCACGACCTCGAACGCGATCATCCCGTCCGGGTCGACGGCGGCGGCGGCGTAGCGCACCGGACCGCAAAACTCGCCGTGGGCAATGACCGGGGCCGAGAACTGTTGACGCAGCGAGACGCACGGATAAACCGTGCCGGTCAGATTGGACGCCACCAGAGTCAAACCGGAAATGATCAGCTGACTGCTGACTTCGGTGGTGTTGTCCCAGTAGGTGCATCCCACCCACATCTTGCCGACATTGAGGTCTACGGCAATGAGCAGCACCGATCCATTGGGCGTCGAGGAAAAGGTATGGGTCGGGAACACCGGCTGATGGTGGTACTCGTAGCCCGGCCAGGGGCTGTGGTAGCCGGGGTAAGGCGGCAGCGCGCCGTTGCGGAACCAGGTGATATTCTGCATGGAAGCGTTGCCGCCCAGTTCCAGCATCCATTCCGTGGTCCGGTCGCCCAGATTGCCGGCGGTCAAATCGGCCAGGGCGTCCACCAGCCCGACCTTGATCTCCTGCTTGCCGCCGTCGTTGCCCCACACCGCGACCCGCCAGAACCAGCGCCCGGACGAGCGCCCCACCGTGGCCCGCGCGGATTGCCAGTCCCCACTGTTGGTGGTGACATAGGTGTAACGCTGCGGCTGACCGGGGATCGGCAGGTAAAAATCAATCCCCGGCGCTCTATCGAACGGATTCCAGAACGCCCCGTTCAATGCGGCCACCGGGCGCGGCGCCAAGGTCAGCGCCCCGGCGGCGACCTGTACCGCGCTCACCGCAACCGGCGCCGCCGTTGACCCGGCCCAGATCAGGCTCCCGGCGCTCACCGCCTCCCCGGCGATGAACACCTCGCGCTCGGTCCAGATCATCCCGTCCGCATCCGCAGTCACCCGATCCGACGGCTGCCAGCGGGTGAAGCCGGCGGGCGGATCGGACTGAAGATGCCGGACGGAGAAGGCGCCGTCCAGCACGTCGCGGGAAGCCGCCACGGAAAGGGGACGGATCGAAACCGCCGGATACAGCGCCGCCGGCAATCCTGAAAAGGCCGGCGCCGTGTTCGCCGCCGGATCACCGCCGATCCAGACGCCGTTGCGCCCGAACCAGAGCCTCCCCGCGTCCAGGTCTACCGCGACATTAACCGTGTCGCCGACCGCGAACAACCCGCCATAAGATACAACTTCACTCGCGTGTCGGAGTTCCGAGGGATAGGGCGCGGTACGGCTTGGCGAAAAGCCCCACCCGGTCGCGTGCTGTCCGACCATGCCGCTGATGCTGCCGCCGAACGCAATCACGCCGATGGCCACGTCATCATTGGGCAGGAGGTCCCTCAGCAGGACCTCGAAATAACCTTTCCCGCTGATTTTATAATGCGTGGCCAGGAACGTCGCAGAGACCAAAGCGTACATGCCGGTCGTGTTAAGGGTGCGGCTGCCCGGCGTCCTCCACAAAACAGGGTAGGGCTGAGCGGTCCCGATCCCGGCGGTTCCATCCCAGACGAGCGCGGCGTTGCCCACGATGCTTTCCACCTGGGTATGCGCCCTCTCCCCGGTCCAGGTCATGGCTCCGCGCCGGATTGGAATCGACAGCAGGTCATCGCCCCAGGCGGAAAATCCGGTGGGCGGAACGAACTCCAACTGACTCGGAAAAAATCGCGCCGTGAGCGACCGGGCGATGCCGGTATAACGCAAGGACGCGGCGGGATACAGCGTCCCGCTCAAGCCGGTAAAGTGCGGATCCGTCCCCAGGGCGGGGTCGCCGCTCCACCAATACCCGCTGACGCCGAACCAGAGCGCGCCCGCCGCGAAATCCACCGCGACGCTTAACACCTGCGTCGGATAGAATACGCCGCCGTGCGTCGTCACCGTCCCCGCGTGGGCGAACTCCGGCTCGGCGGGAGCCGCGTGCGGGAGGAACGCCCAGCCGCCGCTGCCCATACCCAACGCTCCCGACAGCGGTTCCAGCGCCGTCGCCAGACCGACGGCGACCTCCTCGTCGTCGTTCAGCTGGACCTCGAAGTAATACTTTCCCACCGAGCGTCCCACCGTAGCGCGAATCAATCCCCACGCCGTTCCGGCGCCGGCGTCCACGGTCACGGTGCGGTGGCCGGCGCTCAGGACCAGATTGGAGTAATGGTCGGACGGATTCCACGCCTCGAGGCGCTGGGGCTTGGCGTTGCCGCTTTGCCAGGTCAGGGGATCGGGCGTGAGGTAGGCTTGGGTTGCGGATCCCGCCGTAGAGGCGGTCCCGGTCCAGGTCAGCGCTCCGGCGGCGACCGGAACAGACGCCATGATCAGGGAGGCCAGGATCGAATTCCCGGCCCAGGTCATCGCGTCGGCAAAGGCGAACACGAACGCGGCCTGAGTGTCTTTGAGCGCCACCGCATTCCAGGCGGGGGGCGTAGAGGCCGGCCCCGCGATGAACGCCACCGCGTTGAAGACCGGCGGGGTGTAGCTCATCCCGGCGTCAGCCGGTCAAAGACTGCGGCGTTCTCCCCGCCCGGGCCGAAAAAACAGACGGCGGAATAGCGCTCCGGGTCGGTCGGGTCGAGGCCGTCGACGCTCCAGGCTCCGGCGGCGCTGCTGGCGGTGACGTAGACCACCTCCAGCGCTTTTTGATCCAGCACGATGACCCGGCGGGCCGCAGGCGCCCCCTGCACCGTCACCGTGCCCGACAGGGTAGCGGTTCCGTTGCGCCCTCTGGGTTGCCCCAGGCTGAACGCCGCCGCGCTCGGCCACCACGAGGCGGGCTGTTGGCGGAGCCACGGCGTCGGCAGGGTCAGCGGGAGCGGAACCGTCCACCCGCCCCCGTCGGGAATCGCGTAAATCGTATCGATTTTGAAGCGGGCAAGGGTCGGCGTCGCGCTCGGCCAGCCGGGGTCGAAACGCCGCCCGGGGTCGCTGCGCTGGGAGACGGTCGGCGCGCTCGGCCAGCCGGGGTCGAAACGCCGCCCGAGGTCGCTGCGGGTGACGCCGATAGCCCCTTGGTCCGCCATTACCAGGTGTCCGAGATTTCCAGCAACAGGGACTTGGTTGTGGTCACGTGCTGCGAAATAAAGGTCTTGCCCGCCAGCGCTCCGGTCCCGCTGAAGGTATCGCCATGGGCTAAGGGCCGGTTCCCGGTGTGCAGCGGAACCCACACCCCTTTCAGTACGCCCCGGACGACGGACAGCGCGTTTTCGTGAATCCACAGCGGGCCTAAATACAGCCCGCCGTCTACTGGATGCGGGTAAGCCAAGCCCGCCTTGGCGGTGTCCGTATGCTGGCCTACGGTGATGCTGGAGCCGATCTGAGTATAAGACCGCGCCATGTAGTGTCCGGCCAGCGCTGTTGAAATGGCGGCGGCATCCGCCGCCACATACGAAGTCGCTCCCGTGTTGGGCGCGCACACCAGCACTTTGTGGTAGGCGTCGCCGGCGCGATAGCTCAGGATGTCGCCGAACATCAGCACCGAGCACGCGGCGCTGGTCCCGTCGCAGTTCACCACCAGGCAGAAGAACGTGTTATCCGCAATACAGACCCAGGGCCGCGCGGTGGTGTCTGCGGTGGTGCTGCGGTGCATGTAGCCGCCGCCGGACAACTGGGCATCGGTGGGAAACGGCCCCGTGCCCGCCGTCGCGGTGGTCATGGTCTCAAAGCCGCGCACCCGCGCCGTTATCGTCGTAGTGTCGTCCACCGCCAGATACAGGCCGCCCGCGCCGGCCTGCTTGAAACAGGCCTGGTTGGCGGCGATGAACGGCTTGGTCCAGCCTGCCGCCACCTGGCTGCCGTAGCCGGCGACCAGGATTTTATCCAGCAAATTAACCAGGTTGTTGCCCGCCGCCACGCTCCCATAAAGGGTCGGCGCGGAAGCGTCGGTCGATTGATAAAAGCGCGCAGTCATGGTTTACCCCAACGTCAGCAGACCCAGTGAATCAATGGTGATGACAAAATCGGTGCCGGCGGCGGTGATGTTGGAGCCGAAGTCGACATAGCATACGAGCGGATCCGTGAGGCCGTTATCGGTCCCGACCTTATAAAACACGGCGTAGCGGAAGGTCTTGGCCAGCGCGACCCAGGACGGATCATTGCAATCGATCATGGTGTTGGTGACGACCTTCCCGGTCAGCGGGACGCCGCCGGTGGTGTAGCCGTTGCCGTTGGGCACTTCGTGCGCCGAAACGTCGGTCCACACGGTATGGGCGGCGCTCGGAGCATACGTACTGGTAAGCAGCGCGCATTTGAAGGTGTGGGTGTCCCAATCCAGCGTGCCGTCGGAAAAACGGCGCGGGGTATGGGTGTATTTGACGACGGTCGCCATTTCAGCGGTCCTTTTTCAGTGGCACGTGGGTAAACAGTCCTTCCAGTCGAGGAGTCGGCCAGGCTATCGGCCAGGGCGTCGGGCACTCCTGTAAATCACGGGTGTTGAAACAGGAGGTGGTTTGCGCGATCCAGCCGTCGACCGTATTCGCATACACCGTTTTCTTCCAGCCCATCGCCAGTGGCGACAGAATGATGGAGCCGCCATAGCGCTGGCCGTTATAGAACTGGTAGTGATGATCGTAGGGACTTTGCGCTCTCCAGTCCGCGATCAGTGTTGGAGCTAACGTCTTCTGCGGATGTAAAAAGAGATCGCTGCCGGAAAGGGCGAAGGCGTAGAGATAATCATTGGGAGACAGCGTTAAGCCGAACGCCTGATTCATTTGCTCCCGATGCGTCGTTTTGCCTTCAAGGTAAGCCTTGTTTTTTGGCAAGCGTACCTTGATCACGTCCATCAGGTTCTGCTCAATCACGAAGGCGGTTAAGGCGGGAACCGGATCGCCGATATTCGGATGGGTCGGCACGGTTGTCGTTGCGGCGGCAAACGGGCCGAAGAACAGGGCATAGGAGCCATTGGGTTCGGCGCTGAGTTGGGCGCAGGGATTGTTGAGGCCGAACAACGCCATTTCCGCAAAGCGGGCGTGCAGAATCAAGCCCATGGGGTATCCGCTGTAACTGCTGTCACCAGTCTCCATAACTAATGAATTCGGCCAGCCGTTCGGACGCCAGAATTGATTGCCGTCCTGGATGCGCTTCATCCAGCGCAAACCGGGCCTTCGGTACAGTTGGCCGTCAAAGCACTGAAAGATTCTAGGAATCGTGACCATCCAGCCTTGGGCGTTAAACTCGGTTCCGGCAATCAGCGCGTTCGGCCCCAGTTGGGCCGTAAAATCAGTGGCGAAGGAAAAGGCCAGCGCCGAGGCGTGAAGGACGGGAACCGTTTGCGGCGTCGCCCCGGAAACGCCGGTATTCACCGTCACCTCCGCAAATTCGGTAAAGCGGTAGTAATCGGCTTCATTGCCGGATTCCCAGGCGACGGGAGTGCGATAGCGTCCGGTTTTATACAAATCGCCGTAAGGCCCGTTGAGATCGTCAGCAGGCGGCGTAGCGACCGAGGTGATCGTGGCCTTGAGATTCACCGGGGTCAGCGCCGCCAGCGCCGGATGGGTATGGGTCAAGGTGAAATAGGCGGGCAATACCGCTTTTAGCTGGGGATGACCGACACTGCGTTCCTCATCCTTGACCCCAAGGGCATACGTCACCACATAGGCGGCGCTGGCGCAAAACGGCCCGCTCCACTGGATCAGTTCGCCTTCAATAAGAGCGCTGCCTGCGGTGCAAATCCCGGTCAGGGTGGCCGACACGCCAAAACAGAAGGTCAGCGTGGATAAATCCATGGCGTTGATGGCGGTGTGAAAGGACCACTGCTGCGTCGTCGCCGCTTCAGCGGGCTTGTCGGCCAGCGCATCAAAGGTCGGATTCATCAGGCTGGCCGCAGTGATGCCGCCGTAGGTGCTATTCGTCTGCCAGAAGGCGGTGTGCGCGGCCAGCCAGCGCAGCACCACACCCTCGCCCGGAGCGGTGACTTGGGCGACGGCGACCAGTTGCGGATTCATGATCACCTGGCGCGTGGCGTCCACCAGGGTCGTCGGGGGAATCGCGTAGTGCTGCGCGGGAGCAAACAGCGCGCCGATGAAATACTGCTGTTCCAGAATCAGCAGGTCGTTGTAGCGCACATTGCCCGGCAGATCGGGAAAATCGGTTGCGGCATAGCCCACCGCCAAATAGCCGCGTCCGTCATCGCCGGAATAGAGCGTCTGGTTAAGGGCGACGGCAAAGGTGAAGTCCTCTGGATTCTCGCCAGTAATGGCAATGGTGAAGGCCACTTCCACCACGCCGGGGCGGGTCTCTTGCAGGTCAAATTCCTTCACTCCGCTTTGATAGCGTGATGAGGTGTGGTAGGCATCCGCCCAGGGCGCGTCCAGGTGAACCATCACCGCCGCCGCTTTATCGCCCTGGGGAGAGAAGACCCAAAGCGGTTGCGGCTGTTTGCTGTGATCGGCGGCGCTTAATGTGGAGGATGCGCCGACCTCAAACAGAGAGACCCAACCGGGCAAGGGAGCCGGTTGGCTTTGGACATAGCGGCCTTCGACATTGGCTTTGTTGGGACTGACGCCAAAGGTTTCGCCTTGCACTCCTACTGGATAGCAATAGAATTCATGAGTGATCGTGACCATGACAATAAAGGTGCGAGCGCCAAATGCTTCTGAAGTCGCGGTGTGCAAACTCGCGCCGCGATACCAGTCGCTATCCGGGACTTGCGCGGTTCCGGTTCGGCTCTTAAACACACTGGGCGCGACATCATAGCCCCGGTCGCCAAACCCGGAAAACCACCAGAACGGCATCGATCCGCTGCGGAGAAAATAGCCCTGATCCGGAGTTGGTTCCGCCCAGGTTGAGGTCAGAAACCGCCCCGGCTTCCTGGCGTTGCGCCATTTCTTGACTCCGACGCCATCGGGTTGATGCATCGGTCTTAAATGCAGATGCCGGGCGAGTTCAGGATTCAGCGACAGATACGGATTGGGGTGATACGGCCACTTGGGCGGACTCTCCTGAGATTCGCGCAAACTGGAGAGCAGCGGCTTGGCCTTGAATTCAATCTGGCCCTGCTTCAGGATCGGCTGTACCCAAACCCAATTTCCCAGCGGCAACCAGCGACCGGGAACATGAGGGTCTTCAACGGTCTTTTGCAGGGTGCCTTCGCTGCCGTAAAACTGGTAGCCGCAAAGCTCATCGGCTTCAATCCAGACTTTTTGCATCGTCCCGTAGTTCTCGATCCGAATCCGGACGCCGTTATCCAGCCGATAGGTCCGATTGCGCTCTCTGCGGCGTTCCAGCGCCCGCGCCCACTTTTTCGCCGGCCCGACCCACGGCGCGCACGCCGCCGGATCGCCGCGAAACAGCCAGTGGATCATTAGAAACCCGCCGGCCAGGCAATGGAGTACGTGTCCACCGTGGTGGTCGCGCCGATGGCGATGTCCAGGTTGGACAGGTTCATCTCCGCGCCGGTGGTCGCAATCCGGCCATCAATGCGCGGATAGGTCGCCGAGCCGTCCGTCGTCAGCGAATCGGCGGCGTTGCCCATGTGCCGAAACCAGCCGGCCACCCCGTTGGCGAGGCCGACAAACTGCCAGGTCTCGGCGGCGGCCTTGTTCAGGGTCGCGCCCGCCGCAGCGTCGAAGTCCACGCCGTTGGTGGGACTGCCCCACGAGAACGCGCCCGCGCCGACGGTGATTTTGCCAAGGAGCGTCCCGGTCGGCGCGGCGTCGGCATCCACCGGCTGGCTGCCGGAGTAGACGTAGATCACGCCGTTGAGCAACGAGCCGGGTCCGGTGCGGATGGCATCGAGCATGACGTTTTTGAGCTTGGTGGAGATGCGAAAAGCCATGATGGGGTCCTCGTTCGTCGTTCGATTAAAGGCCGTTGCGATGCTGCGTGGTGATGGGCATGGGGGTGCGGGGAGAACATGGAGACGGTCGGATCGCGCCCTGCTGTGCGACCAAAACATACTCGGAGCCTTGCCAGGAGAAGCGGGCCGCCGTGGCGACCTCGCGCAGCGCGGGCAATAGCCGATCCGCCGTCAGTTCGCGGAACGGGGTGGCGGCGCACAGCCCCCGCTGAGTCCAGAACGCCACGTCCCCGGCGTCCAGAGTCACGGCGGCGTGCGCCGGCGCGCCATACGCCGCCAGTTGCATCAGCTTGCCGTTGACCCGTTCGTAGATCGCCGTCTCGGTGCCGATGACCAGCGCCGCCCCCAGGTCGCGGCGCGCCGGCGTCCAGGCCAGCAGGGTGACCCGGCCGGGGATCATCAAAAACTCGGACGTGAGCGGAAACCAGTGCGGATAGTCCGGGCGACTGAAGAACAGGGTGGTGCGATCCTGCTGCGGCTCCCACACCCCGACCACCACTTGATTGCCCGCAACGCCCAGCACCTGACCGACTGGCGGCGGGTAGCAGTCCAGACTGCGCAGCGGGAGGGACAGCCCGACGAAATCGCGCACCGCGCCCAGCGTGAAGGGGGTCGTGGTCGTGGCGTATTCGAGCAGCTCGGCGCTGTCCGGGGCGCCCAGGTAGACCCGCGTCGCATACCCGGCCAAAACGGGCGGGGCGACCGTGATCCCGCCATACCCGGTCAGAGTCACCGTGGCGAAGGCGGCGCAGCCGCCCACCCGTCCGTCCTCGGCGACGTAGACGGCAGCGGCCAGGTAGGTGGCCGCCGGCAGCGTTCCGGTCGTGGTCCCCAGCGTGGGCGGCGGGCACAGCGGAATCCCCCACGGCACCACCCGATCCGGATAAATCGCCCACTGCGCCGAGGTGGACTGCGACTGGCAGAAGGTCACCGACCCGAACTGCATCCAGCGAAACGGCGCGCCGATAAACCCGGTCGCCAGCGCCGCCGTCTCGCCCGTCGGCCCCAGCGCCAGCAACCGATCCGCAGCGTCCACCACCCACAGCGTATTCGGACCGGCGGCAAAGGCGTCCTTGACCCCGGCCCGCACTGCCGCATAGCCCGGACGGCGCACATAGAACCGGGCGTCGTCGCACAGGACGTTATCGGCCTGAAGCGCCCATTCCGGCCCTAACCGGGTCGGGTCGAGGCGCTGGTTCAGGCCATGGAATTGCGTGACCTGCGTCGGGTCGTTGGGCGGCGAGGGCCTTGCCGCGCCGGGGGCGTTCGGCTCAACGGTGGCGGACGGAACCATGGGAACGACTCTAGGACTCTAGGGCTTCAGGGTTTTCAGCAGTTCCAGCGCCCAGCCGACGGCGGCCAGCGCCACCGTCCCGCTCGCGCCGGCCAGCGCCCAGAACAGGCGTTCCAGCCCGGTAATGCGAGCGGCATGGGCGCTGACCCGATCCGCGAGGGTTTGAAACAGCGACCGCTCCTGCGCTTCGTCCTCGACATGGGCGACGAAGCGGGCCGAGAACTCGGTGAGTTTTTCAATGATCGAATTCTGGGCGACTTGCACCGCCAGCGTTTGCTGGCGCGCCGTGCGGGCCTCGTCGCCCAGGTGCTGGATCACCGATTCCATGCGCGCCAGCCGTTCCAGCATCTCGCAAATCTGCGCTCGATCCTGCCTTGCATTCTCCGCAAGGGCTTGATCCATGCGCCGGCGCAGAGACGCGGCGTCTTCGGTCGTCATGGCGGCCTCCGCAACGTTAAAAAAGGATCGCCCGCACCACCGCCGGGCGGCGGTCGCGCTGTTGACGCTGGGCGCGAATGGACGGGCGCGGCCCGAAATCCCGCTCGAACCGCGCCCGATAGTCGGCGCTCACGGCGGCGTTGGCCGTCTCGGAATCCGCTTTGGCGTAGGCTTCGGCGCACACCCAGTTCAGCAGCCGCCCGTGCCAGATCGGGGCAATCTCCGGGGTCATCGTCCAGATTTCCGCTGCCGCCCGCACCTGGGCGATGGACCAGATCGCCGGCGCGCCGGTCCAGATCGTCGCCCCCAGCGGGGCCAGCGGTCGCCGAATCACCCGCAGCCGCAGCGTGTCGGGCGCGACCGGGATCGGCGTCAGCACCAGGCGCGATCCGTCCAGACAGTAGGATCGGGGCGTACCGGCAAGGCGATCCCAGCCCGGCCTGCGCGCATCGAGCGCATCCGGCGCGGCCCGCAGCAACGGGTCGGGCTGCGATTCCAGTTGGGCGCGGGTCACGTCGATCACCCACGGCGACAGCGGCAGTTCGGCGACGCCGGGCGCGACCGGCAGCCGGGCGACATGCGGCGTCGTGTCGTCCACCAGCAGCCGCGCCCGCAGACAGGCTTCGTCTTCGGCGTCGGCCAGCCACTGGATCAAGTCGGCGTTGCGCCACCGGCAGCCCCGATCCTCAAACTGCCAGAAGTAGGCAAACCCCGGCGGCGCGGCTCCGGTATGGCCGCCGGTATCGGCCAGTTGCCCGCGCGCGGCGGCGAGCAGCTCCAGTAGCGTCATCGGTCGTTGAACCCGGGATCGGCGTCGGGCGCGGCGCGCTCGTCCAGGCCGGGCGCGGTGCGATGGCCGGGCGGGATGTCCACACGCAACGGCCCCGGCAGG
>DEHY01000115.1 GCA_002352185.1 Competibacteraceae bacterium UBA2788
CGGCGCGTCGGTGTTCCGGCTTGCCCAGGACGATCCCAATACCAATGTCATTCTGGAAACGCTGACTGCGCATGGGCGGCGACTGAGCATGGCGCAGCGCTATGTGCCGGAAGTGACCGCTGGCGACAAGCGCATTCTGCTGATTGATGGCGATCCGGTGCCCTATGCGCTGGCGCGGATCCCGCAGGCCGGCGAGACTCGCGCTAACTTGGCGGCGGGCGGGCGGGGCGAGGGCATCGCGCTCAACGAGCGTGACCGCTGGATCTGCGCCCAGGTCGCGCCGAAACTGCGGGAAATGGGCTTGTTGTTTGTCGGCCTGGATGTGATCGGCGATTACCTGACCGAGATCAACGTCACCAGTCCGACCTGTGCGCGGGAACTGGACGCCCAGTTCGGGCTGGATATTGGCGGCGAGTTGATGACGGCCATCGAACGGCAGTTGCGGCGCTGAGCGCCGTCGGGGTTCGATGAGCGGCCTTTTTGCCGATGACGCGACGGACACCCGCCGGCTGACGCTGGCCCTGCTGCTGGCGCTCGGCCTGCATGGCGCGCTGTTCTGTGGCGTCCCGGTGGACTGGCGGTGGCTGCATGCGCCCGCTCCCCGGCGGTTCGATGTCGTGCTATTACCGCCGCTGGAACGGCCCAAGGTTCCAGAGCCGCCGACTGTTGCGCCGGAGCCGGCGGAATCCGGGGCAGCGCCTGCAACGCCTGATGCCACCTCCTCCATCGCAGTTCCGTTGCCCGCGCCACCCACGCCGACGCCCGCCGTGGTCGCCAAACCAGCGTCTCAGCCACCCGCTGCAAAGCCGGTCAAACCGCCTGTAGTCGCCAGGATCGCGCCACCGTCTCCTCGGCCCGTTAAGCCCACTGTTCCAGCAAAACCGGCGGAACCCGCCAAGCCGGTCAAACCGCCTGTAGTCGCCAGGATCGCGCCACCGTCTCCTTGGCCCGTTAAACCCACTGTTCCAGCAAAACCGGCGGAACCCGCCAAGCCGACCCAACCGGTTTCATCGGTCAAACCCGCCCAACCCACTGCCCCGCCCATTCCGGCTGAAGCGCGCCAATCGGTGGTAAAAACTCCTGCCCGCCGTCTGGAACGCCGCGCCGAAACTACCCCCTCCAATCCCTCCAGCCGGCTGGATAGCGGTGCGCTACTCGGACAAATTGCAAGCCTGGATACGGAAACCCAGCGGCGCGCAACCGCCGGTGTTCGCAGCAGGCGCGTCAACCCGAACGACACGCAATCACTGGAAGGTTTCTATATCGCTGCCTGGATTCGCAAGGTCGAACGGATTGGCGAAACCAATTTTCCTGAAGTCGCCCGCAAGCTGAATTTGAGTGCTGGCCCGGTGCTGGACGTACACATTGGCGCGGATGGCTCCCTGCGTGATGTTCGGGTCGCCCGCTCATCCGGTAACGCCGAACTGGATCAGGCGGCGCAACGCATTGTCAGGCTGGGCGACCCTTACGCGCCTTTTCCGCCGGAATTGCGCCAGAAGTGGGATATTCTGCAAATCTCCCGGCCTTGGCGTTTTGACGCGGGCGGCCAGTTTCAAGCGCGTTAAGATTCAGTGTGGAAGCGTTCTCCCGGAGTTATGGCGGACATGGCCAGCATCGCTTTTGAGCAGATTGACAAGATTTATCCCGGTGGAACTCAGGCTCTTTTTGCGCTCAATCTCGCCATTGCCGACGGTGAGCTGGTGGCGCTGGTCGGACCGTCCGGTTGCGGTAAATCCACTCTGCTGCGGCTATTGGCGGGACTGGACGAGACCACCTGTGGCGTCTTGCGGATCAACGGTCAACCCATTAACCACCTGCCGCCACAACAGCGTAATGTCGCAATGGTGTTCCAGGATTACGCTCTCTATCCGCACATGACNNGCGGAACTGCTCAGTCTCGGCGCTTTGCTCGACCGGTTGCCGAAACAACTCTCCGGCGGTCAGCGGCAGCGGGTCGCCATGGGGCGGGCGCTGGTGCGGCAACCGGCGGCATTCCTGATGGATGAGCCGCTGTCGAATCTGGATGCCCGCTTGCGGGTGCAAATCCGTTCTGAACTCAGCGAGCTGCTGGATCGATTAGGCGCAACCACGCTTTACGTCACCCACGATCAATCCGAGGCGATGACGCTGGGCGACCGGGTGGCGGTGATGGATCGAGGCCGCCTGCAACAGATCGCGCCGCCGCAGGAATTGTACGAGCGGCCCGCCAATGCCTTTGTGGCCGGGTTTATCGGCAACCCGCCGATGAATCTGTTCCCGGTTCGGGTCGTTTCCGCCAGCGCTGGCGTGCAGCTTCATCTGGGCGAGCAAACCCTGCCGTTATCGGCGCCGATAGCGAATTGCCGACAGGATGCGCCGCTGACCGCCGGCATCCGGCCTGAACATCTGCGTCTCGCCAGCGACGGCCTGCGCGCAACGGTCAGCATCACTGAATATCTGGGCCATGAAACACTGCTGTATGCGCGGATTAGCAGGATGGACGCGCCGGGTTCGATGCTGGTGGCGCGACTGCCCGGCATCCAGATTTTCCATCCGGGCGATACCGTTCGCCTGAGCCTGGATCCGATGCGCCTCCACTTTTTTGGCAGGGATGGCGCAGCGCTGGATCATGGGAGCGCCGACGCCCCTTCCTGCCGATAACCTCTGCTCTGGAATGTTCCGTCATGTCCGCCCACTCGCTATTTCCTGCCGATTTCCTCTGGGGCGCCGCCACCTCGGCGTATCAAATTGAAGGATCGCCCTTGGCCGATGGCGCCGGGCCAAGCATCTGGCACGAGTTCGCCCATACGCCGGGCCGGGTTCACCACAACGAAACCGGCGATGTGGCCTGTGACCACTACCACCGCTACCGGGACGATGTGGCGTTGATGCGCGAACTGGGACTCAACGCCTATCGCTTCAGCGTATCGTGGAGCCGGGTGTTGCCCCAAGGGCGAGGGCCGGTCAATCGGCGTGGGCTGAATTTCTACGAGCGGCTGGTGGATGCGCTGCTGGAACAGGGCGTCCAGCCGATGTTGACGCTGTATCACTGGGATTTGCCGGCGGCGCTGGATCGCCTGGGTGGCTGGCTCAATCCCGATAGCGCCCACTGGTTCGCCGACTACGCACGGATCCTGTTCCGGGCGCTGGATGATCGGGTGAAGCTGTGGGTCACGCTGAACGAGCCGTGGGTGGTAGTGGATGGCGGCTATCTGCATGGCGTTCTCGCTCCGGGCCAGCGCAATCCCTACGCCGCCCCCATCGCCGCCCACCACCTGCTACGGGCGCACGCCGCCGCAGTGCAAGCCTACCGGGCCGAAGGCCGGCATCAAATCGGGCTGGTGGTCAATCTGGAGCCAAAATATCCGGCCACGGAAACGGTCGAGGATTTAAACGCCACCATGCGCGCCGACGCCGATTTCAACCGCCACTATCTCGATCCGGTGTTTTTGGGGAGCTACCCACCGGAACTGGCGGACATCTTCGGCGCGGCCTGGCCGACATTTCCCGACGCCGATTTGGATTTCATCCGCCAGCCGCTGGATTTTCTCGGCATCAACTATTACAGCCGACAGGTGGTGCGGCACGATCCCGGCGCGTGGCCTTTGGCAGTCGCCAAAGTGCGGCAGGATCGGCAGACCCACACCGGCCTGGACTGGGAGGTGTATCCGCAAGGACTGACCGACATTCTGCAATGGGTCGCCAGCCGGTACGGCGCGCTGCCGCTGTACATCACCGAGAACGGCGCGGCCTTCTACGATCCGCCCCAGGCGGAGGGTGAAGTGGACGATCCGCTGCGGCGGCGCTACCTGCGCGATCATCTGTGTGCGGCGCTGGCGGCTCGACAAAACGGGGTGAATCTGCGCGGCTATTTCGCCTGGTCGCTGCTGGACAATTTCGAGTGGGCTTATGGCTATTCGCAACGCTTCGGCCTGATCCATGTGGACTACGCAACGCAGCAACGGACCTTTAAAGCCAGCGCCCGGTTTTACGCCGAGGTCATTCGCAGCCACGGTGGCGTCCTGTTCACGGACGGCGCTGGAATGTAGGGCTTGATCCTGTCCAGCGCCACAAGCTATAGCAATCCTAAGCCGCTTGGAGCATCACTAGGCCGCTAACTGCATGAGGGGTACGGGTTGGGGCGTAACAGCGGAGATGAACCGCCGGGCCAACCGGCCAGCCGGCGTATCCTCATCATTATTGACGGAATAGCCGCGTTCCGCCGCTTGCTGCTGGATGAGTTCCATTCGCGCCTGCATGGCCATCCGGCTGGCCTGAGCCGCAATGGCAATATCCTGGCCGGATGGATCAGCGGGGGCCAGGGCGGCAGCCCGAACCGCCTGGGCCTTTTGCAGAGTCTCCTCAGGAGTCTTGCCCGGCGAGATATCGATATTGACGTGACCGCCAATAGCATAATTCTGTCCGTCCGGGCCGCGCTGATAGCTATAACTGGGACCGCCCTGGGCCAAGCCACCACTTGCGGCCATATGCGCCATCTCGTGCTGGCGCACCTTCAAGTCGCGCTGCTTCAACTTGCGCACCAGGGCCAGATCTGCTTCGCTCAACAGGGGTTTACTACTAACGGCTCCGGAAACCGCTTTGTCCGCGCCCGTCGCGGGCTTGCTCCGAGGGGTTCTGCGGTCGGCGCTGACGTTGTTTTCCGTCTCCGATTGACCTAGTGTGGCCGTGCGCAGACCGCCCGGCTGCTCATAACCCCCCGTCCGTGGATAGCCGCCGCTGCGAGTCCACTGCGGGTAAGCGAGATCAGGACGAACGCTTAAATGCTGGATCATCGCGGCTTCCTGAACGGGGTTTGTTTCCAAAGCAATGCGCGAAAAATCGGGAACTCAAGAAGCGCCATACAAAAAAACCGACTCTATTTTGAACCTTGGCTGGCAAAAACAGCCAGAATTTTATAAAATAAAAAATGTCTAATCAGTAGAACTAATGTATTATGGAGATGCAGATGATCGATTCGATTTCATCGGGCGTTTCGGTGATCCAGGCAGGCATGAGTCGTCTGGAGCAGAGCGCGCAAACCATCGCCCGTCAATCAATAACCAATCCCGCGTCACCCGCTTCCACCGCTGGGGATCTGATCCAACCCCTGATCGAGCAGCAACAGGCGCTGTACCAGGTTCAAGCCGGAGTCAAGGTGATCCAGACCAACAACAACCTGCTCGGCAGCCTGTTCGATATGTTCGCCTGAGACTCCACGCTCCGCGCACCGGGTCTTTCCTCTCCATCCAGCGGCCACGCTCCGCATTGCGTCAGATAAAACCTCGCTTCCCCACAGTTTTTCATTGCATCTTTTCCGCCGGGTAACGCGCTCCTTTCAAGCATACGGATTGTCGGCAGGCGTTGCCTGAAACTCGCGCAGGTACTGTTTCAGGCTGCCGGGGGTTCCGCAGACGAACAGGGTGTCGTCCGGGTGTACCCGGAAGGCATCATCAAACTTGACGAAAACGGTCTGATCCCGCTCCACCGCCACTACGGCGGCCCCGGTTCGCTCGCGCACCTGAGCGCGCCACGGGTGTGCGCCTACCAGCGCGCCCGCCGCCACCCGGATGAATTTGAGGCGCTGTTCAACCGCGACCGTCTTTTCGCCAAGAAGATGGTAAGCGAGAATTTGCCCCGCGACCTGACCCACCGACAAGGCGAAGTCCGCGCCCGCCTGATACAGCCGTGGAATATTCGGCGCCCGATTGACCCGGACGATGAGCGGAACTTCCGGCGCGTAATCACGAACCACCGCCGTGGCGAACACCCCTTCGCTATCGTTACTCAACGCCAGCACCACCGCGCTCGCGGCGCGTGCGTTGGCCCGGGCCAGTGTCGCGTGTTCGAGGACGTTACCGACGATGTCAACCCCGGGAGCCAGTTGCTGGTCAATCACAATCGTGAGTTCGTGGGCGTCGCGCAGCATTTCCACCACCTTGCCGCCGACGGTGCCGTAACCGGCCACCACGATGGGGCCGGTGCGGCGAATCGGCGCGGCCAGACGCTCGACTTGCGTCAGATGGGTATGGGCGCCCACCGCGACCAGAATCGCGCCCGGTTCAATGCAGGTGTCCGGCCCGGTGACGACGCTGAAGTTGCCGCCATGCCACTGGCCGATCACCGTCACGCCGTGACGTTCGCGCAATCGCAATTCGCCAAGGCGTTGCCCGGCCAGCGGGCTGTCCGCCCGAACCCGGAATTCGGCCAGGCCCACCTGTGCGCTGAGCAGGTGCAGTCCCTCCGCCGGGGGACTGATGCGGGTGCTGGCCCGCGCCGCCAGCGCCGCGCCGAGGACATGGGTCGGAGTGAACACGGCGGATGCACCCACCTTCAACATCGGTGGCCGGTACAGGGGATCATTGGCCAGCGCGTAAATCGGACCGCCAAAACCCAGTTCGCGGGCGATCAGAATACAGATCGCGTTGGCGTGGTCGCCAGCATTAGCCACTACCGCCTGCGCCCGCTCCACGCCTGCCAGCACCCCTGGATCTTCGTCAAGCGCGCCGAAAACGACCGGATAGCCCCGATCCCGCAGGCTGCGGGCCAGCGCCATGTCCTCTTCAAAAATCACGAACGCCGCGCCGACGCGCTGAAATTCCTCCAGCAGCGAGTCAATCGTGGGGCCATAACGATAGAACAGCACACGGCCCGCCATCAGCGGCAGCGTGTGCGGCAGCCGCATCTCGAAGCGTTCTTCAATGTAGGGCAGCACGTACACGGGGAAGACCAGCACCAGGAAAAACATGCCGACGAACTGGGTCAGGATGATAAACAGGATCATGACCGGATGTTTCCAAGGGGCGTAGGCGCCGTATCCGGTGGTGGTCAGGGTCTCGGAAGCCCATTCCAGACTGGACCAGAAATCAATGGGTTTGCCTTCCAGATAGGTCGAACCGATCTGGTAAATGCTGCCGAAGATCAGTACCGCCGTTGGCATGCTGACGAGCAGCGCCATCAAACGCCAGGTCGAACGCTGAAACCGTTGGGGCACGTTGTGTCTCTCCTGAAAGGCTGCGGGTCGTCCGCCCTGGCGGTCATCGCGGATTTGTCGGCATCGCGGCACTCGATGACGGGAGCGATTTTGTGCAGCGCATCATTTATTTGCTATAATTTTTATAGTTCGATGTTGATGANNAGAAAAACCATGTATATCGTAGATGATCCCACGTTGGCGCTCATCACCCGTTTTGTGGGGGATGCCGAGCAGCCAGATGTATCCGATGCGGAGTTTTTGCTGCGGCAGGTCGCCGACATTGAACGCTATATCGGGCAATTTCCCCACGACCAGCGCGAGGCGCGAGCGCTGGAGTGGATTGCAGCCCACGCCCAGGCGTATCGGCGGCAGTGGCAAAAAACCGCAGTGGCTCAGACCCTGACCAGGGCGCGGTGTCCCGATTGCCCGCTGATGGGAAAACGCCGCTCGTCGTATTGCGAGATTCATGCGTTCTGGCTGAAACTCTTGCAACAGTACGTCGCCGATGAAATGTCCTCGCAGGAATACGTGGAAAATACGCTGAAGCTGCTCGGCGAATATAAGAATCAACTCAAGGTCGGTCTGGCCCGCCGACGGTTACGTCCGATCCCTGCGTAGTGCTTCAGCCGACCG
>DEHY01000072.1 GCA_002352185.1 Competibacteraceae bacterium UBA2788
ATCGGGCACACCGCAGTTAACCGTAGTTATTATAAGACTACTTTATTAATCCATGAACAAAAATTTTATGTTTGTAAAGTTTTATGGTCTCAAGGCATTCATTTCCGGTTTAATAACCGTTCGGGGTCGGCCAGCCAAACTCTTTTTTTACCGATAAATGGCCTTTTGGCATGACAGACTCAGGGCGAACGGATGGAGCGAAGGTACTGATATCGGTAAAGGTCCAAATTCGGTAGTCCTGCACATGTAGTGATATAAAAATCATGTAGTTGCGTAGGATAAGGCACGAAGTATCCGATGAAAAATAGAGCTTCTGGTGGTCTGCATTATGATCAATCAAGCACTTGGAGAAGATTTTGCTTCGGATACTTCCTCACCGCTTACAAAGTAAAGCCAAATAAAATCAATTGGTTACTTATCACTATATGTGCAGGACCACCCCAAATTCTTTCCAGTTGCGGTTCGGAACGCAGCAGGCCTAGCATGAATCCAAGCGTAAGCAGAAACCTCTCCCCACGACTCCAGGGCAATTCGGCTCTGGTATCATCGGGGACTGTGGGAAGAATCCTGAGAACTTCGCCCCGATAACCGAATTGGAGATGAGACAACCCCATGCCGAATCCCTCCTTGAAGCGCTGCCACTGGCTACTGCTGGGGTGGCTGACCGCCAGCGCCGCACACGCCACGGTTTATCCATTGCCACCGCCGGACGCCGACGTGATCGGGCAGGTCAAGGTGATGTACGCCACCAAGGACGACACTCTGGTCGACATCGCCCGCCGCTACGGCCTGGGCTATGACGAAATTGTTCACGCTAATCCGGGTGTGGACCGCTGGGCGCCGGGTGAGGGCAATCCTATCGTTTTGCCGACCCGCTACATCCTGCCCGATACCCCACGCGAAGGTCTCGTCCTCAATATCGCGGAAATGCGGTTGTACTATTACCCCAAAGCCAACGCCGGCGAATCGCGCACCGTGGTTACCTACCCGGTGAGCATCGGGCGGATGGACTGGAAAACGCCGATGGGATTGACCAAGGTCGTCGCCAAGGACATCGATCCGCCGTGGCGGCCACCGGCTTCGATCAAGGCTGAACATGCCGCCGAAGGCGACATCCTGCCGGACGTGATTCCGGGCGGCCCGGACAACCCGCTGGGCCGTTTCGCGATGCGGCTGGGTGTGCCCGGCTATCTGATCCATGGCACCAACAAACCCTACGGCATCGGTATGCGGGTGACGCATGGCTGTGTGCGGATGTACCCGGAAGACATCGAGCGGCTATTCAGCATGGTGCCGGTCGGCACTCCGGTGCGCCTGATTGACCAGCCGGTGAAAGTTGGCCGGTTGAACGGGATGCTGATGGTCGAATCGCATGAACCGCTGGAAGAAGACAACCTGCCGATCAAGATCACCCTGGAACAGGCCCGGCAGGCGGTGATCGCCAAGATCGGCCCGGATATGCCGGGCGTGGATCAGGCGGCATTGGAAGTGGCGGTGGAGCAGGTCAGCGGCATTCCGGTGGCGATCAACGCGGATCCGGGTTCAGTTCCAGCCGAACCGGTGGATCGCGCATCCCCCGCAGGTTCCGCGCCTGACGCTCCGGTGGCCAGCCGGACCCCGATCCCTGCCGCGCCGCCCGCTTACGACAATCCTCCGCCCGCTTACCGTCCGGCCCCCGCCATCCCGCCTGGATACGCCACGCCCTACGGCAATCCGCCACCGGGCTATTCCTATCCGGTGGAGACACCCAGCGCAGCGCCGCCAGCGTATCAACCAGAACCGGTTAGCCCGGCGCCCTACTCCAGGCCCACCGTTCCCATGGCCCGGCCATCCACCGGTTATGCACCGGCGGAGCCTCCACCCCTGAACCGGTTGTAGCCGGGCAACAAAAAACCCCGCAATATGAATTGCGGGGTTTTTTGCACTACGGCCAGGCGTTCGACCGGCCTGATTGCTTATTTGTACATCGACTTCTTGAACATGCGATTGATCTTCTCTTCAGTCGCCATGCTCACGGATTTGGCTTCACCGGCGATCATTTTGGCTTCGCTGGCGGTATCCATTGCATTGCGAGCCATGGATTTGGCTTCGTTGGCATCCTTCTGCACCGCAGCCAGATCGCTGGTGCTGGCGCAACCCACAGTCAAACCGGCAATTAGGGCCAGCGCGGAAAGCTTGGTTACAGTCTTAAGGGACATCTTCAACTCCTAAAAGCAATCTAAAATCGAACAAAAAAGGTGCCAGACGGAACTGTTGTCAAAGCACAACGGCGTTGCCACAACACAACAATGGCCTAATATAACCAAATTTAGGCGTGCAGACAATTGCATAATTACCCAGCCTAACGAATTTCAACCCGCATCCCCTTTTTTACCCAGGGCCTGAGCGCCTCAATCTGCCGATTATCCAGCGCTACGCAACCACTGGTCCAATTGATGCCGGCACTGTGTACCTGCGGGTTGCCCGCGCCTACGCCATGAATGCCAATCTGCCCGCCTAACGGCGTGTCTTGCGGTGGAGTACGACCGTTGACCCAGGCGGTCTTGATGCGTTCGTAGGTCGTCCGGTCAATCCGATGCTCCCGCAACGCCTGCTCCGCGTAATCGGGATTGGGATAGTCGAGACCGATAAAGGTTTTGAACCGGCTGTTATCGTTGACCCAACCCACCCGAAACACGCCGGTCGGCGTTTTATTATCGCCGCGTCTGAACTTGACGCCCGCGCCGCTGCTGCCCAAGGCGATTTTGCGGAACACTTCGACCGGGCGATTACCCTGCATGATGCTCAACGTGTCCGCCTTGGTGTCCACCAGCAGCCAGGAACCGTCCGGCGCCGCCGTTCGATCCGCCGCCAACGGCGGCTGCGCCGACTCCTGGATGCTGTTCGGAGCGCAGGCGCTGCTCAACCACGCCACAATACCGAGAACAACGATTCGCTCGCCAAACTTCCGCATACCGATCTTTCGCCTCCCACCGCCATTCACCGGGCATGGAGTTATAGGGCAGACCGGGCAGTGATGCAAGATTCAGAGCGTTCCCCCGGCATGATCCTGATCCGCGCCCGCTGCGATCAGAAACGCGGTTCCAGATCCAGTTGGCTCAGCAGGGAATTGCCGACAAAACAGTTCTCCTTGGCCTTGCGGTGCAATTCCCGCACTGCGCTGGCGTCAGGAATCGTCGCGCCGCCAAAAATCNNTCATCTTCGTAGCGATCCACCACCAGCCTCTTGAGCGCGGCGATGGACAGAAACGTCAGCATGTGACAACTGGACAGCGCCGCCAGCAACGCTTCTTCAGGATTGCTCATGTCCGGGTTGCCGGCATATTCCGGCGCTGCCGATCCTCGCACGGCCTGTCCGCCGGACAGATGCCAGATATGGTCGCGATTAAAGGTTTTTACATCGAAATCCGGGGTTGTGCGCCGCCAGATCAGACCAATCGAATAACTTGACACGATACGCTCCTTTGAAAGCTGTCCTAAAAAACTACTTTTACTTACAGGCGCTTGCTAATACCCAATCGTAGCATGACGGCAATTCGGAACCTATTGTTCAGCCGTGTTCCTTCGGCGCGCCCCGCATCACTCATTCACCCATCGCAAGCCCACGCCCACATCCAAAAGTTATGCTTGACATTCATGTTGTAAACGATTACAAATGAAAACTGTGGAACCTGAAAACCAGTTGGAGGATAAACATGAAAACGATTACTAAATCCTGCATCCGGCTGGATGCGCGGGCTAACGGCAAAGACGACGCGATCCGCCTTGCCGGGCAACTGCTGGCGGATGCGGGCTATATCGAATCCGGCTACATCGCCAGCCTGCTCAAGCGTGAGCAAGTGGCGAATACCTTTCTCGGCGGCGGGGTGGCGATCCCGCATGGCATGATTGAAGACCGTCACCTGATCCGCCACACCGGCATCGCCATTTTGCAATTGCGCGACGGGATCGAATGGAACGAGGGCCAGAAAGCCCATTTGGTCGTCGCTATCGCCGCCCAGTCGGATGAACACATCGCCGTGCTGCGCCGACTGACCCGGCTGATGCAGCAACCCGAAGCGCTGGATATCCTGTTTCATGCCGAAAACCCGCTGGTGCTGATCGCCGCGCTCGGCGACGCTGCGGAACCGGTTTCTGTTCCGGCGCCGCCGGAAGCGCCCGCCTGGCCGGCTGACGCCGAAACCACCTGGACCATGGACTATCCCAACGGTCTGCATGCCCGTCCCGCCGCCCGCTGGGTCGAAACCGCCAAGCGCTTCCCTTGCGAGCTGCGGATTTATAAAGATGCCGAATTCGCCGACGCCAAAGGGTTGACCGACCTGCTGGCGCTCGGCGTCACCTGCGGCGCAACCCTGCGACTCGCGGCGCGCGGTCCCGACGCCCAACGCGCCCTGAATGCGCTGCACGAAACCGTGCGCGGGCTGTCCGCCGTAGAACAGGCCGATGCCGAGCGCGCCCGCCGCAACGCGCTGGCCGCGCGAAAAATCGCGCCGGAATGGACGCCCAGCGGAGCGCCGCGCACGGTTTACGGCCTTGGAGCCAGTCCCGGACTGGCGGTCGGCAAGCTGGTGCGCCATGTCTCCCAACGCTTCGAGATTAGCGATCAGCCTGGCGACATAGTGGCCGAAGGCGAAGCGCTGGAGCAGGCGCTGCTGGCGGTGCGCGCCGAGCGCGAGGAACTGGAAGGGCGCACCCGTCAGCGTCTCAGCGCCGCCGAAGCGGCGATCTTTGCCGCCCAGCGCGAACTGCTGGCCGATCCGGTGCTGGTGCGGGATGCGCTGGTCACGATCATGCAAGGACATGGCGCCGCCTGGTCCTGGCAGCGGGCGTTGCGCACCCGGATCGACAAACTCCAGCAGATTGCCGATCCCCTGCTGGCGGCCCGTGCGCTCGATCTGCGCGATGTGGGTGAACGGGTGCTGGCCGAACTGCTCGGCATCGAACGGCAACAATTGACGTTGACCGAACCCTCGATTCTGGCGGCGGAAGACCTCACCCCGTCCGATACCCTGCATCTCGACACCCGCTATGTGGTGGGACTGGCCACCAGCGTCGGCGGCCCCACTTCGCACACTGCGATTCTCGCCCGCACCCTCGGCTTGCCCGCCATCGTGGCGGCTGGCCCAGCGTTGCTGGCTGCGCCCGAAGGCGGCATCGCGGTGGTGGATGGTGGCGTCGGCTGCCTCTATCTCGACCTGAGCGAGGCCGATCAGCACAGCGTCGCCGAGGTGATCGCCCGCCAGACCGCCGCCCGCGACAGTCTGCGCGCCACCCGCCATTTGCCGGCGACCACCACCGACGGCCACACCATCGAAATCGCCGCCAACGTCGCCAACCCGAAACAGGCCAGCGCGGCGCTGGAAGCCGGCGCCGAGGGCATCGGCCTGATGCGCACCGAGTTTCTATTCCTGGAACGCAACAGCGCGCCGGATGAAGACGAACAGTACCGGGTCTATCGCGAAATGGCCGAGGTGATGGTCGGACGCCGGCTGATCATTCGCGCCCTGGACATCGGCGGCGACAAACAGGTGCCCTATCTCAACTTGCCGCATGAAGAAAACCCCTTCCTCGGCGTGCGCGGCGCACGGCTGCTGTTGCAACGCCAGGATTTGCTCTATGCCCAGTTGCGGGCGCTGTACCGCGCCGCCCAGCACGGGCCGCTGTGGATCATGTTCCCGATGGTCACTCACATCAGCGAGATCGAAGCGCTGCGGGGTCACTGCGAACTCGCCCGCCAGCAGGTCAGCGGCCCTGAAGTCAAGCTGGGCATCATGGTCGAGGTGCCGGCGGTGGCGGTGATGGCCGACCGCTTCGCGCCGCTGGTGGATTTCTTCTCCATCGGCACCAACGATCTGACTCAGTACACGCTGGCGGTGGATCGCCAGCACCCTGAACTGGCCGCCCAAGCCGACAGCCTGCATCCGGCGGTACTCAACCTGATCGACACTACGGTGCGTGGCGCCCAAACCGCCAGCCGGTCAACCGGCGGGGGCTGGGTCGGCGTCTGCGGCGGACTGGCCGGCGATCCGCTGGGCGCCCGCATTCTGACTGGCCTCGGCGTCGACGAACTGAGCATGAGCGCCCAGGACATCGCTCCGGTGAAAGCCGCGCTGCGCGGCGAATCGCGGGCGGCGATGCAGGAACTGGCCCGGCGCGCCTTGCGCGCCCGCACCGCCGACGAGGTTCGCGCCCTATGAATCCCCTGAATCCCTTTGCTCCCTTCCCGCAAGTGGTCACTGTCGCGCTCAACCCGGCGCTCGACCAGACCATCGAAGTCGCCGGCCTGCGCCCCGGCGCGGTCAACCGCGCCCTGCGGATGCAGATTGACGTCGGCGGCAAGGCGATCAACGTCGCTTCCTGCCTGTCCGACTTTGGCGTGAGTACGGCAGTCACCGGCCAGCTTGGCCGCGATAACGCCGCCCTGTTCGAGGAACTGTTCCGACGCAAAAAGATCGCCAATCACTGCTGCACCCTGGATGGCCTGACCCGGATCAACACCAAGCTGGTCGATAGCGAGAGCGGCGAGACCACCGACCTCAACATGCCGGGGCCGGAACTTGATCCCGTCGCCGCCGCCGATTTGCTGGAACAGGTGCTGCAACGCCTCGATCTGCTGATCGAACAGGCCCGTTGGGTGGTGCTGTCCGGCAGTTTGCCGCCGGGTCTGCCGATTGACGTCTACGCTACGCTCACCCGGCGGGTTCAAACCGCCGGCGCTGCCGTGGCGCTCGACACCAGCGGCGCACCGTTGCGGGCCGCACTGGCCGCCGGACCCCGCTTGATCAAGCCGAATCGGCACGAGCTGGCCGAACTGGTCGGCGAACCGCTCGACACCCTGGACGCGCTGATCAACGCCGGGCGGGCGCTGCTGAACGGACCCAATCCGCCCGAATGGGTGGTGGTCTCTCTGGGCGGAGACGGCGCGCTGTTTCTCACCCGCGAACAGGCGCTGCACGCGCATCCCGCGCCGGTGACGATGACCAGCACGGTCGGCGCGGGCGACGCCATGGTGGCGGGATTGATCGCGGCCCGGCTTGAAAACCGGGCGCTGATGGAAACCGCCCAACTGGCGACGGCTTTTGCAGCCGCCAAACTGACCCGGCTCGGCCCGCATCTGCCGCCGCCGGACCAGGTCCGCGCCCTCGCCCAACAAATCACCGTCACCCCGCTCGACTGAGCAATCCCCGAACCCGAACCCAGAATAGAGGAACGCTGAACATGGCCAGATTAGTTGCCGTTACCGCCTGTCCAACGGGCATTGCCCACACCCTTATGGCCGCCGAAGGGCTGGAACAAGCCGCCAAGGCGCTCAGACACGAGATCCAGGTTGAGACGCAGGGATCGGTCGGGACGCGAAACACCCTGTCCGACGCCGACATCGCCGCCGCCGATGTCGTCATTATCGCCGCCGACACTCGCGTGGACACCGCCCGCTTCGTGGATAAGCCGCTGTACGAAACCACGACCGAACCGGCAATCCGCGCCGGAGCTGACGTGATCGCGGCTGCACTCGCCAGCATCCCGGCGCCGTCCGCATCGGGTGCGCCAGTCGCGGCGAGCCTGAAGATCGTCGGGATCACCTCCTGCCCCACCGGCATCGCCCACACCTTCATGGCCGCCGAGGGACTCGAACAGGGCGCGAAGAGTCAGGGCCACGCCATCAAGGTGGAAACCCAGGGTTCGGTCGGGGCCAAAAACACCCTGACTGCCGCCGACATCGCAGCGGCGGATTTAGTGATCATCGCCGCCGATACCCAGGTGGACAAAACCCGTTTCGCCGGCAAGCGGCTGTACGAAGCCAGCACCAAGGCGGCGATCCACGACGGGGCCGCGCTGGTGCGTGCGGCGATTGCCGACGCCAAGGTTACGGGCGCCGCGCCCACCGGCGATCAGCAATCCAAGGCCCCGCAGGCTGCCACCCGCACCGGCGCCTACAAGCATCTGATGACCGGCGTGTCCTACATGATTCCCTTCGTGGTCGCCGGCGGTTTGCTGATCGCGCTCAGCTTCGCCATCGGCGGGATCAACGTCTTTGAAGATGCGAACAAGGGCACCTTGGGCTGGACCCTGTTCCAGATCGGAGCCAAGGCGGGCTTTACCCTGATGGTGCCGATCCTGGCCGGTTTCATCGCCTATTCGATTGCGGATCGGCCCGGCATCGCTCCCGGCATGATTGGCGGCATGATCGCCAGCACCATCGGCGCAGGTTTTCTGGGCGGCATCGCCGCCGGTTTCATCGCCGGCTACAGCGTCAAATGGCTCAGCGATCACATTCCCCTGCCGCGCACTCTGGCCGGCCTCAAGCCGGTGCTGATTCTGCCCCTGCTCGGCACGGTGATCGTCGGCTTGCTGATGTACTACGTGGTGGGCGAACCAGTCGCCGTCGCGCTGGCGGCGATCACCGCCTGGCTCAAGGGTCTGCAAGGCAGCAATGCGGTCTTTCTCGGCCTGCTGCTGGGTTCGATGATGGCGTTCGACATGGGCGGCCCGGTCAACAAGGCAGCCTATGCCTTCGCCACCGGCTTGATCACCAGTCAGGTTTACGCGCCGATGGCGGCGGTGATGGCCGCCGGCATGGTTCCGCCATTGGGGCTGGCGCTGGCGTCCGTCCTGTTCAGGAACCGCTTCACGCTGGACGAGCGTGAGGCGGCTGGCGCAACCGCCGTACTCGGCATTTCCTTCATCACCGAGGGTGCGATTCCCTACGCCGCCAAGGATCCGTTGCGGGTGATTCCGGCGCTGATGTTGGGTTCCGCTGTCGCCGGCGCCATTTCGATGGTATTCGGCTGTGATCTGCGGGTGCCGCACGGCGGGGTCTTCGTGCTGCCGATTCCGAACGCGGTGACGAACCTTGGCGCCTACCTGGCGGCTATCGTAATCGGTACTTTGATGACCACCGCTGCGCTGTTCTTCCTGAAACGGCCCATCGCGGCCAAGGTCTGAGCGCGATGGACAAGTTCGGCTCGCCATAACGATTCCATGTTGGTGGTAGAACCGCCGGGGAAACAACCCCTGCGCTTCCCACGGACGGCGCAGACGCCGTCCGTGGGCTTTTTCCGCATCTAGACCTGAACTCTCAACCGGAGGTTATCTCTGATGAAAATCGCCGTATTCAGCAGCAAGCCCTACGACCGCCACTCGCTGGAGCAATGCAACACGCCGTTCGGCCATGAGTTGACTTTTTTTGAACCACGCCTGTCGCCGGAAACAGTGGCGCTGGCGCGCGGATTCCCCGGTCTGTGTATTTTCGTCAACGATGCCTGCAATGCCGCCGTAATCGCCGATCTCGCCCAACACGGCGTCCGAATCATTGCCACCCGCAGCGCCGGCTACAACCAGATCGATCTGGCGGCGGCCAAGCGGCATAACATTCTGGTCGCACGGGTTCCGGCCTATTCGCCCAACGCGGTCTCGGAATTCACTGTAGCGCTGATGCTGACTCTGGGGCGCAAGACGCATAAAGCCTATAACCGCAGCCGCGAATTCAATTTCGAGATTGCCGGGCTGGAAGGCTTTGAGTTGCGCGACAAGACGATTGGCGTATTCGGCACCGGCAAGATCGGCCAGATGGTGATTAAAAACTTGAGCGGCTTTGGCTGCCGCATTCTGGCTTACGATAAATTTCCCAACGAGGCGGTGAAACAGTACGCCACCTACGTGGATGGACCGACTTTTGCCCGCGAAGCGGACATCATTACCCTGCACTGCCCGCTTACTCCAGAAACCCGCCATATTCTCAACGAAGAAACTCTGCCCTATCTCAAGGATGGAGTTTTCATCGTCAATACCAGTCGCGGCGTACTGCTCGACACGGCTAAGACGATTCACTTTCTCAAGAGCGGCAAGATCGGCCTGCTGGCTATCGACGTGTACGAGGAAGAAGCCGACTACTTCTACCGTGACTTGTCCGATAAAGTGCCGACCAATGATGAATTGGCGCGATTGCTGACCTTCCCCAATGTACTGGTTACTTCGCACATGGCTTTTCTCACCGACCACGCTCTGCGTAATATCGCTGAAATCACCCTGGGCAACTTCGCCGAATTCGAGCGCACCGGCCAATGCAGCAATCAGATCACAGAGTAAAAACCAATGCAGGCACAGCAGCGTTGCCTGCATCAACAGGAGTTTGTCCAGTAAAGATAAAGCGCCTGCCGAACCGTCTTGTCTTATCAAGGAGCAATCAGAAATGAACCCGCCAGCAGAAAAATTCCCGGACCATTTTTTATGGGGGGCTGCGACTGCCGCCTATCAGGTGGAAGGCGCCTATCAGCAAGATGGAAAAGGCTTGTCAATATGGGATATCTACTCCCATCTACCGGGTACAACGTACATGGGAACCAATGG
>DEHY01000157.1 GCA_002352185.1 Competibacteraceae bacterium UBA2788
TCGCGGCTGTTCTGGCTCCAGGTGTAACCGGCCCCGGTCTCGCTGGCGAGAAACCCGAAGCAGGGATTGGCCACCACGTTGACCCAGGGCAGCGGCGGCAGGCGCAATCGCCCGCCCGCATCGGGCTGGAGGCGGATCACATACTCCGCGCCATCGGCGCTGAAGCCGCCGTAACCATTCCAGAATTGCAGGGGTTCGTCATCCGGGAGCGCAAGCAGCGGCAAGCTGATTTGGCTTCCTTCTTCTCTTGCGGGAGAGCGATTGGAAGCGAGGGAATCAAAGCGCCCAAAACCCGCTGCCGCCGCCTGAAACGCCGCCTCGACCGCCGCCGGCCTGGCGAAACGCGCCGCCAGCGCCAGCGCCGCTTCCCGGTCGGAAGCCGCGCCGAGCAGGAAGGTCAGTTGCACCATGCCGTCCGCCGCCAGATCCAGCGTCCGCCGCAAGCTGATGATCGGGTCCAGCACATTGCCGACGGCGCCGGACAGCGGCGCAGCTTCCACCAGCGCTTTCGGCGCGGCCAGGGTGTAGCCCCGCCCGATGAAGCGGGCGCGGTCGGTTTCGTAATACAGCGATTCGGTTGCCGGATCGCCAATCAGCGCATGAACCAGCCAGCCGGTCGGCTCGTCCGGCGCGCGCGGTCGCCGCCACGCCAGCAGCGCCCCGGAGGCGGCGTCGAATTCAGTCTGGATGAACAACTTGGAAAACGCCGGGTGGGCGGCGTCAGCGGCCAGCGTGTTCAGCACGACTTCGGCGTAGCTGGTCAATTCGATGCGCCGTGGAGAATCCCCGTAATTGCGCAGCGTGACCCGCCGCAATTCCACGTCGGCGTCAACCGGCACCATGACCTCCAGGCTGGCCTCAATGTCCTCATGTTCACAGCGCAGTTCAGCGATGCCGCCCTTGAAGCGGCTGGCGCGCTGTTCCACCGGCGTGAAAACCGGCTGCTGGCCCAACGACCAGAACTTGCCGCGTTCCACATCGCGCAGATAGAGAAAGAAGCCGTCGCCATCTTCGGTCGGGTCGGCCTTCCAGCGGGTCAGCGCCAGCTCGCCCCACACTGAATAGCCCGTCCCGGCAGGGCTGAGGAACAGGGTGTAACCGCCATTGCTGAAGGTGTGCAGATCGGTGGACATGACGGATTCTCCCCGGGGTTATGAATCAAGAGTAAGTCTAGCCTCACAACGCCGGAACAGGGGCATAGTGCATTTCCACTTCCGCCGGGAACTGGTCAAGGGTTGCGGCGGCGGTGGTGAAGGTCATCAATGGCCGACCATTGACCGTTACCGCCTGAAGTGGGCGATCCAGTGGCGAATGCAAAATGATCCGCCCCGGCGGCACGGTCACATCGCCGGACAACCGCACCCACAGCGTGTCCGGGCCGCTCATCGCCATCCGGTAATTCAAAGTGCCGTGCCATGTCGGCAGCCGCCGCACCGTAACCCCCTCTGCGCTTTCCGCCCACGCAGCGGGAATGCCCGCGCCGATGACCAGCGCCTGATCGATTTCGCGCTCATACACGAACAGGCTGCGCACCGCCCGGATGAAGTCGGAACCCACCCAGGTATGCGGCATGTCGCCAATCAGGCGCGGTGTCTTAGGGTCGCGCCAGACCACTTCCGCCCAATGATTCCAGGTCGGCGGGCGCTGACCTTCAAAGAGGAACTTCATGTACTCCAGCGCCCGGTCGCGCAAGCCCAGCCGGATCATCGCGCCGACCACCCGCCACTCGTAGGGCGTGTAAGCCACCCAGCGATCATTGGCGCGGCGCTGGCGGAAAAAGTCATCGTAACGCTCGAAGGTGCGATTCAGCGCCGGTTGCGGCAGCCAGCCCAGTTCGCCGCCCGGATCCACGGCGACCGTAGTCGAAGTCGCGTCGAAATCGCCCAATTCGACCGATCCGGGAATAAAATCAATCCCGCGCAGCCGCATGGTTTCGTCAATCGAGGCATACAAATCCTTGCGGAAGGCATCGCGGAATGCGGCGAACTGCTCTGCCTGAACCTCCTCGCCCAGGATCACCGCCATCGCCGCTGCGTCCTTCAGGCCGCGCAATACAAAGAAATTATCCCAATAGGAATGGCGTGGCTTGCTGGCGTAGCCCTCATGGCTGATCGATTCCGGCACCAGTCCGAAATAGGCCCGGTTCGTCAAATAGGGCGTGGTTAACCGCTGCTGGCGCAGGAAGTCCATGTAACCCACCGCCTTGACCACGTAGGGCCACATCTGGCGTAAAAAGCCGACATCGCGGGTNNGGCGGCAGAGGTGAGGGCGCCGTCACGAATCCAGGAGTGGGCATAGGTGCGCGAACCCGGCTGAATGGCGGGGCCATCGCGGTTGATCAGGATATAGGCCAGATTGCTCTTGATGCTCCAGACCAGCCGCTGCGCGGCAGCCGGCAGTTCCAGTTCAACCCGATCCAGCCGCGCCTCCCAATCCCGGCGGGTCTGTTCCAGCAGCCGGTTCACCTGGGCGGCGGCCTCGGCGTCAGGCAGAACACCCTCCCCAACCCCTCTTCCCAGGGGCAAAAGGAGCTTGGCGGCCTCATCCCCGACCGCTTTGCCGCTGGCGGACGAAACGAGCGTTTCGGCGACGTGGAACGGAATGCGCAGAAAGACTTCACGCGCCTCGCCGGGTTTCAGATCCCAGCCGTATTCCAATGCGCCAGAGGCGTAGCCAAACGCATCGCCGACCCCGGAGCGTTCGGGCAGTTTGCCTGCCGCCAGGGTGTCGGTGATTCCGCCCTGATCGAAAGTGGCGGCGCGGAAGCGGTCGGGCGTGGTCAGCACCGTGATCGCCTTGCTGCGGCGATTGACCCAAATCGTGCGGTCGGCGTATTCCAGATCGTGAATGGGAACCGCCCCGCCGCTCATGTTCAGCGACTGCCAGGGCGGATTGACCTGGAATGGCCGCACCGCCAGATATAAAGTGACATGGCGGGTGTCGGCGCTCAGATTTTCCAGCCGGTAACGGGCGTACAGCGCCGATTCGCCCGGCTTGCCGGTCGCAAACGCGGTAATGGAGAACCAGTAGGATTCATGTTCCCAGCGCACGGTGGGGATCGGCAGGTAGCCCTGAGCCAAATCCTGCCGGGCGTCCACATCCGCCCAGGTGATCAAGCGTCCGTCGGCGAACAGGAACGGCTCAATCGTGAACCCTCCCTTGTCCACTTCCAGCGCGCCATCCTCGTTGATCAGCGCTTCCTTGCTGTCGCCGCCGACCCCGATCACGGTCCAGTAGCACTGCTCGCCCTGAAAATAGCGGGGATACAGCCCACGCGGCGCGGCGCGGGCGACCGCCTCGAAGAAGTGGTTGGGTGAACTGGAAAATTCGTAGGACTGAACCCGCAATTGGCTGATAGCGTAGCCGCGTCCCCGGCTGCTGCGTTGCAGATTCAGCCGCAAATACCGCGATTCCGCATCAGCCAGATAGAGATAATCGCGCTGACCGTTGCCCTCGCGCACGGTGTAGGCAGGTTTCCAATCGGCGCCATCGTCGGACATTTGCACTTCATAATCGACCGCGTAATCGTCCGGATCCCAATCAATGATCAGGCCGCCATATTCGCGCGGGGCCAGAAAGTCCAGCAGCAGCCATTGGTCTTCAGCCAGCGCGCCGCTATGCCAACGGGTGGCGGGATCCGGGTCAATGGCGGCTTCGGGGGGGTGGTTATCGGCGGCGGTGGAGGCGCTGATCACCGGGTTCCGGGTGTAGTTCTGCGCCGGCTCGCGTTCCTCGAAGCTCAGTTCATCAATCCAGACCGAACCTTTGCCCTTGCCCCCCGCTACCAGGGCAAACTCAATCGCCGCCACATCTTCCAGCGGGCCGCCCGGCCCCCACGCCAGGCTGAGATGCCGCTTCTTGATGGTGATGGGCCGCCAGTCGTCTGGAAACGTGACGTTGCGCTGCTTGAGCCACCAGACATTGTGGCGCGGATCCGCCAGCTTGAACTCGGCGCCGCCGGGCGGAGCGTCGCCACGCATGAAGTAATGAAAGGCGAAGTTGTCGGACAGGCGCAGAGGAAACGCCTTGCGGGCGATGACCCAGCCGGTTCCAGCCTGAAACTCGAAATCCAGCCGCATCGCCCGCTTTCCCGCACGGCCAGTGTCCTGGGCGATTTCCAGGCGGGCGCCCGGCGAAGCAGCGGCGCTCCAGCCGCTCAAGTTCGCAAAATCATCGAGCAGGAGCAGCTTGCGTGGAACCAGGGGGGCGGCGGGCGCTTCCGGCGCGGCGGCCTTGGCGGGAAGCGACGATATCAGCAGGAACATCGTGAACAGGACCGTGGACAAAACGTGCGGCGACGACATGGAATCAGGCCTTTGCGGATGGGGTGCGGGATTCGAGCCAGGGGAGATCATGGGTGGATTCCGGCATAGCCTCAAGCGGCTTATGATTGCAAATACCCGCTGCCGGCCTCGCTGACAATGATTCTACATCCCATCAACCTGAAAACTTAGGCTCAATATGGATTCCGGCCAGCTCGCTACATTCTTTCGAGATCAGAAAGAAACCAGGGGTCGGTGAGCTTTCAGCCCAATCAAAGCGCCTGCAACCGCCCCAGCCAGTCCACCGCCTCGCTCACCCCGGTCGGCATGACCGGCGGCCTGGCCGGCTGCGCCAGTAATGCCCGCAACGGTTCCGCCAGATCGCCGCTGACCAGTTGCCGCCGGCTGATTTTCACCCCGTTGCCCTGTTCCAGCAGCCAATTGCTAAGCCACGGCTCCTCCGGCCAATCATCGCGCCCGACGTACAGCACCCGCGCTTCATTGCAGGCGGCTTCGGTGAACGCGCCATAACCGGGCTTGGTGAACAGCACATCGCAGGAACGGATCAGATCCACCATGGATCCGTCTTCCGCCATCGCCCAACTGGGCATATCTGGCCGCGCCACCCGCCACGCCGGTGGAACCAGCCAGCGCACGCCCGGCAGTTCCGGCCAATTTTCCAGCGGCGGGCGCATGTCAAATCCACCCAAAGCCATCAGCACCAGCGTTTCATCGCCCCGTAATTTAAGCCGACGATTGATCACGGCCCGCCGATCCTGTCCCAGCGCAGCAATAACGCCAATCGGCTGAGCGTTGCCCAAGTCCGGCATGGGCATACTGGGCGTCGGCTGCAGAAAGGCTACAGCGCTGTTATAGGCGGCCAGCATCGGCGCGCGCAATTCCGCCAAATCAGGTTCCGCCGCACAACAGCCGGCCAGAACGTCGGCCCAGTTCAGCGAACACAACGCCAGCGCCGGAATGCCCAGCCGGGCGGCGGCGGCCAGGGTCAGATACGGTACATCCGCCAGCACAAAATCCGGCGCAGCCTCTCGCAACATTCGCTCCTGCCAGGCCAGTCGCTCCGCCCATTCGGCGTGAAACGCCCGATACGCCGCCAGACTTTCGGCGACTTTCACCTCCAGCGCATTCACCATCAGCATCCCGAAATCCGCCGCGCCCGTGATGACGGTGAATTCACCCGCGATCCGTTCGCGCAATATCTCCTCCGGCAGAACCGTCTGAATCGTCAGCCGCGCCCCCGGGCAGCGCCGNNCATTCAAGAATTCTCCACGCCCGACGATATGCATGGAATCAAAATCCATGCAACCGATGACCGTTTGATTGCAATTTTCCAGTTGTTTGTGTGACCGGAAACCCCTAGACTTAAATACAACAATTTGTCTCGCTCGGACAAATAGTGGCTTATATAATACAATTGTTGTTCATGCGGGATAATGCTGGTTCCGTTTCATCCATATCCATCGTGAGGGCATCATCATGGCGCAGATGCTTACACCGCACATGCTGAAAGTCGAAAACCGGTTATTCGCCGGCACCGGCGGCGTCAGTTCGGAAAATCAATACTGTGGCTTCATCCCCGGCTTTCTGGATCGGGAAACCGGAGCGGTGTACTGCTCCTGCTGGGCGGATGGCCGCCCCGCGCCTTTTCATGCCCTGGACGGCTTGCCCAATCACCTGATTCGGGAGCGCGATCCCGGCGGCCATATTACGGCAATCAAGCCCGGCGTCATCGCCGGTTTCATCCGCCAAGGTCATTTCTACACCCGTGAACAGGCGGCCCGCTGCCTGGATTAGCCGTGTGCCCGCCTGATACCCGTCCCGCCTGATCCTGGCGGGGCGCGCCGCTCCTGCCTGTATTCCATCGCCGGTTCCGACCGGCAACTTGCATTTGGAACCAGCGCGACTATCGTTGTTGATGATGTTTGCGGCAAACTGCGAACCACCACCCTCAACGCACGGTTTGCGGCTGAAGCTATCAAAACCTGTTCGATGCTATAGCGCTCCTGTCTGAGTTGTGGAATTTGTCGTANNCCGTGCTACATCCACAACCCATTGCGGATTGCTATATCCGGCCCGGTTCGGCTCGCCGGGCGTTTCCGAGCTACCCAGCACACCTCACGGACCCTATCGCTATGCCAATCAAAGTTATAGAAAGAAGCACACCCGCATCCTGGCTGACGGAACTGCCGCCCATGGGCATGGACGACAAGAGCATCGCCGCCGATTTCCGTCACTATTTCAGCCATACCCTGGGCCGTGACCGGCACACCAAGTACGCTCACTACATGTACGAGGCGCTGGTGCTGACTTTGCGCGACCGGCTGTGGGAGCGCTGGAAGGACACCCGCTACGCCTATGAGGAAGGCAGCGGTGTTCGCCGCGCCTACTACCTGTCGATGGAATTTCTGATGGGCCGGGCGCTGAGCAACGCCATGCTCAATCTGGGCGTCACCGAGCCGGTCAGCAAGGCGCTCTATGACATGGGCCTGACCCTGGAAGAACTGGCCGAGTGCGAGAACGACGCCGGCCTGGGCAATGGCGGTTTAGGACGGCTGGCGGCCTGCTTCATGGACAGTTGCGCCACTTTGCGCCTGCCGGTGGTCGGCTACGGCATCCGCTACGCCTACGGCATGTTCCGCCAGCGCATCGAAAACGGCCACCAGGTCGAAGAGCCGGACCACTGGCTGCGCAGCGGCAATCTGTGGGAACTGGAGCGGATCGAGTACGCGCAGCGGATCAAGTTTGGCGGGCGCACCGAGGGCTTTCTGAAAGCCGACGGCGAAATGGGCTGGCGCTGGCTGGATACCCACGACGTGCTGGCGGTGCCCTACGACCTGCCGATCCCCGGTTATCGCAATGGCACGGTGAACACCCTGCGGCTGTGGTCGGCGGCGGCGACCGACGAGTTTGACTTCGAGGATTTCAATTCAGGGAGCTATACCGAGGCGGTGGGCGCCAAGAACATGGCGGAAAACATCACCATGGTGCTCTACCCCAACGACGCCACCGAGAGCGGCAAGGAACTGCGGCTGCGCCAGCAGTATTTCCTGGCCTCGGCCAGCTTGCAGGATGTGATCCGGCAATGGGTGCGCACTCACGGCGAGGATTTCAGCGAGTTCGCCGCCAGGAACTGCTTCCAGCTCAACGACACTCACCCCAGCATCTCGGTGGCGGAGATGATGCGGCTGCTGATGGATGAACACGGCCTGACCTGGGATCAGTCGTGGGCGATCACCAGCAAGGTCATGGCCTACACCAACCATACCTTGCTGCCGGAAGCGCTGGAGCGGTGGCCGGTGCGCCTGTTCCGGCAACTGTTGCCCCGGATTCTGGACGTGATCTACGAGATCAACGCCCGCTTTCTGGCCGAAGTCGCCCGGCGCTGGCCCGGCGACATTGAGCGCCAGCGCCGCATGTCGCTGATCGAGGAAGGCTATGAACAGCAGGTGCGCATGGCCTATCTGGCTATCGTCGGCAGCACCTCGGTCAATGGCGTGGCCGCGCTGCATTCGGAGCTGCTCAAGCAGGGCCTGTTCCTCGATTTCTACGAGCTGTGGCCGGAGAAGTTCAACAACAAGACGAACGGCGTCACCCAGCGGCGCTGGCTGGCCGGCTGCAATCCGGGTCTGAATGCGCTGATCACGGAAACTATCGGGCCGGGCTGGGTCACTCATCTGGATGATCTGCGCAAGCTGGCGCCCCTCGCCGACGACCCCAAGTTTCAAGCCCAATGGCGACAGATCAAGCTGGACAACAAGGTGCGGCTGGCCAGCCTGGTCGAAGCCGATTGCGGCGTGACCTTTAACACGGCCGCCTTGTTCGACGTGCAGGTCAAGCGCATGCACGAATACAAGCGCCAGTTGCTCAACATCCTGCACGTCATCCATCTGTATGACCGGATCAAGCGCGGCGATACCGCGAACTGGACGCCGCGCTGCGTATTGATTGGCGGCAAGGCGGCTCCGGGCTATTACATGGCCAAGCTGATCATCAAGCTGACCTGCAATGTCGCCAAGGTGATCAACAGTGATCCCGCCGTCGGCGACAAGCTGAAAATGGCGTTTCTGCCCAACTATCGGGTCTCGGCCATGGAAATCATCTGTCCCGGCACCGACCTGTCCGAGCAAATTTCGACCGCCGGCAAGGAAGCCTCCGGCACCGGCAACATGAAGTTCATGATGAACGGCGCGGTGACGATTGGCACTCTGGACGGCGCCAATATCGAGATTCGTGAAGAATGCGGCGACGAGAATTTCTTCCTGTTCGGCCTGACTGCGCAGCAGGTTGAGGAACGGCGGCAGAACTATAATCCGGCGGCCATTATCCACGGCGATGCCGATATTGCCCGGGTGATGCAACTGCTGGAAAGCGCGCACTTCAATCAGTTCGAGCAGGGCATTTTCGACCCGATCCTGCATTCGCTGACCAGCCCGCACGACCCGTGGCTGACGATTGCCGATCTCCGCAGCTTCATCGATGCGCAGAAACTGGCTGCTCAAGCCTACCAGGATCAGGAGCGGTGGACGCGCATGAGCATCCTGAACACCGCCACCAGTGGCAAGTTCTCCACCGACCGCACCATGCTGGAGTATAACGCCGAAATCTGGAAGCTGAACCCGTTGCCGGAAATGCCGCTGGCGGAAGCTGAACCCGCTGCCAAAAGCGCTGCGGGCGGAGTAGGCTCAAAGTAAATTTTTCGGGCTAACTGCCGCGCCCTCTCTCCAGATGAAGGAGAGAGGGCGTTTTTTTATCCGGCAGCGCGATGCGTCCCCTCTCACGGCATCGGCGGGACCAGCAGCGCCGGATCAATCCTCGCTTCGCGCCAGTTCATTCGCCAATCCAGATGCGGCCCGGTCACTCGACCGCTCGCGCCCACGGCGGCGACCACATCCCCCTTGCGCACCCGCTGGCCCACTTTGACATGAAGGCGGCTCAGGTGCATCAGCGTGGAATTCAGCCGGTAGCCGTGATCGATGATCAACGTAACCCCGGTGTAGTACAGATCCGGTTCGGCCAAAGTCACCACACCGTCTGCCGGGGCGCGTACTGGAGCGCCAACCGGGGCCGCGATATCCACACCGTAGTGAGGCTGGCGCGGTTCACCGTTGAGAATACGCTGGCTGCCGTACACTCCACTGATGCGCCCGGTGACTGGCCAGGCAAAGCCGCTGAGGAAGTAGGTCTGTGGAAGATCCCGGCGCCGGGCTTCATCCACCAGGGCGTTTTCGCGGCGGATGCGGTCGAGCAGCGCGGGCGGCGGCGTCACCTTGTCCGGCGGCAACCCGTCGAGGCGCTGAATGTTGTACTGACGCTGGACAATCGTCAGGATCCGATCCTGGCGGAGGCCATCGGGGAACAGCGTACTCAACCGTGCCTGCGGCGGCGCATCGCGGCCAAAACCAAACATGAAGGCGCCATCCGGCGCGACCGGCAGCGGTTGCCCATCCAGTTCCAAACGGGTTCCCGGCGTTGCCCGGCCGATGATCAATCCACCTTGAGTCATCTGTCCCTGCCAGCTCAGATCGCCGGCGCTGGCCCCTCCTGTCCATAGCAACAGCCCGATCAACCCGATGAGTTTCGCCCATCTCTGCATTGTCTTCTCCTCTCGTCCAGGCAGGCGCAACCGCCGGGCACACGCTATATATAGCCATCCTCTTTGAGTTGTGGAATTTGTCGTGGCACGGGCATCCTGCCCGTGATGNNTTGGGGGGATTCCGTAGCCAGGCGCAGCCACAACCCATTCAGGGTTGCTATAGTAACGACAAACCAGAACTTGCTGACTCCCCTGCGGACTTATTGAAGTCACCACGCAATCACCACCACCCTCTGAGGAGGATGCATGGCCCAGCATTACGATCTCATCGTCATCGGCGGCGG
>DEHY01000074.1 GCA_002352185.1 Competibacteraceae bacterium UBA2788
TCGTAACAAAAATTCCGAGGAGAAATCGGCAATGGTGGCCCAGCGGGAAACGGTAGTGCTGGTGCATGGCTTGTACGTGCATGGGTTGTGGATGCAACTGCTTGAATACTGGCTGGAGGAGGCCGGCTACCACACGGTCAATTATTCGTATCCCTCCATCACCCGCTCGCCGGCTGAAAACGCCGAGGATCTGCACATGATGCTGGGACGAATCGATACGTCGGTCGTGCATTTTCTGGCGCACAGCATGGGTGGGCTGGTGGTGCGCCACCTCTTCCATCATTACCCCAAACAGCGTCCAGGCCGGGTAGTGACCATGGGTACGCCTCATCAGGGCAGTTACGCCGCCCGAGTCATGCACCACAGCGGGATGGGCTGCTTTGTCGGTCGAGGGCTGGAGGATGGTCTACTGGGCGATGCGCCGATCTGGGATGTCTCCCGCCAGCTCGGTTCCATCGCCGGCACCTTGAATATCGGGCTGTGCCTGCTCTTTCCGGGGATGCCGGAACCGTCCGACGGCATGATCGCGGTGGTCGAAACCCAGTTGCCGGGCATGAGCGATCATATCTGCCTGCCGGTATCGCATATGCAGATGCTGGTGGATCCGGCGGCAGTGACCCAGGCCTGCGCCTTTTTCGCCACTGGCCGGTTTCGCCATCCATCCCACCAGCGCTGAAGCGGCAAGATGGTAGACTGCAACCACCCCCCTCTCCGCACGGTATTCAGGCACGAGGTTTTGCATGGCTGGACATAGTAAATGGGCGAATATCCAACACCGGAAGAACACCCAGGACGCCAAGCGCGGCAAACTGTTCACCCGGCTGATCCGGGAAATTACGGTAGCGGCGCGCATGGGTGGCGCCGATCCCGGCGCCAATTCACGGCTGCGGCTGGTCATGGACAAGGCGCTGGCGGCCAATATGCCCAGAGACACCATTGAGCGGGCCATCAAACGCGGCGCCGGGGCGCTGGACGGGATGGAATACGAGGAAATCCGCTACGAAGGCTACGGCCCCGGCGGGGTGGCGGTGCTGGTGGACACCATGACCGACAATCGTAACCGCACTGTCGCGGAAGTCCGCCACGCTTTCAGTAAATGCGGCGGCAATCTCGGCGCCAGCGGTTCGGTGGCGTTCCAGTTCACCGAGCGCGGGGTCTTGAGCTATCCGGCGGGCAGCGATGAAGACCGGATTATGGAGGTTGCTATCGAAGCGGGCGCCGATGATGTGGTGAGCGGCGACGACGGTTCGATGGATGTGCTGACCGACCCGGCGGCGTTCCAGGGGGTCCAGCAGGCGATGGCCCGCGCCGGTCTGGCGCCGGATGAGGCTGAAGTTACGATGCGCGCCGGTTCCAGCGTCACCCTAGGGTTCGAGGATGCCCAGAAGATGGTCAAGCTGTTGGAGATGCTGGAAGATTTGGACGATACCCAGAACGTCTATTCCAACGCCGATATCTCCGACGATATTCTGGCGAAACTCTGAGTGTGACTGCGGTTCGGCTGATGGGCATCGATCCCGGTTCGCGCATGACCGGCTACGGCGTCATTGAAATGGACGGGCCGCGCAGTCTTTACGTCGCCAGCGGCGGCATTCAAACCGACAGCAGCCAGGCCCTGCCGGAGCGGCTGAAGACCATTTTTGAAGCGGTGNNCAGGCGCGGGGCGCAGCGATTTGCGCCGTGGTGGTGGCTGGATTGCCGGTGAGCGAATACGCGGCCCGATCCATCAAACAGGCCGTGGTCGGCAATGGCGCAGCGGATAAAACCCAGGTGCAGCGCATGGTGGCCCTGCTGCTGCGTCTGCCGGAGCCATTGCAAGCGGATGCGGCGGACGCGCTGGCGGTGGCGATCTGCCACGGTCATACCCGGCAAACGCTGCAACGCTTCGGCACGGCGGCGGCGCTGACCCGGAGGCGGCGATGATTGGCCGGTTGCGCGGACTGCTGGCCTGGAAGCAGCCGCCCTATCTGCTCATTGACGCGCACGGGGTCGGCTACGAGCTGGAGGCGTCGCTGACCACGTTCCAGACGTTGCCGGAGCTGGGCGCGGAGGTAACGCTGCTGACGCATCTGGCGGTGCGTGAGGATGCCCACACCCTGTACGGCTTCGCCAGTGCTGCGGAACGCAGCCTGTTCCGCAATCTGATCCGGGTGACTGGCATCGGTCCGCGACTGGCGCTGCTGATTCTGTCGGGGATGAGCGTGGAACGGTTCGGGCGCTGTGTGCGGGAAGGCGACGCCACCACGTTGATCCATTTGCCGGGCGTCGGTAAAAAAACCGCCGAACGCCTGATCATCGAAATGCGCGACCGGATCGGCGCTCTCGGTTCGGACCCCACCGTCATCGCGCTGCCGGGGGAACGCACCGTCGCGCCGACAATCAGTCCGGTGGATGACGCCATCAGCGCCCTGGTCGCGCTGGGCTATAAACTGCCCGAGGCCTCGCGCATGGTGCAATCGCTGGAAACCGGGGGCCTGAGCAGCGAAGCGATCATCCGGCTGGCGTTGCAAACCAGTGTGCGGCGTTAAGCAAAACTTCATCGTGCGCTCCGCACACTTCCCTCATTCAAAATCCTTGAAACCGCTTGCATGAATTCAACCACTCGTTTGATTACTCCCGTTGCCAGCAGTGAAGACACTTCGCTGGACCGGGCCGTGCGGCCCCGGCGGCTGGAGGAGTACATCGGCCAGCAGGCCATGCGCGAGCAGTTGGAGATTTTCATTCATGCCGCCCGCGCCCGCAGCGAAGCGCTGGATCACGTTCTGTTGTTTGGCCCGCCCGGACTGGGCAAAACCACGCTGGCGCATATCGTCGCCGCCGAGATGGGCGTCAACTTGCGCCAGACTTCCGGGCCGGTGCTGGAACGGCCCGGTGATGTGGCCGCTCTGCTGACCAATCTGGAACCGCGCGATGTGCTGTTCATTGACGAAATTCATCGTCTGAGTCCAATCGTGGAGGAAGTGCTGTATCCGGCGATGGAGGATTATCAGATCGATATCCTGATCGGCGAAGGACCAGCGGCGCGATCCATCAAGCTGGATCTGCCGCCATTTACCCTAGTCGGCGCAACTACCCGGGCGGGACTGCTCACTTCACCGCTGCGGGATCGCTTCGGCATCGTCCACCGGCTGGAATTCTACACGCCGGAGGAATTGACCGAGATCGTGGCGCGGACGGCGCGGATTCTTGGCGTCGAAACCGATGTTCCCGCTGGCGCGGCGGAAATTGGTCGGCGGTCGCGGGGTACGCCGCGCATCGCCAACCGCCTGCTGCGCCGAGTCCGCGATTTTGCCCAGGTACGGGCGAATGGACGGATCACGGTTGAGGTGGCGCAACAGGCGCTGGATATGCTCAAGGTGGATGAACGCGGCTTCGACGAGCAGGATCGGCGGCTGCTCTGGCTGATGATCGACAAGTTCGGCGGCGGGCCGGTGGGACTGGATACGCTGGCGGCGGCACTGGGCGAGGAGCGCGATACGATTGAAGATATATTGGAGCCGTTTCTGATTCAGCAGGGTTTTTTGATGAGAACTCCGCGCGGGCGGGTGGCGACCGCCCATGCCTACCGCCATTTTGGGCTGGCGGCTGCCCCTTCGACAGTCGGCGGGGATCTGTTTGGCGCAGCGCCCTGATGGAACGTTATGGTTTGGACGGTGTAGCCGGTGTAGCCGGTG
>DEHY01000004.1 GCA_002352185.1 Competibacteraceae bacterium UBA2788
GCAATGGAATCGAAACCAATAAATGGCAACGCCGCATCTCTTCTCTCCCAAATCATTATTTGTAATCAGCAGTTCCAGCCAGGACTGAAGCATTGTAACATTATGTTAACTATTCACCATTTGACAGTAATCTACTCCATCACACCTCATATTTTTAAACTTTTTGCAACAAAATATGGACATAAATAGCAGCAGACGCGCCAAGCATGCCATGATTGGCGCGCAATTCCGGCGTTTTTCCTGGGCCATGGGGCTGGCCGTGATCATGCTGACCTCGGTGCTGTTATACATGCAAAGCGGGCTTCAGGCGGGGCTGGCTGCGCTACAGGATGACTTCATGCCGCGCTGGCAGATCGCGCAGCGCTTGCAGGGCGACGCCCAAAATGTCGGCGCCAAAGCTTCGCAACTTACGCTGGCGTTTACGCTCGGCGAGCTACAGTCGATGCATGAAGACCTCAGTGAACAGATCGTGGCGCTTGAATCCAGCCTGCAAGCGGTTATCGGCCAGGCTGACGACGCGGATCTGGCGCAGAACCTGGTCACGACGGCCAGCGATTTCCACCAGATCGCCGACGAACTGGCGGAGGCCGTTCGCCACCGCGTGACGTCACCCGCCGCCCTGCCCGTCATGGATCAGCAGCGGCGCCGGGAACGCGATCTGGCGCGCCTCATGGGCGATCATTCGGTCAAGCTGGCGAGCTATAGCAGCATGCTGGCGGCGGACATCAATATCGCCTTTGCCTCGCATCGCCAGAACCTGATGCGCCGACTCTGGCTGCAGGGCCTTTTCATCAGCCTGGCCGGCATTGTGATGGGAGTGTTGATCTGGCAGCAGTTCCACCTGCTCGATCACCGGCTGATTCACCGCATCAGGGCGCTCGAAATCGAAATGGCGAAAACGGATCTCGATCAGAATCTGCTTGCCAAGCAGGTCGAGGTTGACGAAATCGATGCCATGCGCAACGAACTGGCGCGGCTGCTGAATCGGCTGACCGACCAAAACGCCGAACTCGAACGCCTCGCCACGACGGACGGCCTGACCGGACTCACCAATCGCCGTCGCCTGTTCGAGCATTTGGAACAGGAAGTGTACCGTGCCCGGCGCTACGGCACCGCGTTGTCGCTCATCCTGTTCGACATCGATCATTTCAAGCGCATCAACGACAATTGGGGTCATGCAGCCGGCGACTGCGTTCTGCGCGAGATTGCCCATGAAGCGCATCGGCTGCTGCGCAAGGCCGATACGGCGGGACGTTATGGAGGGGAAGAATTCGTCGTACTCCTGCCGGAAACCGATCTGGCGGAGGCGATGCTGTTGGCGCACCGACTGAACCGCCAAATCTCTCACATGGTGATTACGCCGGAACACAGCTCTCCGATCTCGGTAACGGTCAGCGTGGGCGTCGCCGAGATCGCCCCGGATGAAAGCGGCGAGGACTTGATTCAACGGGCCGATCAGGCGCTGTATCGAGCCAAGCGGGAGGGGCGCAACCGGGTGGAGGCGGCGGCCATCCCGGCTGACCTCGACCGTCAAAAAACGGAATAGGGACATAGAGCGCTCTGAGGTGTGGAAGCGCCTTGAGCCAAATCCCCCCGCTCGCTGCACTCACGCCCCCCTTTGGCGAAGGGGGAGTGGGGGGGATTTCGCAGACACCGCCATCACTCAAATAGGATTGCTATAGCAATCCTATTTGAGTTGTGGAAACGTGGCACGGGCTTCCAGCCCGTGTTCAGTTCACGGGCTGGAAGCCCGTGCCACAACTCATTTAGGAGCGCTATATCTTCAAGATCACCCTCATCACCCTCATCACCGTCATCCTGGCGCTCGGCGGGGCGGCGTTGTACCAGTTTTACCCGTGGTCGGCGGCGGGTTCCGGCAAGACGGTGCGCGCTGCGCCGCCCGCGCCGGTCAAGATTGCGTCCGCTGCAATCCGGGATGTGCCGCTGGTGCTGGAAGTGTTCGGGCGGGCGGAAGCCTACGACAGCGTCACGCTCAAGGCGCGGGTGGACGGCCAGGTGGCGGCCCTGCCCTTCGTCGAGGGACAGACGGTGGCGTCCGGCGCCGTGCTGGCGCGGCTCGATCCGGCGGATTTCGACGCCCGCCTGCGGCAGGCCGAGGCGAATCTGGCCCGCGATCAGGCGCAACTGGTCAAGGCGCGGCTGGATGTAGACCGTTATCTGTCCCTGAAGAATCGCAGCTTCGTATCCGAGCAGCAGGTGGCGGAAGCCCGTGCGAACGCCGATGCCCTGGCGGCCACGGTGCGCGCCGATCAGGCGGCGGTCGAATCCACCCGCCTGCAACAAAGTTACGCCACGATTCAGGCCCCGTTCGCCGGCGTCATCGGCGCCAGACTGGTTTCGCCGGGTGCAACGGTCAAGGCCAATGACACCGCGCTGGCGGTCCTGAATCGGGTGCAGCCGCTCTATGTGAGCTTCGCAGTCCCCGAACGCTATTTGCCGCGCCTGCGCGCCGCCCTGCGGACCGGCGGATTGCCGGTAATGGTCGCTGTGCCCGGGGCCGCCGGGCAACGGTTTCCAGGCGAGGCGCGCTTTCTCGATAACGCTGTGGATCCGGCCACCGGCGCCATCCAGATGAAAGCCACGATAGCCAACGCCGCCGAGACGCTCACTCCCGGACAGTTCCTGAATGTCAGTCTCACCCTGGAGGTGATTGTCGGCGCGGTGACGGCCCCTGCGGAAGCAGTGCAACAGGGACCGGAGGGCAGCTTCGTTTTCGTGGTCAAACCGGACCGCACGGTTGAAGTCCGTCCCGTCGCCGTAACTCTGATGCAAAGCGGGATCGCGGTGATCGGCCAGGGTCTGCGGGACGGCGAAACCGTGGTCACTGACGGCCAATTGCGGCTATCGCCTGGAGCCAAAGTCCAGNNGTGCTTGCCTACCATGCGCTGCCGGTCAGCGAACTGCCCAGCGTGGATTTTCCCACCATTTCGGTGTCCGCTTCCCTGCCGGGCGCTTCGCCGGAAACCATGGCCTCGGCGGTGGCGACGCCGCTGGAAAGCCAGTTTTCAACCATCGCCGGCCTGGACTCGATGACCTCGACCAGCGCGCAGGGATCAACCTCGATCACCCTGCAATTCTCCCTTGACCGCAGCATTGACGCCGCCGCCCAGGACGTGCAATCGGCCATCTCCACGGCCTTGCGTCAATTGCCGACCGACATGCCGTCGCCGCCTTCGCTGCGCAAGGTCAATCCAGCCGATTCGCCCATTTTCTACATCGTCATGCTGTCGCCGACCCTGCCGCTGCCGGTGGTGAACGAGTACGCCGAAACCATGCTGGCGCAGCGGTTGTCCACTCTCGCCGGGGTGGCGCAGGTGCGG
>DEHY01000128.1 GCA_002352185.1 Competibacteraceae bacterium UBA2788
CGTCGTCGCAAAAATTATCGAGTAATCCCCAGTTCAGTTAGCGGGTGGGACCCCCAGGTGCGGTTCCACTCGCCCAAGTTACAGGCCAGTAGCTCAATTGGCAGAGCAGCGGTCTCCAAAACCGCAGGTTGGGGGTTCGATTCCCTCCTGGCCTGCCATCTTTCCGATGGCACGCCCCGCTTGCATTCGCCCGTCCTTGCGGCGCGAGCATACGCCGGAGTGCGCAAAGCAAGAGTCCGCATGAACTCAACCAAACCCGAAACGCAAGCTTCCGCACCCGCCGACACTCGTAAACTGCTGGCTGCCGGTTTCATTATCCTGATTGCATTAGTGGCCTTCTATGTCTTTGCGAACCATTCGCTATTGATGCGCGTCCTGGGTTTGCTAGGAGCGACTGGCGTAGCGGTATGGATCGCGCTGAAGACCGAACTCGGCGTAGAAACCCTGGAGTTCATGCAGGGATCCCGTGCGGAATTGCGCAAGGTGGTCTGGCCTACACGCGCCGAAACAACTCAGACTACCTTGATTGTGATCGCCATGGTGGTGATCATGGGCTTGTTGCTGTGGTTGCTGGATGTGCTGCTGTTCTGGCTGGTTCGACTCATCACCACCGGCTAATGGAGCTACAGCATGGCGATGCGCTGGTATGTGGTACAGGCTTATTCCGGTTTCGAGCAGCAGGTTAAGCGGGCGCTGCTGGAGCGGATCAACCGTGAGGGTCTGACGGAGCGCTTCGGTCAGGTTCTGGTGCCCACCGAGGAAGTGGTGGAGATGCGCGATGGGCAGAAGCGCAAGAGCGACCGTAAATTCTTTCCCGGCTATGTGCTGGTGCAGATGGAAATGGATAACGAAACCTGGCACCTGGTTCGCAATACGCCCAAGGTGCTGGGTTTCATCGGCGGCACCAGCGACAAACCGGCGCCGATTTCGGAAAAGGAAGCCCAGACAATCCTGCAGCGGGTTCAGGAGGGGGTTGATAAACCCCGGCCCAAGGTGCTTTACGAACCCGGTGANNGAAAAAAGTCGGCTGCGGGTGGGGGTGATGATCTTCGGTCGCACCACTCCAGTCGAGCTGGAATTCAGTCAGGTCGAGAAAGTATCCCGGTGACCGGTTCCACCGGTCGCTGTATCAGATAGCTCATTCGGGGAGCCGCAAGGCGTTCGCACCCGACAGGAGTAGCAATGGCAAAGAAAGTTACTGCATACGTCAAATTGCAGGTCGCGGCCGCCAAGGCCAACCCCAGCCCTCCCGTTGGCCCTGCACTGGGCCAGCACGGCGTGAACATCATGGAATTCTGCAAGACCTTCAACGCTCAGACTCAACATCTGGAGCCGGGTTTGCCGATTCCCGTGGTGATTACGGTCTACAGCGACCGCAGTTTCACTTTCATCATGAAGACTCCGCCCGCTTCGGTGCTGCTGCGCAAGATGCTGGGCCTCGCCAAGGGCAGCGCCAATCCCAACACCAAGAAGATCGGCACCGTGACCCTTGCCCAGCTGGAAGACGTGGCTAAGGCCAAGATGCCCGATTTGACCGCCGCCAGTCTCGACGCTGCGGTGCGGACCATCGCGGGCAGCGCCCGCTCCATGGGCCTCAATGTGGAGGGCGTTTGAGCCATGGCTAAACTCTCCAAGCGCATGCAGGCGATTCGGGCCAAGTTGACACCCGGCAAGTTCTATCCGGTCGAGGAAGCCCTCGGCCTGCTCAAGGAGTTGTCCGGCGTCAAGTTTCGGGAAGCGGTGGATGTGGCGGTGAATCTGGGCGTCGACCCCCGCAAGTCGGACCAGGTCGTGCGCAGCGCCACGGTGTTGCCTCACGGCACCGGCAAGACGGTGCGGGTAGCGGTGTTTGCCCAGGGCGCCAATGCCGAGGCCGCCTTGGCTGCCGGCGCCGATGTGGTCGGGTTCGAGGATCTGGCTGAATCGGTCAAGGCGGGTAATCTCGATTTCGACGTGGTGATCGCCGCGCCCGACGCGATGCGGGTGGTCGGTCAACTCGGCAAAATTCTCGGCCCGCGCGGCCTGATGCCGAACCCCAAGGTGGGCACCGTGACTCCCGATGTGGTCGGCGCGATCCGTAACGCCAAGGCCGGTCAGGTTCGCTACCGTACCGACAAAGCGGGCATCATCCATTGCACCATCGGCAAGGTGGATTTCGCCCCCGCTCAGTTGCGGGAAAATTTACAGGCGCTGTTGCACGATTTGCAAAAGATCAAGCCCGCCACGTCCAAGGGCGTATATGTCCGCAGGGTCACTGTGTCCACCACGATGGGGCCGGGTTTGGCCGTGGATCAGGCCACGCTGTCGTTCTGAACTCTGGCATCTCCGCTCGAACGCCGGGCCGGGGATGCCCAACCTACTTTGAGCCGACCGGAGGTTTCCGGCCAGCGTCAAAGACCGCAGGCGTCGCAAGACTTAATCGCTCCCGGTCAACATTCGGGGTAGCCCGCGCAGACGGTAAGGCTCATCCGGACTATTGCTGGTAAGGCCGCCGTTTCCGTTCTCCACCCCGGTGGAGGAAAAATCACGAGGTAACTGCTTATGAGTCTCAATCTGGCGGAAAAACAGGCTGTGGTGGCCGAAGTCGCCAAGGTGGCTGCCCGTGCGCACTCCGCAATTGCCGCCGAATACCGTGGGCTGAGCGTCACTCAGATCACGAACCTGCGCGTAAAAGCGCGGGAAACCGGCGTCTATCTGCGTGTGGTCAAGAATACCTTGGCGCGGCGTGCGTTGCAGGGAACCGAGTTCGAGTGCCTGCGACCCAGTCTGGTGGGACCGCTGATTCTGGCGTTCTCCCAGGAGGATCCGGGCGCGGCAGCGCGGTTGTTCAAGGAATTTCTCAAGGAAAAAGCTCACGACAAGCTGATCGTCAAAGCACTAGCGGTCGGCGGACAGACCTTTCCAGCCAGCGAGCTGGATCGTCTGGCCAGCCTGCCGACGCGCAATGAAGCGATCAGCCTGCTGATGGCTACCCTGCGGGCGCCGCTCGACAAGCTCGCGCAGACCCTCAACGAAATTCCGGGCAAACTGGTGCGCACTCTTGATGCGGTTCGTCAGCAAAGAGAAGAAGCCGCCTGATTATTTCGGCAAAACTGTCCGATGATCAAAATCCATTGATCACGCGGCTTGTCGATCAACACTGATTGCATGATAGCGTCCCTATCAGGAGTAAATGGGTAATGGCCGTTTCGAAAGAAGACATTCTGGAAACCATCGCTGGCATGACCGTGATGGAAATCGTGGAACTGATTTCCGCGATGGAAGAGAAATTTGGCGTCACCGCCGCCGTTGCCATGGCTGCGGCTCCCGCCGCTGCCGCTGCCGCGCCGGTTGAGGAGAAAACCGAGTTCGATGTCGTGATGAGCAGCTTCGGCGAGAAGAAGGTCGAGGTGATCAAGGTGGTGCGCGCTCTGACCGGTCTGGGGCTGAAGGAAGCCAAGGATCTGGTGGAAGGCGTACCTTCCATGATCAAGGAAGCGATTCCCAAGGCCGAGGCCGAGGACATCAAGAAGAAGCTGGAAGAAGCCGGCGCCAAAGTCGACGTCAAGTAAGCGTTGCGTGCCCACCTTTCCGTGGGATTGCGTTGCGCGACATTGTCTAGCTTGGACGGACTGGAACGGCTGGCGACCCTGGGTCGCCGGCCTGTTTCCGTTTGAACCCGTCAGGGGGTTCAATCCACCCCGCCTGTCACCTTACAGGGTGGGTGCAGTTGGCTCCCGCCCCTGGCTGGTACTCCCGTGAGAGGAATCCCGATGGCCTATACTTTTACTGAAAAGAGACGCATCCGTAAAGACTTCGGCAAGCGATCCAGCATCCTGGATGTGCCTTATTTGCTGGCGATCCAGCTGGATTCGTATCGCGAATATCTGCAAGCCGGGACGCCGCCGGGAGAACGCCGCGAGATCGGGCTGCATGCCGCGTTCCGCTCGGTGTTCCCGATCATCAGCTATTCAGGCAACGCCCGGCTGGAGTATGTGAGCTATCGGCTGGGCGATCCGGTGTTCGATGTCCGGGAGTGCCAGTTGCGGGGGCTGACTTACGCCGCGCCGCTGCGGGTGCGGCTGCGGCTGGTGCTGATGGACAAGGAGGCCGAGGCCGGCGCTCACAAAATCAAGGATATCAAGGAAAACGAAGTCTATATGGGCGAATTGCCGCTGATGACGGACAACGGCACCTTCGTCATCAACGGCACCGAGCGGGTTATCGTTTCGCAATTGCACCGTTCACCGGGCGTATTTTTCGATCACGACAAGGGCAAAACCCATTCCTCCGGCAAGCTGCTGTTCTCGGCGCGGGTGATCCCCTATCGCGGGTCCTGGCTGGATTTTGAATTCGATGTCAAGGACATCGTGTACGCACGCATCGACCGCCGCCGCAAGCTGCCGGTCACTATTCTGCTGCGGGCGCTGTTCGAGGAACCCAATCCCAACGATCCGCATGCGCGCAGCGTCAACGAGCGGATTCTCGAAATCTTTTTTGATACCAACACCATTCATGTCAGCGGCGAGCAATTCACCATGGATTTGGTGCCCGAGCGGCTACAGGGTGAAATCGCCAGCTTCGATATTCGCATCGGCGACCGGGTACTGCTGGAAGCGGGTCAGCGGATCAAGCCCAAGCACGTCCGCGAGCTGACCAAGGCCGAGGTGCAAAGTCTGCCGGTTCCGGGTGAATATCTGATCGGCAAGCTGTTGGCGCACGACCTGCGCGACCCGGAAACCGGCGAAGCGCTGGCGCAAGCGAACGACGAACTGACACCCGATAAATTGGAAAAAATCCAGGCCAGCAGCATCACCGAATTTCAGACTCTGTATATCAATGAGGTCAATCGCGGCCCGCACATTTCCAACACCTTGCGCGCCGATTCCACCCGCAGTCAGTGGGACGCCCAGGTGGAAATCTACCGGATGATGCGCCCCGGCGAGCCGCCGACCAGGGATGCCGCGCAGCGCCTGTTGCAGGATCTGTTCTTTTCGCCGGATCGCTACGATCTGTCCGATGTGGGGCGGATGAAGTTTGACAGCCGGGTCGGTCACCGCCGCACCCCGCTGTCCGGAGCGCCGGTCAAGGAGCATCCGCCCGGGGTGCTGTCCATGGAAGACATTCTCGCGGTACTCAAGGTGCTCATCGATATCCGCAACGGCAATGGCGTGGTGGATGACATTGACCACCTCGGCAACCGCCGCATCCGCTGCGTCGGCGAGATGACCGAGAACGTATTCCGGATCGGCCTGGTGCGGGTCGAGCGCGCAGTCAAGGAGCGACTGAGCCTGGCCGAGGCCGAGGGCCTGACCCCGCAGGACTTGATCAACGCCAAGCCGGTCGCCGCCGCGATCAAGGAGTTTTTCGGGTCTTCGCAACTCTCGCAATTCATGGATCAGAACAATCCGCTGTCCGAGGTCACCCACAAGCGCCGGATCTCGGCGCTGGGGCCGGGGGGGCTGACCCGCGAGCGCGCCGGTTTCGAGGTGCGCGACGTTCACGCCACGCATTACGGTCGAGTCTGCCCGATTGAGACCCCGGAAGGGCCGAATATCGGCTTGATCAACTCGCTGGCGGTCTACGCCCGCACCAACTCCTACGGCTTCCTGGAGACGCCGTATCGGCGGGTCGAGAACGGTCAGGTGGTTGATCAGATTGATTATCTGTCAGCTATCGAGGAAGGCCAGTACATTATCGCCCAGGCCAATACCACGCTCGACGACACTGGACGGCTGGCCGACGAACTGGTGTCCTGCCGCCATCAGAATGAATTTACCCTGTCCGCGCCGGACAAGGTGCAATACATGGATGTGTCGCCCAAGCAGATCGTCTCGGTGGCGGCGGCGCTGATCCCGTTTCTGGAACACGACGACGCCAATCGCGCCCTGATGGGATCGAATATGCAGCGTCAGGCGGTGCCGACCCTGCGCGCCGACAAGCCACTGGTCGGCACCGGCATGGAACGCATCGTGGCGCGCGATTCCGGGGTGTGCGTGATTGCCCAGCGCGGCGGCGTCGTGGATTCGGTGGATGCCGGGCGCATCGTGGTGCGGGTGCATGATGTGGAAACCGAAGCCAACGAACCGGGCGTGGACATCTACAACCTGACCAAGTACACCCGTTCCAACCAGAATACCTGCATCAACCAGCGTCCGCTGGTGCAGGTCGGCGAGATGGTGGCGCGCGGCGACGTGCTGGCCGATGGCCCGTCCACCGACATGGGCGAACTGGCGCTGGGCCAGAACCTGCTGGTCGCCTTCATGCCGTGGAACGGCTACAACTTCGAGGACTCAATCCTGATTTCCGAGCGGGTGGTGCAGGAGGACCGGTTCACCACCATCCACATCGAGGAATTGTCCTGCGTGGCCCGCGACACCAAGCTCGGCCCGGAAGAAATCACCGCCGACATCCCCAACGTCGGCGAAAACGCGCTGGCGCGGCTGGATGAAGCCGGCATCGTCTACATTGGCGCCGAGGTCAAGGCCGGCGACATTCTGGTCGGCAAAGTCACGCCCAAAGGCGAAACCCAGTTGACTCCGGAGGAGAAACTGCTGCGGGCGATCTTCGGCGAGAAGGCCTCCGACGTGAAAGACACCTCGCTGCGGGTGCCCTCCGGCATGGATGGCACCGTCATCGACGTGCGGGTGTTTACCCGCGACGGCGTGGATAAGGATTCACGCGCCCGGCAGATCGAGGAAACCGAATTGAAGCGGGTGCGCAAGGATCTGAACGATCAGTTGCGCATCCTCGATGACGATCTGTACCAGCGCATGGAGCGGATGCTGGTCGATCATCCGTCCGACGGCGGCCCCAACGGTCTGCGCGGCGGCGAAGCCGTCACGGTTGAATACCTGAGCCGGCTGCCACGGGACCGCTGGTTCGAAATCCGGATGCGCGCCGACGAACTCAATGACCAGATTGAGAAGACCGCCCGCCAGATTAAGCAGCAGCGCGACGAGTTCGACAAGAAGTTCGAGGAGCAGAAGCGCAAGCTGATGCAGGGCGACGATCTGGCGCCGGGCGTGCTGAAAATGGTCAAGGTCTACCTGGCGGTCAAGCGCCGGGTTCAGCCGGGCGACAAGATGGCGGGACGCCACGGCAACAAGGGCGTGGTCTCGATGATCGTGCCGCAGGAAGACATGCCCTACCTGGATGATGGCACCCCGGTGGATATCGTGCTGAACCCGCTGGGCGTCCCATCGCGCATGAATGTCGGCCAGGTGCTGGAAACACACTTGGGTTGGGCGGCTAAAGGGCTGGGTCTGAAAATCGGTCGTTTGCTGGAGACCAATGCGCAGATCAATGAGTTGCGCGCCCTGCTGGATCGGATCTACAACGGGAGCGGTGGGCAGAAAGTGGATTTTGCGCAATTCAACGACAGGGAAATCATGGTGTTGAGTCACAACCTGCGGGGCGGCGTACCGATTGCCACTCCGGTGTTCGATGGCGCCACCGAAGTGGAGCTGCGGGAGTTGCTGCGGCTGGCGGATCTGCCGGAAAGCGGCCAGACCACTCTGTTCGATGGCCGCACCGGCGAACCGTTCGACCGGCTGGTGACGGTCGGCTACATGTACATGCTGAAGCTGAACCACCTGGTGGATGACAAGATGCANNCAGAGGTTCGGCGAGATGGAAGTGTGGGCGCTGGAAGCCTACGGCGCATCCTACACCTTGCAGGAAATGCTGACGGTCAAGTCCGATGACGTGAATGGCCGCACCAAGGTCTACAAAAACATCGTGGACGGCATCCACCGGATGGAAGCCGGCATGCCGGAATCGTTCAATGTGCTGGTCAAGGAAATCCGTTCACTGGGGATCAACATGGAACTGGAAAACGATGCGGCGCCTCCGACGCGCGCCGAATAAGGCCTGCGCGTATTTCACCCGCTTATTAACCAAGCGGGTATGGATTGAAACCCTGGGTGAGAGATGATGAGAGAGCTGCTGAACCCGTTCAAGCTGTTCGACGAAGTCGAGGATTTCGACGCTATCCGCATTGGTCTGGCTTCGCCGGAGATGATCCGGTCCTGGAGCTGCGGCGAAGTGAAGAAGCCCGAAACCATCAATTACCGGACCTTCAAGCCGGAGCGCGATGGATTGTTCTGCGCCAAGATCTTCGGCCCGATCAAGGATTACGAATGTCTTTGCGGTAAGTACAAGCGTCTCAAGCATCGCGGCGTGGTGTGCGAGAAATGCGGAGTGGAAGTGACTTTGGCCAAGGTGCGGCGGGAGCGGATGGGCCATATCGAACTGGCCTCGCCGGTAGCGCACATCTGGTTCCTGAAGTCNNAAAAACCAGATGCTGACCGACGAGGCCTACCTGGACGCGGTCGAGCAGCACGGCGACGATTTCGACGCCCGGATGGGGGCTGAGGCGATCCGTGAGCTGCTGCACGGCCTGGATTTGAAGCAACTGATCGTCCAGTTGCGCCAGGAAATCCTCGAATGCAGCTCCGAGACCAAACTCAAGCGG
>DEHY01000090.1 GCA_002352185.1 Competibacteraceae bacterium UBA2788
TTGGGCTGAAAATCGTCGGGGATGTCCAGCTCGAAGATCTGGTCATGAATGCGGGCCACATAGAGACCCTCGCGCAAGATCCGCTCTCGCAAGGCCGTAGATAAATCCACCGCCGCCAGAATGCCATAGACTGTTTTATCTTTGTGTTCGGGGAAGTAATCCCGAAATCGCTCCAGCAGATTTTTGATTTGCGTAATGGATTCTTCACGCGGATGGCTTTTTACCTCCACTACATACGCTTCGTTGATGCCGCCATTGGCGTAAGCCAGCACGTCAATTTCCAAGTGTTGACCACTCTTGCTGACGCGCACGCTTGGGCTGATCACTTCCATGCCAAATCGTTGCTGGAGAATCTTTTCCATCGACGGTAACGCCAGCCCTTCGGTGAAACTCCCAAACTTCTCGCCCAACCCTCCGATTTGCTTCCCCAGTTCCTTGAGTTGGCGGTCGGTGGTCTGAAACTTCCGATCCGTGTCCTGAAACTTGCGNNGATGCCCGAAGTATACGCCCGACTGCGCCGCCACAAAAAAACCGCCCCCGGTTTCCCAAGGGCGGTTAGTTGATTTCCGGCAACCGACGCAGGGTTGGGTTGGCAAGCCAACCCAACCGATATGACTTACACGAAGTCCGTCGTCGCCAGCGTTCCACTGACGCCGGTGATGTTAATCACCGCATCCGCTGTATTCAAATACCCTACAGTGCCGTCATTAATAATCAGGTAGGTGCCCGCACCCGTACCGGTGATCGTCACCACGGCTACCGCATTTGCAGCGATACCGACACCGCCGCCATTCGCCAGCGCCGAAGCGATGTCGGTGGAGAGGGCGCCCGTGCCGACTGCCGTGAAGGCCGCTCCCTGCAGGATGGTAGCAGGAACCGTCGTTACATCGATCTTGTCCGTGCCCGCCACCAAGTCGATGATCCGATCCGGCCCATCGGTTGCAGGACTCAAAACCGAATCCGTGAGCGTGGTGTATACAAAGGTATCCGCCCCATCACCGCCGGTCAGGGTATCTTTACCCGCGCCGCCGGTAATGTTGTCGTTACCCGCGCCGCCGCTAATGGTGTCGTCACCCGCCAAACCAGACAGAGTGTCCACTTTCGCACCGCCAGTCAGAATATCACCCTTGGCGCTACCCGTCAGGGTATTCGTGCCGGAGCCACCCGTAACCACCACACCCTGCGTACCCGCAAATGCCGTCAAATCAATCTTCAGGTTGCCGCTCAAACCCGCCGCATTGACCGTCGCGATGGCCGAGGACGTCGCTGTAGCGGCGTATTCAAAATAGCGGTCACCGGTGAGGTTGATGGTGGTGATGTTCGCATCGCCCGCAGCGGGGGTTACCAGTTTATAACCATCCGCCGCCGGCGCAGCGGACACCGTAGCGACATTTTGATCCGCCGTGGAGATATTCAGGGTCTCGATACCCGGCACCCCCAGCAGAACGTCATATACAGTCGCAGCAGCAGGCAGATCCGCATTCAGCTTGATATTCAGGGTGTCCTGAGTACCCGCATTGGTGGCGTTGGTGATACCAATCCCCAGCGAAGCGGTAAAGCTGGCGGCGGCGCGGGTTTCCACCGTTGCACCCGAAGTGAAGCCGCTCACCGTCCATGCAGCGGCCTGAGCGGTGCCCACCTGCAGGTAGTTAAGGCCAAATTTCGAGATATTCAAATCCGCGCCAATAGCGTCGGTTACCCGCAGAATCTCGAAATTGGTCAGCACGGTGCGATCAGGATCAGCCGACAGATTGACCACCCCAGCGCTGGTCAGCGCCAACACGTCCGCCGTGCCGTCACCGCCGCTGATCGAATCGGTTGCAGCCAAATCAGCCGCTGTGGGAGTGCCCAGAATCACCGTGTCATTGCCTGCGCCGGCAGCCAGCGTCATCTTGCCATTGACCGCTAAATCTATGGTCAAGGAATCATTGCCCGATCCGCCGGTCACCACGATATCCTTGGTGCTGGTACTCAGATTCAGCGTCACGCCGCCGCTGTTGGCGGCCAGATCAACCGTCGTGATATTGGTGAAAGCGACATTAGCGGCAGCGTCGCCAGCAAACGTCAGCGAACCGGTTCCGCCCACCTTGATGGTGTTCAGGTTAACGTCGGTCGCATCGGTCGCCTGAAGTACGACGTTGTTTTTGCCGGTAGCGGTAATATCCACCGTAGTGAAGACATCGGTACCTTGGGGGTTAACCTGGATATTCGCACGGGCAACGGGAGTGGTAGTGCCCGTATTGTTGGTCACAATCGCCAGAGTCGCCGTTGAGCCGCCCACCTTGCCAGCAGTGAAGTTAGCAGTCAGAACGTCAGTATCGTCAGTGACAGCGACATTGTTCAAACCGAGAGTGACGTTGTTCTGGAGATTGTCTACAGTCACGAGGCTGCCGGCAATAGAGGTGTCCGCCCAGACCTGCTGCACTCCGGTCCAGGTGGTTGCGTCCAGCTTGGTCGTACCCGCCGCAGAGTTACGGATGTATACCTGCTCGACGCTGTTCAACGTCGTCACCGGCATTGCGACCGCGTTGTCGCTGGACGTTACATTCAACCGGTCGGTGCCGGCAGAACCATCCACGAAATCACCGGTATTCAGAGTGCCGCCGTTGGCGATAGTCGCGATGGACGCGATGTAAATATCATCGCCGGAAGTGGCCTTGCTGGTCGCCGTCGAGAACGCATCCACTCCGGTGGTCAACACATAGGTCTGGCCGACGCCGCCGCCGCCCGGATTGTCCTGAATCGCCAGAATGGCGCTTTCCAGCAGCGGATTCAGCTTCGCATCCAGCAGGCTCACCTTGAAGCCTTCCAGCGGCTCGGTGCCATCGCCGGTGACGGTGGAAACCTTGAAGGTGCCCGCCGTCGCGCCGGCCTTGACCGAGAAGCTGCCGTTAGCCGCTACGAAGTCGGCGGAGGAAGCCGCCTGAGTGATGGCGGGGTTGGTGGCGCCATTGATGTTGAAGGTGTAGGTGGAATCCGCCAAGGCCGGCGTGTTCAGATTGACGGTGAAGGTCACCGCGTTGCCTTCGGTGACGGTGGTCACGTCCGGGGTAAAGGTCAGCGGGAAGACGGGCACCGGCGCTGCTCCGGTCGCGCCGTAGTTCGGGCTGGTGGCGACCACTCCGGACACTACGGTCAGTTCGGATTGGCTTTGCGCCGCCGTAAACTCCGCCGTTGTCGGGGCGCGGCCATCAAACGCCGCGTAGACGGTGAAGGTCTCAATCTGCTTGCCATTGTTCGACACGTTTTCGCCAGACGCCGCGAACACGTCCAGCAACTGATTGCGCGCCGCATCCTTGGCTGCGTCGGTGTTGCCGCCCGCCGCTTCCGCCGCAGTCAGCCAGTTCACCCAATACGTTGCGCCGTTAAAATCACCCGGACGGCCCAGCACATTCTGATACAGCGCCAGAACGTAATCGGAATCGGTCAGCGTGGTCGGATCGCCGCCAATCCTGGCCGCAAATTCGGCGGAGTTATAGAACTGCTGCGACAGCAGCAGCGTATTGCCCGCCGACACCGTCTTGAAATTGTTCAGCCAGTAGGTAAAACCATCGTAATCCGGCACCCGCCCGAATGCGGCCTGATACAGCAGCGCGACCGGGGCCGCCGACTGCTGATACACATTCAGGAAGGCGTTCGCCACATTGTAGGGGCTGGTGCCCGCATCAATCTGACCCGCCCACGCCGCAACGCCCGCCGGGTCCGTGAACCCGATCAGGTTGGTGTAAAGCCCATTCACATACGTCGTACTTGCCGTAGAAGCCATCGCATACTCTCCGAAGGATTGCCGAAGGAAAACCACTAAAAAGCCTGCATGAACACTATTGAGAAAACCGCTGAACCGATCCTGAACGGTCGGTCGATCCTGCCCAAGATCATCGCCAGTGCGCTCCCTGCGCTCAACTCCCCTAATTCCATGATTCCATGGAGCGAAACCAGCCTCGATTCAGGGAAGCCTAGCATTGCCCGTCGCATTTTCCAAGCAGGCCCCCAGCCACGATCATCCAAACCTCTCGACTGGCGCCCGTCCGGCAGAGTATGCCACTTCACCCTCCCCGGACCTCCCGCCCGAATCAACTCGGACAAGGGTTGTTGCGAAAAAAATACTTTTTTTGCCGATTGTGGTACTGATTATACAAGCGCAAGCCCCGGCGTCAATGTAAAATTCACCGGAGAGGATGAGGATGTACAAAAACACTTGAAATTCCGTTGCATCAATCATGGCTTTTTATTCCATGAGTGATTTCCTGCTTCATCGAGGCCGGTTTCACCGGGGTCTTGCGACTCCGGCCAGCGCCTTCCTCTCCACAGGCGTGACTTCCCGGCCAACTGCCGGTAGCCAGCGCCACGCGCTGGATGTTTTGGGCCGCGTTGATGTCACGGTCGTGTTCGACGCCACAGTGGGCGCAGGTCCATTGCCGGACGGGCAGCGGCATGGCTTGGCAATAAGCACCACACGCCGAACAGGTCTTGCTACTGGGAAACCAGCGATCCACCACCACGATCGTGCCGCCCGACAACGCGGCTTTGTATTCCAACTGGCGGCGGAACTCGTAAAAGCCGATGTCGCTGATCGCTCGCGCCAAGCGGTCGTTCGCCATCATCCCTTTGACGTTCAGGTCTTCGATGCCGATCAGGCTAAAGCGCCGGGTCAACGCAGTGGTCGTTTGGTGCAGGAAGTCCTGCCGGACATGGGCGATGCGGGCATGAAGTTTCGCCAGTTTTCGGGCGGATTGGCGCCGGTTGGCGCTGCCTTTCTGTTTCCGGCTGTGCTGCCGGGCGCGCCGTTTCATCCGCTGAAGGTATTTTTTCAGCGGCTTGGGACTATCGATTTTTTCTCCGGTAGACAGGGTGAGGGCGGTACTCACGCCGAGATCAACGCCGACCGTGGCGTGGCGTTCGCGCACGGGATCAGGGCGGTCGATGGCGACGGGAATGGCAATCAACCAGCGGTCGGCTTCCCGGCTCAAGGTCGCCGACAACGGCTTGCCGTCAAAGCGCAAGGCTTCGCGCAGCCGTACCCCGCCGATTTTGGGCAGGCGGATGCGGTTCCCGGAGAAGGCAAACGTGCCGGGACCATTGTCCAGCCGCGCCGAGTCATGAACGCCGCGCCGTTTGAAGCGCGGAAATTTCGATTTCTTCTGGAAGAACCGCTGCCAGGCGCGCCCGACGTTCTTGATCGCCTGCTGCGGCACCGCTTTGGGCAGGTCGAGAATCCACGGGAATTCAATCGGTTTGATGGCGTTGAACTGCCGCCGCAACGCCGCTTCATTGGGTTTTTCACCCGCCTCGAATTGCCGCTGCCATTCCGCCAGCGCCCAGTTGTAGGCAAACCGGGCCGCGCCCACACACTGCCGAAACAGCGCCTCTTGAATCGGGTTGGGCTTGAGTTCAATCCGGTGCGTCAGGATGGTTCGCATTGCATCGCCTCCTTCCACAGCCGCCACGCCGTCTTGTACGACAGCCGTTGCGATTTAGCCCATACACTGAGTTTCATCCCTGCTATTTTGATATGAGTGTCAATGTATGTCTGTATCTATTTCAACTGTTGCCAACCCCACACCTCCTTACCCAACTGTATGGCGTTCCCTGCTGGTGATGACCGTGCTGGGTCTCACCTTATTTTACAGCTTGCAGCTTTGGCGGATCGATTTAGCCCTCCCCCTCCGCTACAGTGGCGACGGGCTGATGTTCAGCGCCATCATTAAAAACACGCTGGAAACCGGCTTCTATCTGAACAACCCTCATTTGGGCGCGCCGTTCGGCGCGGAATACTACGACTTCCCGATGATGGACGGCGTCAGCTTCCTGTTGATTCGCATCTTTGGCCTGTTCACTCCCTCTTTCGCCACGGTCTACAACCTGAGCTACCTGGCCGGATTCCTGCTTGCCGGCTGCGCCGCGTTCCTGATTCTGCGCCGGATGCAGATCGGGTTCCTGCTGTCCCTGACTGGCGCGGTGCTTTATGCGTGCCTGCCGTTCTACTTCCTGCGCATCGAACACCTGTTTCTGGTCACTTCCTACTTTATCGCCCCGATAATCGTCTGGGCCGCGCTCAGAATCCTGGTCAACCAACCTCCTTTTTTCGACGCTGCGGGAAAATTTCGCCCGTTCAACCTGCGCTGGCTGATCGCTGCGCTGCTGGCGGGCACCAGCGGCGCCTACTTTGCCTTTTTCGGGGTGATGCTGACGGTGCTGGCCGCCCTGATCAATCTGATCACCACAAGATCCTGGCGCGGCGCAGTGGGCGGCGTCCTGTTTGTCGGTCTGCTGGGATGCAGCGCCCTGCTCACCCTCGCTCCCAACATTGAATACCACCGGGAACACGGCCCCAACCGGCAGGTCGCGCAACGCGCGCCTGCTGAATCCGAAGTTTTCGGTTTACGCATCACCCAACTGCTCTTACCTCACCCAGAGCATCGCTCCGACGCGCTGCGCGGCATCACGGAAAGCTACAACCGCAGCGCCCCCCTCGTCACCGAAAACGCGACCGCATCGCTTGGCTTCATCGGCGCGGCGGGCTTTCTGCTGCTGATCCTGGTCCTGCTGTCCGGCGACCGGCTGAGCCAAGGCCTCCCGTACCTGTGGGAACTCAGCGTACTCAATGTGAGCATGGTGTTGTACGGCACCATCGGCGGATTCGCCACCCTCTTTGCACTGCTGGTTCATCCACAAATCCGCAGCGTCAATCGCATCAGCCTTTTCATTGGCTTCGCCGCTCTGGCCGCCGTACTGCTCACGGTCCAGGCGCTCCAGCGCCGAATGCAGGATCGGACGCCCCGTAGCCATCCTGATAAATGGGTTGTCGCCGGGTCTGGCGACGCTTCCATAATCCAAATGGGAGCGCCCTGTATCGGGCCAGTGATCGCGGTTCTTCTGCTGGGCTTTGGTCTCTGGGATCAAATTTCACCCTATTTCGCGCCCAACCAAGCCCCTATCGCTGCGGAATTCGCCCAGGATGCTGATTTCGTCCACGCCATTGAACGCCTCGCTGGCCCCGATGCCCTGATCCATCAACTGCCCTACACCGTCTATCCCGAAACCCCGGTCCATTATCAGGAGGGACCCTACGCCCTTCTCCGTGGCTATCTGCACTCTGATCACCTGCGCTGGAGTTATGGCGGCATCGCCGGGCGGCCTGAAGACGCGCTGCTGAAAAAACTTGGCGCGCTGCCGCCCGGCCAGCAGATCGCTCTGCTGGTCCAAGCCGGCTTTCGCGGTCTCTATATCGAACGGCGCGCCTTCCGGGATCACGGCCAAGCGCTGGAACAGCAGTTGCGTGAGGCGCTGCCCGACCCCCCGCTGATCAGCCGGAACGGTCATCTGGCGTTCTACCCGCTCCCCGCCGCCGCATCCTCCCCAGTCCCCGCCACTCCGGAGGCCACCGCCATCCGGGCGCAGGAGGCGCTGCGGGCGGCGCTGACGCCGCCGAACCTTGACGCCCTCCAATTCAGCCAGGAGATCTGGCCGGCGTTCATCGCCGAGGTGCAGGGCCTGTCGGGCGCCGAACCCTGGGGTCGCTGGTCCGACGGCGCCACAGTCACGATCCGCTTCAAAAATCCCCTGCCGGACGCTTTCATCCTGAAGATCCGGGCGGGAGCATTCGGACCCAACCTCAGCCGCCCCTTTACCTTCAGCGCTGGACCCGAGCGGCAGGAACTGGCGATCACCACGCCACAATCCATGGGCGAAATGACCGAATATGCTTTATGCTTCACCCACTCGCAGGGAACGCGGACTCTGGAAATTACGGTGCCCCAACCGCAAGCGACTGCGACCGACCCCAGACGGCTCGGCATTGCGCTATCCAGCCTGCGCATCCTGCCGGCCAGCGAACCCTGTCCAAAAACGTAGCGCGGGCTTCTACACTTAGCCATCCTAAATGAGTTGTGGCGATGTCCGGCTGCGAAATCCCCCCAACCCCCCTTTGGCAAAGGGGGCGTGAGCTAGGCGAGCGGGGGATTTGCCCAGCCGACACTATTTCCACAACTTATTAGGATTGCTATATATGTAGTGGGCATTGCCCACCCTGCACCTGCTGAACACGGGNNAAGATGCCCGTGCCACATCCAAGAGAGCCTCTTGTGAATCTGGCGCTATTAATCAACTTCACCAAGCAGGAATTGGTGGATCGTTACTCAGGTTCGATCCTAGGCGCTGCGTGGACGCTCATCCTGCCGTTGGTCAACATCCTGATTTTCATTTTCGTCTTCTCCAACCTGATGGGCAGTCGTTTGCCCGGATCTTCTTCAACCTATAGCTATAGCATTTACCTGATATCGGGAATGATCCCATGGATCGCCTTTTCCAATACCGTGACGCGGTCGGCATTCACCTTTTCCGGGCAAAGCCATATCATAAGGAAAATCAGGATATCCCTGCCGCACCTGCCCTTGTACATCGTCCTGTCCGAAAGCATCATTTTTCTGATTTCCCTGATTTTTTTTCTATTATTCTTATGGGCGACCAACAATCTTCCCAGCGCCTCCATCATGATTCTGCCTTTTATTTTCATCACTCAGCAAATTCTCGCCTACGCCTTGGGTTTTCTATTTGCCATCTTCGATGTGTTCATCAAGGATATTCGCGAGTTTGTCGGGGTCATCTTTCAGCTCTGGTTCTGGTTAACACCCATTGTCTATGTGCCTGACATCCTTCCCGGTCATGCGCAAAACTGGCTAAGCTATAACCCGGCCTATATTTTCATCAAGGCGTACCATGAACTATTCGCATTCGGCCATCCACTGGATACCCAAAGCCTCATAATCCTGGTGCTGATCGCTCACCTGCTGCTGGCGCTGGCGTACCTGACCTTCAAAAAACTGGAAAAGGACATCCGGGATTTCCTATGATTTACCTGCTTGCATTAACCATGCTCATCACCACCCTGATCTATGGGGTTTGTCTTTGGCTGACCCACGCCTGGCTGCGCTGGCGCTATGTAGGACTTTTACAGATTGCGCTGAGCGGCTGCTATTTAATCATCATTTTTTATGCCGTCGGACTCGTGCAAAGTCACTCTCCATGATCCAGGTCGCCGCTCTATCAAAAACCTTTCGGCTTTATCGCAAGGCATCGGATCGCCTGCGGGAGATCCTGTTCAGAAAGCCTTTCCACACCGAACATCAGGCGCTCGAAAATATCAGCTTCACGGTTCAGGACGGGGAAACCCTGGGGATTATCGGTCAAAACGGGGCGGGTAAATCAACTCTGCTCAAACTGCTAACCGGCGTTCTTCTGCCGGATGCCGGTCACATTGATATCAACGGCAGAATCACCGGCCTATTGGAGCTGGGCACCGGCTTCAATATGGAGATGAGCGGACTGGACAACATCTACGCCAATGGCATGTTGCTGGGAATGTCCCGATCCGAGATTGACGCCAAGCGCGAAGCCATTGCCCTTTTCTCCGAGTTAGGCCATTTCGTCCACGAACCGATCAAGACATACTCATCAGGCATGGTTATGCGCCTGGCGTTTTCGATTGCCATCCATGCCGAACCTAAATGCTTTGTCGTGGATGAAGCGCTCTCGGTGGGCGATGCTCATTTCCAGCAAAAGTGCATGACTCGAATTCGGGAATTCCGCCGGCAAGGCGGATCGATCATCTTTGTATCACACGATATGAACGCCATTAAAGTCCTCTGCGACAAAGCGATCCTGCTCGATCATGGCGTTCTGATTGAAGCGGGCGATCCGGAATACGTGGTTAATGCATACAACTATCTCGTCGCCCGTCTGAACGATCAGGAGAATCGGCTGCATCTCATTGAATCCGATCAGCATGATTACGGTACGCTTGCGGCGCGAATCGAGGAGGTATCCGTCGTGGGCGAGGATTCCCGCTCTTCTGTGGTCAGCGCCGGTGAAACCACTGTGATCCGCATCGTGATTTACGCGCAGCAGGATATTGAAGAGGCCACAGTCGGCATCCTGATCCGGAATCGTTATGGGCAGGATATCTTTGGTACCAACAGCTATCACCTGAAGCATCCATTGGGGCTTAAAACCGGCCAGCGCTACGTAATGAGCTACACGCTGCCCATGAATGTCGGTCCCGGTAAGTATTCGATTACCGCCGCTCTCCACAGCGGCCCCACGCATGTGGCTGACTGTTACCATTGGCGCGATCATATTGCGACCTTTGAAGTTGCCGGCAACCGTGGCGATCTGTTCACCGGCCTTTGCAAGCTCTATCCCTCTTTCACTGCCACCCTTGTGTAATCCACCCGTGCTGGAAATTCGCGTTCCCGATCTCACTATCTCGACCATCATGGCGCGTCTGCAACACGCGACGACCGGCGCCGCTCTCATGGATCAAACCATCGCCATGGAAAATCATTTCGAATCACTCGCCTTGCCACGTTATCCTGTGGCCGCACCCTTCCAGATCAAATCCGTTTACACTCTGCAAGAATTTACGGACTTCCACGATGCCGATTTTATTCGCAATGCTTATCTCGGCATTCTCGGACGCGAACCGGATAGCGATGGCCTGCATCACTTTTTGAGTCAATTGCGGGCCGGCGCATTAAGCAAAACCGAAGTTCTGGGCAGGCTGCGCTACTCAGCCGAGGGTCGCCGCCGTCGGGTCAAAATTGGAGGATTGCTCCCCTGCTTCGCCCAGCAAACACTCGGTCGGACGCCAATTCTGGGTTTCCTGGTGCAATTTATTGCCAGCTTCGTGAAATTACCGCGCACCGAACGCAATCTGCGCGGCCTGGAAAGCTATTGCCACTGGCGGTTTTCCCAAGGACAGCAACTGTTCGACGAGCAGGCCCATCTCATCGAACAAGCGCTGGCGGGTCTGCAATCCAAACATCATGCATTTCAACAGCAGATGGAGAGTCGCTGCGACGACCTGCAAAACCAGTACAACCACCTGCTCAACCGCCACGACAGTTTGCAGGATCAGCATAACCACCTGCTCAGCCGCCACGACAACTTGCAGGATCAGCATAACCACCTGCTCAGCCGCCACGACAGTTTGCAGGATCAGCATGACCATTTGGAGAACCGGCATATTGCCTTGCTGGATCAAGGCCAGCAGCTCTCCACCCAGCATGAGCAATTGCAGTCGTTGCATCAGAATCTCTGGGAGCAACATGAAGCGCTGCGCCAGTCTCTCGACCGGCAACTGGCGCGATTGCGGCAGCTCATTGCGCAAACCGAGACGGCCAAGGCTGACCGTGGTCAAGTGGGTGAATTGACCCAGCGCGTCCGGCAGATGGAAACCGCCATGGTCGATCACGGTCAACTGAACCGCCAACTGGATGCTCTCGGCCAACGGATCGTCCCGCTGGAATGCGCCCACCATATCGATCCCGTCGAACATCGTCAGCTTCAAACCGAACTGAGCGAAATCCGGTTACAGTTGCTCGACTACCGGCGCACCGTACTCGACCAGCAGCGGCGTTTGGTGGCGCTGCTGGAAGAGACTCATGCCCGGTTGCTGACCCCGTTCGGAGGTCCCGCTCTGCCCTCGTCGGAACATGATCACACGTTGGATGCCCTGTACGTCAGCTTTGAGGATCGGTTCCGGGGAACCCGCGAGCAGGTCAAATCCACCCAGCAGGTTTATCTAGGCTATCTGGCGGATGTTGGGGCTGGCGTTCCCACTGCGCCGGTGCTGGATATCGGTTGCGGGCGCGGCGAATGGCTGGAACTGCTTCGTGAGCAGGGGCTAACCGCACGCGGGCTGGATCTTAACCGGGTCATGATCCACGAATGTCATGGTTACGGCCTGGAGGTCATCGAGGGCGACGCCATTGAATACCTGCGTCGGCAGCCCGCCAACAGTCTCGGCGCGATCACCGGTTTTCACATTGTCGAACACCTGCCTTTCCCGCAATTGATTACGCTGCTCGATGAAACCTTGCGGGTATTGAAACCGGGCGGCGTCGCCATTTTTGAAACGCCGAACCCGGAGAATCTGGTGGTGGGAGCATACACGTTCTATTTCGATCCTACGCACCGCAATCCACTGCCGCCGCCAACCTTGCAATATCTCGTCGAAATCCGTGGTTTCGCCAAGGTGGACATTTTGCGTCTGCATCCCAGGGAAGAAGCCGGCCACGCCGACACGTTTCTGGACAAATGGATCCGCACGGCGGTTGATTACGCCGTCATCTGTCGCAAGTGACCACCCCCGGAGTCCGTCATGTACGACAAGGCCGGCATTAACGATGTTTCCGAGTTCTACCGCGAGAAATTTGTCCATCAGGCCAATTTCGATTTCACCAACCGCATTCTCAATTTTTTCAATCTCAACTACTTCAAGAGTTTCTGGATTTACGCCAAGGTTAAACCCAATAGCCGGGTGCTGGATTTCGGCTGCGGCTCCGGCACCCTGTCGGTACTCAAGCACAAGGGCTGTCATTTAACCGGGGCGGACTATTCGGCATCCGCTCTGGAAATTGCCCGGACTCTTAATCATTACGACGAGGTGGTGGCCGGCGATATTTCCCGTTGTGAATTACCCATCGCCTCATTTGATTATATCGTCAGTCTCGATGTCTTCGGCCATATCGAATTCGCGCATAAGGATGCGGTGATCAGCCGGCTCAGGGATCTGCTGAAACCGAATGGAACGATGCTGCATGGTATTGAATGCGGCAATATCCCTTATGACGCCCTGTCGCCAGAGGAACTGGCGCAATTCGTTCAGGTGGACGGACATGTCGGCATTGAGGGCAAACCCGCCATACTGCAACGGTTTCAACGCTTTTTCCGCAACGTCCGGGGCGAAGTGCGCTACGACGTCATTAANNACAACCTCGAACGCTTCCAAAGCAGCCCTGCCCAGGAAACCGGCGGATTTCTGTTCCTGGAAGCATCTGACGCGCCGCTGTCGCCGCTCGATCTGCCGGTTCCCGCAGATTGGCGACTCGATCCGAATGCCCTCCTGAACGATGACAATGTATTCTTCCGGGGTTGGTACGGTTTGGAGCCTGCGGGAGAAACCCATCAGCGCTGGGCAGGCAAGGAAGGCTTTTTATACCTTCCCAACCTCAGCGGGCGAGTATTGCGGTTATCGGTTTTTTCTCATCACCCGCGCATTGCCGACAGCCCGGTGGAAGTGCTGTTTATCCAAGTGGCCGAGCGGGAGCGACTGCGTGCGCGCGTGGTGCTGTACAGCCACCAACCGGTTGAAATCACCCTTCCCGTGGACTATGACCATTTCATTCTCAAAATTCACGCGACTACGACTTGGATCCCCCGCTATTATGGCGGCGATAGCGACGATGCGCGTGAATTGGGCGCGGGCGTCAAATGGGTTTATCTGAATTAAACGGAGCCGAGTCCCCATGCGTATTCTGATTGCCACGACCCAGGTTCCTTTTGTGCGCGGCGGCGCGGAAATTCACGCCGAAGGTTTGCGCAACGCCCTGTGCCAGGCCGGCCATATTGCAGAAATCGTCGCCATTCCTTTCAAGTGGTATCCGCCGGAGCGTATTCCTGAACACATCCTGGCCTGTCGTCTGCTCGATCTCAGCGAAAGTTGTGGCGTGCGCGTGGATCGGGTGATCGGCCTGCGCTTTCCCGCCTACTGCATTCCTCATCCCAACAAAGTGCTATGGATTCTGCATCAGTACCGCGCCGCCTACGATCTCTGGGATACTCCATTAGGCGATCTCATTCACTTTCCTGATGGACGGCAAATCCGCGATGTCATTCATCAGGCTGATCGGCGCTACATTGCCGAGGCCCAGGCGATTTACGCCAACTCCGGCAATGTCAGCAAGCGCCTGAAAAATTACTGCGATATTGACTCGACGCCCCTTTATCACCCCCCGCAGGATGCAGAGCGTTTCTACTCCGGCGAAGCCTGCGACTCTCTTTTCTTTCCCAGCCGCATCAATCGCACCAAGCGTCAGGATTTGGTGATTGAGGCGCTGGCTCATACTCAGGAAGCAGTGCAGATCCAGTTCGCCGGCATGGCTGATGATGCCAGTTACCAGCGCGAATTGCGCGAAACCGCCCAGCGGCTGGGCGTCGGCGCACGCATCGAATGGCTGGGCGAGATCAGTGAAGAAGAAAAGCGGGATCGTTACGCCCATGCTCTCGGCGTGCTTTATCCACCTTTGGATGAAGATTACGGTTACGTCACTCTGGAGGCGATGCTGTCGGCGCGCCCGGTGATTACCTGCGCCGATTCCGGCGGCCCTCTGGAGTTCATTCGCGACGGCGAGAACGGTCGAGTGACGGCGCCGACTCCCCAGGCCCTGGCTCAGGCGATGGACGAACTCTGGCAGGATCGGGCACGGGCGCGGCGCTGGGGTGAAGCGGGCCGGGAGGATTACGCCGAGCGACGCATTAGCTGGCAAACCGTCATTTCCACGTTAACACAATGAAAATAAACTGGTTTTCTCCATTGCCGCCGGCGCGCACCGATATCGGTCACTACACCGCCCGGATCGTGTCCGCTCTGTCCAGGCGGGCCGAAATCACTCTCTGGGCCTGTCAGGACGACTGGGACTCCAGCCTGGAGCAATACGCGACGATTCGGCGCTGGAGCGGAGACGCCTGGACCGACTTGAACCGGGCTGATCTGACTTTTTATCACATCGGCAACAACCGCTTATTCCATCAGGCCATCTGGGAAACCAGCCGTCGCCATCCCGGCGTGGTGGTGCTGCACGATCTGCGTCTGCAACACCTGTTTCTGGGGATTTATCTCGACATCCAGGGTCAGCGCGATGCCTATGAGCGCGTCATGACCGACTATTATGGTCACGCCGGTCGCCGGGCCGCCCGCCAGTTTTTTGCCGGCGAACTGAACGCCGAAGCGCTGGCCGAACGCTGGCCGCTGACCGAACATGCGCTGGAAGGCGCTTGCGCGGTGCTGGTCCATACCCACGATGCGCTGGAAACGCTGGCGGCGTCCAACCGCTGGCCGGTAGGTTGCCTGCCGCTGCCCTATCCCAGCAGCCTGACCCCGCCGTTGCCGCGACCTTGCGACCCGTCTGCGCCGCGCCGGCTGATCGTCTTTGGCTATCTCGGCGCCAACCGCCAGCTCGATAAGCTGTTGCAAGCCCTGGCCGGATTGCCTGAGCGATTGCGCTTGCAGTTGGACATCTACGGGCAACTTGACCAACCTGATCGGGTCCGCGCCCAAATCCGCGCCCTTGGTCTTGGCGGCATCGTGAACCTGCATGGCTTCGTCAGTGAATCCGAGCTGGATCGGGCGCTGGACCACGCCGATTTGGCCGTCAATCTCCGCTATCCCAGCATGGGCGAAGCGTCGGGCAGCCAGTTGCGGATTTGGGACCACGCCCTGCCCAGTCTGGTCACCCGCACCGGCTGGTATGCCACCTTGCCTGAAACCACGGTGGCGTTCGTTCGCCCTGAACACGAGGTGGCGGATATACAACAGCACTTGCGGCAACTTCTGATTGACCCGGAGCATTTCGCCAGCTTGGGCTGCAACGGTCGGCGCCGGTTGCAGGCGCAACACGCCCCCGATCAGTACGCCGAGGCCCTGTGCCGGTTCATCCCGGTCGCGCAAAACCATCGCCGTATCGGTCTGCTCGATCCGTTAATCGCACGACTGCGGCATGAATCCGTCGCGTTTCCGCAACCGTTTAGACCCAATGACTGGCGTCGGCTGGCCGGCGAATTAAACACGCTGGTGGGAATGCCAGCGCCGCCGCCTTGATGCGGCCCCAGCGTCTCAAGGACAGGGGCGTCTCGCCGCCGCGCTGTTTTACTCCAACTCGAGCTGATCCCACCTGAAAGGCGTTCATCATCCCGCATGAAACTGATCCTGAATGTAGACGCCCTCACCCCGCCCCTCACTGGAATCGGCCATTACACTCTGCGGCTGGCCCGTGGTCTGCGCGGCCACCCCGCTATCGGCGAATTGCGCTACTTTGCCGGCTGGCGCTGGGTCTCCGATCCCGACGCCGCCAGCGTCGCCACCCGACCGATAGCCATGGCCCGCCGCTGGATCCCGTTCAAGCCCGTCGCCGCTCTGGCCTATGGCCGGCTCCGGCAAAATCTGTTTCGCTGGCAAACCCGCCGGTTGCGCGACCTTCTGGTTCACGCGCCCAACTACATCCTTCCACCCTGGGTCGGCCCGTCCGTCGCCACCCTGCATGACCTTTCGCACCTGCACTACCCGCAGCATCATCCCCGCGAACGCATTCGCTACCTCGAACGCTACCTGCCGCCCACCCTGGATCGAGCCAGCCGTCTGATCGCGGTCTCCGAATTCGTGCGTCAGGAGATCCACCGGCATCTCAGCGTTCCATTGGCGCGCATCGTCACCGTCCACAATGGAGTGGACGCCGCCTTTCATCCCCGTCCGGCGCTGGAAACCGCCCCGGTGCTGACCCGCTACGGCTTGGAGCCGGGAGGCTATCTGCTGAGCGTTGCCACCCTGGAACCACGCAAGAACCTGGCCCGTTTAGCCCAGGCTCACAGTGGTCTGCCTGCGGGCCTGCGCCACCTCAAGCCTCTGGTGCTGATCGGAACTCCCGGCTGGCTGACCGAGGAACTGGAACGGCATCTGGCGCCGCTGGAACGCTCCGGCCAGATTCGCCGACTGGGTTATGTTCCCCAGACCGATTTGCCCCTGCTTTACGCCGGAGCCTGCGCCTTCGCCTACCCTTCACTTTACGAAGGGTTTGGCCTTCCGGTGCTGGAAGCCATGGCCAGCGGCGTCCCCGTGCTGACCTCGGATCGGGCTTCGCTGCCTGAGGTCGCCGGCGGCGCGGCGCTGCTGGTGAATCCCGAGGATACAGAGGCCATGACTGCCGGCCTGGAGCGGCTGCTGACCGATAACGATTGGCGATCTGTGGCGGTCAACCAAGGATTACGGCAAGCTCAGCGGTTTTCCTGGGAACGCTGCATCGAGGAAACCGTTGCGGTATACCAGCAGGCGCTGGCGGGGCCAGGTTTTTCCAAGTGAAGCCATTGCAGCGAGGAATTTTAGTAACATCTTGAAAAACTTGGCGCGCCCGGCGGGACTTGAACCCACGACCTTCGGCTTCGGAGGCCGACACTCTATCCAGCTGAGCTACGGGCGCGTTAGGAGAAAGGAGATTAAGAATACCCGGTCAGTCGCCTCGCGTCCAGTTCCCGTCCGGCTTCCTTAGCGGAAGGCGTCAGCAGGTTGTCAGTTTAGAAGTTACGCAGTTGCCTGGTGGTGATGCCAAATACTTATTGAATTCTTCATTATGCGCAGATAGACATAGAAGAATATCCATACATAACATAGCGTTGCTGTTCAAAACCACCACTAATTTTCAGAAGTATTTGGTATAAGGTAAAAGAAACCGCATGAACCCACCCAAAGTAAGTGACCGAGATTACATCGACGTTCTGATTGCCACGCCGAAGGTGTACAGCGCGACCGAAGCGGCGCGGGTACAACCGGAGGAACCGGCGGCACCCGCGCACGATGCCTTTACCCGGCTGCCGCATCGCCTGAAGCCCGACCCCGCCGCACTCTGGTGCGAAGCGGCCGAACA
>DEHY01000022.1 GCA_002352185.1 Competibacteraceae bacterium UBA2788
GGAACAGCGTTCGCAGCGGCAGATATTCGCCAAACACCAGCAGCCGCCGCTTGTGATACAACCCCGGCGAACGACCGATGCCGATGATGCTGTTATGAAAAACGCCTGTTTCCCAGGAGCCGGTGGGAATGCCGGTGATGTAATCCACTTGGGCTTTTTGCGCCTCTCCCGCCAGCGCGGCAACGAAGGGGCGGACATCGTCCAGAAAAGCGGGGATCGCCGTTTCCGGCCAGATAATCACATCGCTGCGCCCGTGTTCAGGTAGGCTTAACCGGACATAGCGGCTCAGGGTTTCGTCCAGCGCGTTCGGTTGCCACTTCTGATCCTGGGCGACATTGCCCTGCACCAGGGCGATCCGTAGCGGCGTTCCCGCCGGCGTGACCCAGGCTATCTGGCCTAAGCCCCATGCGCCGATCCACAGTATCGCCAGCAACCCGGCCCAACCCAGCCGCTCCCGCCCATTGGCGCTGTGCAACAGGGTTTGCAACAAACCCGCGCTGAGCAGCACCACCCAGCCGACGCCGAATACGCCGAGATAAGGCGCGAGATCGCCGAGCGGCGCATCGGTCTGACTGTAACCCAGCGCCAGCCACGGAAAGCCGGTAAACAGCCAGCTTCGCACCCAGTCCAGCAGCGTCCACAGCGCCGGAATCACCAATAACCAGCGTGTCGGCCCCGGCGGCGGTCCCCAGCGATTGACCAGCCCGCCCAGTGCCGCCAGATACAGCGCCATGAGCAGCACGACCGCGAAGGTCGCCAGCGCGGCGAACGGAGCCGGGGCATGGCCATAATCGTGCAGACTAATGAAAATCCAGTAGATGCCAAAACCATACGCGCCCAGTCCGAACAGTCCGCCGCGACCGGCTGCCCGGCGTGGCGCAGCGCCATCCCAACTCCATATCAGCACGACCGGCAACAGGATCGCCAGCGGCCAGAAGCCGAACGGGGCGAACGCGAGCGGCAGCAGAGCGCCAGCCGTGAAAACCAGCAGGTCAGTGATGAACGGGTGGCGAGTCTTGAATGGGTGCATGGCGGCAGCGGACCGTTGCGGGAGATTCAGGCAGCGAGAGTAGCGGAATGAGATTGCAGCCGCCGGAAAAGGGCCTTTCAGCAACAAAACGCCCTCCCCGGCGGACGGAGAGGGCGTGGAGGAGTCTTCAGTTTCAATCTTCCGGCTGGGCAGCGGGCGGCGTTGCTTCCACACTGTCGCGCAGGGTCATTTCCAGCAGATGCACCCGCCGATTGTCGGCGCGCAGCACCTGGAAATGGAAGCGGCTCAGGGACACGATCTCGCCGCCCTTGGGCAACCGGCCCAGCTCCATCATCACCAGCCCGCCGATAGTGTCGGCCCGTTCATCGCTGAATTCGGCCTGGAAATACTCGTTGAAGTCCTTGACCGGAGTCAGCGCCTTGATGATGAAGGCGTCGCCCTGCGCACGGATGAAGGCGCTATCGTCATCTTCGGTATCGTGTTCATCGTCAATTTCGCCGACGATCTCTTCCAGCACATCCTCGATGGTGATCAGCCCGGCCACGCCGCCGTATTCGTCCACTACAATCGCCATGTGCAGGCGGTTGCCGCGAAATTCCTTGAGCAGGACATTAAGGCGCTTGCTTTCGGGGATGAACTTGGCGGGGCGCAACAGGGCGCGCAGGTCGAAATCTTCGCGGCGGTCGAAGGCGTGAGCCAGCAAATCCTTGACGATGAGGATGCCGATGACATTGTCCTTGCTCTCGTCAATCACGGGCAGGCGGGAGTGGCCGGATTCGACGATTTCGGCGATGAGGCGCTCCAGACTCCAGTCGTGTTCCAGCACCACCATCTGGGCGCGCGGGATCATGACATCGCGCACCTGGGTTTCCGAGACCCGCATGGCGCCTTCCATCATCGCCAGCGCCTCGGCGTCCAACAAGTCCCGCTGCTGAGCGTCACGCAGCAACGCCATCAGCGCATCCCGATCCTTGGGTTCGCCCATCAGGCCGAAACCTAAACGCTCCAGCCATGAAGGTTTATGGCTGGGTTCGGGTCGATCTTCGTTCATGGCGGGTCTGGGGTATCTCCATAAGGGTCGGAATAGCCGAGTCCGGCCAGGATGCGGATTTCCAGGGATTCCATCGCCTCGGCCTGCGCTTCATCATGATCATAGCCCAGCAGGTGCAAAACGCCATGCGCGACCAGATGCGCCCAATGCGCTGCCGGCGCCTTTTCCTGAGCAATGGCCTCGCGCAACACCACCGGCGCGCAGATCACGATGTCGCCCAGCAGCGCGCCTGCGGCTTCGGGCGGGGCCTCGGAAGAAAAGGACAGCACGTTGGTCGGCCCCTGCTTGTGGCGATAGCTTGCGTTGAGCGCGGTGATTTCAGCTTCGTTGACGATGCGAAGGGTCAATTCGGCGTCTTGCTGATAATCCGCACCGGCCAGCGCCGCTTCGGCCCAGCGGCGAAATTCGGATTCAGTCGGCAAACCCGGCATATCAAGGGCAATTTGCAAATCCAGTTCCAGCGTCATGCGGGGTTATCCTGTTCATAGCGTGCATAAGCATTAACGATCCGCTGAACCAGCGGATGCCGCACTACATCGCGGGCGTTAAAGAAAGTGATGCTGATGCCCTCCACATCCTTCAGCACCTGCAACACTTGCCGCAGGCCGGACGGGACATTGCGCGGCAAATCAACCTGAGTCACGTCGCCGGTCACTACCGCCGTCGAGCCAAAACCGATCCGGGTCAGGAACATTTTCATCTGTTCCACCGTAGTATTTTGAGCTTCGTCGAGGATGATGAAGGAATCGTTCAGGGTGCGGCCCCGCATGAAGGCCAGCGGCGCGACTTCGATGATGTTGCGTTCGATCAGCTTGGCGACCCGCTCGAAACCCAGCATTTCGTACAGGGCGTCATACAGCGGGCGGAGGTAGGGATCGATCTTCTGCGTCAGATCGCCGGGCAGGAAACCCAGCCGCTCGCCGGCTTCCACGGCGGGCCGCACCAGGATCAACCGCCGCGTCGCGTTGCTTTCCAGCGCATCCACCGCGCACGCCACCGCCAGATAGGTTTTGCCGGTGCCGGCGGGGCCAACGCCGAAATTGAGATCGCAGNNACCTCATCGGTCTCCGGTTCCGCCTCGATCAAGGCATCGGCGCCGGCTTCCTGCAAAAACAAATGAACTTGCGCCGGAGTCAAGGCTTCTTCGCGGGTGGTTCGGTACAACGCTTCCAGCACCGCAATCGCGACCGCCACCGCGTGAGGTTCGCCGATGACGCGGAAATGATGGCCGCGATTGTTAATTTCCACCGCCAGCCGGTGTTCAATCTGGCGCAGGTGTTCGTCGAGATGCCCACACAGGGTTGCCAGACGCAGGTTGTCAGCAGGTTCCAGCAACAAATCCTGGAATTGGGGGGACGGGTTTGACTGCAAGGCGGGGACAGCGGTGGACAGGCGCATCAACAGGCGTGCTTCAGGGCGGCGGCGGGCAGTTCCGGGCAGGCCAGCAGTCGACCGCGCAGGGAATTGGGCAATGCTTCCGTGATCGCAACCTCGGCGAAATGGCCGATGAGTCCGCTGGGGCCGTTAAAGTTGACCACGCGGTTGTTTTCGGTGCGGCCCGCCAGTTGCCGTCCATCCTTGCGCGAGGGTTTTTCCACCAGCACCCGCTGCACGGTTCCGATCATCCGCCGACTGTTCTCATGCGCCAGTTCTTCGATACGCGCCTGTAACCGTGCCAGTCGTTCCTTCTTAACCGGCAGGGGCGTGGAATCCGGCAGACTGGCGGCGGGAGTGCCGGGCCGGGGACTGTAGAGAAAGCTGAAACTGTGGTCGAAACCGATCTCGTCAATGAGCGCCAGGGTTGCGGCAAAATCCGGTTCGGTTTCGCCGGGGAAGCCAATGATGAAATCCGAAGACAGGCTGAGATCGGGACGAATGGCGCGCAGCTTGCGCACCCTGGCCTTGTACTCCAGCACGGTGTGGCCGCGCTTCATCAGCGCCAGAATGCGGTCCGAGCCGCTCTGCACCGGCAGATGTAGCTGACTCACCAGTTCGGGAACGCGGGCATAGACTTCAATCAGCCGGTCGGACAATTCCAGCGGATGCGAGGTGGTGTAGCGGATGCGATCAATGCCGGGAATCGCGGCGATGTGTTCGATCAGCAGCGCCAGATCGGCGATCCCGTCATCTTCCATCGGCCCGCGATAGGCGTTGACGTTCTGGCCGAGCAGGGTGACTTCGCGCACGCCCTGCATCGCCAATGCCGCTGCTTCGGCCACTACATCGGCGAAGGGTCGGCTGATTTCCTCGCCTCGGGTGTAGGGCACCACGCAGAACGTGCAGTATTTGCTGCATCCTTCCATGATTGAGACGAATGCGGTCGGGCCGTCAGCGCGGGGTTCCGGCAGCCGGTCGAACTTTTCGATCTCCGGGAACGACACATCCACGACGGGTTGCTGGTCGGCCCACACTGCGGTCAACATCTCCGGCAGCCGGTGCAGGGTTTGCGGCCCGAACACCAGATCCACGCACGGCGCCCGTTCGCGCAGCGTCTCGCCTTCCTGACTGGCGACACAGCCGCCGACGCCGATTACCAGGCCGGGGCGCTGCATTTTCAGGGCTTTCCAGACGCCAAGTTGCGAAAATACCTTGTCCTGGGCCTTTTCACGGATCGAGCAGGTGTTGAGCAGCAACACGTCGGCCTGTTCAGGATGGTCAGTGCGCTCCAGACCGTGGGCTGCCCGCAGCACGTCCGCCATTTTGGCGGAGTCGTATTCGTTCATCTGGCAGCCGTGGGTCTTGATGTACAGTTTGCGAGTCATGGATGATTTTTAAACACTGACAAGGTTAAAAACTATAGCACTGCCGGTGGTAGAGGCGCTAGGCGGATGACCTGGGCTTGTACTCTCCTTTCAAGCGCCAAGGTACTTTTCTCCTGCTATAGCGCTCCTGGTTGAGTGGTGGAAACGTCGCCGGCTGGGCAAATCTCCCCGCTTCTTCGAGCCACGCTGAACGCCACGACTACATTGATCCAAGCCAGGCGATAACGCACATTTGAATGCGGCCAGGTACTGCAAATCCTGCGGTTTGCGTCGGTTTGACAGCGCAGGAATCTCTGGTAGATTGGGCAAC
>DEHY01000110.1 GCA_002352185.1 Competibacteraceae bacterium UBA2788
TATATATGTTTCAACTGTTACAATCCCCCGGATATAGGGTTCGGCCCACCTGTCAACCGTCCGGGTTCGCTGGCGAAAGTGACCACGGAAGCGGGCACAGAAGTCCAGCAGGCGCTGCCCGATCCAGGCCCGCACACCTGCTGCTGCATCGGGGGCGAGTTTTTTTAACCGTGTTGGCAGTGGGTTGTATCATGATTTATTCGGTGGAGTCCGGTCTGATCATCAGGGCCGAATTATCACTTCTTTACTGTTATAATTCAAACAGATAAATCTGAAAAAGTAGAACTAATCACGTAAACTAAAGTTCCCGGCTCTGCCGGGGGATATTTACTTTTGGAGGACACGGCAATGAACGAGAAAGCCACCCAACCCAGGACCAGTCTCGATAGCGCGGTCGCGGCGCTGCGCCGACACATGATGGAAAAAGGCAATCGCTTCGAACACGGCCCGGCCTATGAAGGCGATGGCAAGGTGCTGAGCAGCGTCAAGCAAACCGTGCGGATGTACGAGGGAATGGGTTACGTCAAGCTGTTCGAGTTGGGCAATCCGCCAGCTTACGCCGTACTGCAACGCGGGCATCGGGAACTGCATATCTTTCAGCCGCGAGACCCAAAAATCAAACAGTGGCTGGCAGATGAGGGAGCCAATTTGAACGATCCTGCCATTCGCGCCTACCTGTTGCAGAAATCGGGGTTGAGCGAGAATGACCTTGCGATTGCCGCCAAGCCCCAGCGCTACCATATCAACGAAGTAGACGATGTGTTCATCGTTACCGCCGATGGCGATTGATTCCTGTAGCGATGTCGGCAGTGCATCCCGCTGTTCTTTTCAAAATGCCCCTTCAAGAGCGACTTTGGCCATTTTGTTTGTGGAATAGCGGTCGGCGAACGGTCGCCCGGATTCCTGTTCTCCGAATCCAAGAGGTACAGCCATTGCGGATGATCGGGGTGTTAATCATTACCATATTTAAGGTTTTTGTGCTATAATTTATTTAAGAATAAATGCCGAACCTGCCGTAAGACAGGGGCGGAAAGTCACGGATCCTGAAACGATTTCAGGAAAGCCGGACTGCCGGCGGTGATCCATGTCAGGGTCACAGGTGGTGGTCCGGCTTTTTTTATTGGCGCAACATCCGACGCGCCCCACCATCGCTGGAGGATGTGCCCGCCAGCGACCCAAGAAGAGAGTGCTTTGGGCTGGCAGGAAAGCCGCCTGTTTGAAAACACCCGGTCTGGACCCGCCCGAATCCTGCTGGATCAGAACCGGTTAGGATCGAATGTGTGGAGGTGTGCCATGTTGACTTATGAAGACTGCGTAGGATTAACCGGTTTGGAAGAAGAGGAAATCTCAGCCATTGCTGAACACGAACATATACCGGAGATCGTTGCCGCTGAAATGGGCTGTTGTCTGGCGGGAAAACCCGGTGGCGAATCACGCATCATGCAGATCATCCGCGACGACATCGAGGCGGCTAATGAGCATCACCATCCGGAAGAGGCGCTGCACTGGAAGCAGGTGCTGACGCACTTCAGCCAAGCTCATCATCTGCCGGAACGCGAAGCGGCTTAGGCCGTTTTCACAAAACAATGCTTCGTGCGCGAGACTGCTGGCTGTCACCTACGGCTAGAGGAGTTGCGCATGGAAAAGATTGTATTACCTCACGGGCGAGCTATTTGAACCGATCAACCGACGGCGGTCACCCGAGGAGGGTCACCGAGAGCTTCCGCCGGGGATCAAGAGCCGCGAGGCGCTGGAAGATATTCGGCACCTCCCGCACGCGGGAGTGCCGTGCGCGGGATTTGCCGAACGCCTAGATAGTGTAGTCACGAGATATGCGATGTGAGAGAATCAATGGGCCGAAGAAGGAGGCCCACATGAGGTGCATCCGCACGCGGCAGGCGCAAGCGGCGGAAATCAGGACATGCGTCGCACAAAAGGGGGTTCAACACCCAAAGACATCTGGCCGTGGATGCGCAGGGTCTGCCGGTCAGAGTGCTTGTTACAAAAGGTACAGACGCAGATTGCACACAGGCCTCGACCCTGATTAAAGGCATCGACGCCGATCATCTGATCGCCGACCAGGGCTACGACACTGACGCGATCCTCGAACAGACCGCAGCCCTGGGCATGAGCGCCGTCATCCCACCAAAGAAAAATCTTTCCGTTCAAAGGCCTTAGAAGACCTCTGCAAGCAGCGCCATCTCGTCGAAAACTCTTTCCTGCACCTCAAGCGCTGGCGCGGCATCGCTACCCGCTACGCCAAAAACTCAAAACCCTTCCTCGCCACCGTCTACATCCGTTGCCTCGCACTCTGGCTCAATATTTCGTGACTACATTATCTAGCCAAAGGTGCCGCCGTTCCAACCCCAGTTAGCAGCAGTGACGCTGGTGAAATTGAGGTAAACCCGATCCGGCAGGATGCCAAGCTGCTCATGCAGCAGGGCGCAAATGCGCTCGGACAGCCTGCGGTTGACCTCGCCACTGAGACCGCCGATGCTGCAAAGGTCGGCGTAAGCCGCTAACCCTTTACTGCCAGCCATGAGTATCGCTGCCTCACTGATGGTGATCATGACGTAGCGTTCCGGTTTGCCGATGCACTCGGCAACGATCCGGGAGAGCGATGCAAGCAGTTCCTGACACTGTGAGTCGGAGAGCGGCGCTGAGGTTTGCAGGGCGAGCAGAGGCATGGGATAAATTCCAAAACAGAGAGATGTATGGAGAAAAGACGCCAGTAAGGATAGCACGGTGTATGTGCAGCTAAACTTTGGAAGTGGTCGATGGCATCCGGTTACCCTCTCGCCCGACTTTGCATTGAAGCGTTCTCTTCTCAAATCCAGGAGATTGCATGATCCGCATCCTGCATAAAGTTCATGCTCATCCAGCGTGCGCTGATAGGACGGTGTCCGAGTTGCCTGCTTTGCTCGCTGCNNCTCTCAACGGCTACGGTGAACCCGGCGCCGATCCCGAGATTAACCGCCTGCTCCGCGAGGTATTCGCCTTCGACCCACTGGCGGTGGACGACGCGCTGAGTGAAACCCATGTGCCCAAGGTAGACGACTGGGCGCGCTATCTTTACATCGTGCTGCATGCGGTCGTGTTCAAATCGGATATTGCCCAAATCGACACCCGCGAACTGGATGTGTTTCTAGGGCACAACCTGCTGGTGACTTATCATTTTGAGCCGATCCCGGCCCTGGAGCAGGTCTGGAAACAGGCGCAGCGCGATGATCGCTATTGGGTGCATGGCGCTGATTATCTGCTCTATGAGCTGTACGACCGAATTGCCACCGACTACATGCCTTGCCTGGACGAGATCGAGGAAGTTACGGACCAGATTCAGGATGCGGTGTTCAACGCGCCAGCGCCCGAACAAGTCACCCGTATTCTGCATGTCAAGCGCGCTGTCCTCCGCCTGCGCCGCATCCTTAGCCCCCAGCGCGAGGTAATCAACAGGCTCGCCCGCGATCTCTACAACGTGGTGGACCCGAAAAACCGCGTCTACTTTCGCGATGTCTACGATCATTTCGTGCGGCTGGCGGATCTGAACGAATCGGTGCGCGACCTGGTAACTGGCGCTCTGGACAGTTACTTGTCGGTTATGGCGAATCGCACTAACGAGGTGATGAAGGTGCTGACCGTCGTCACCACGCTGTTCATGCCGTTAACCTTCCTCACCGGCTTCTTTGGCATGAACTTCTTCGGCGCGGTGTTGGAAGTGCCACAGGCGGCGCTGGGCTGGCCGCTGTTGGGGCTGGCGTTGCTGGGCATGGTGGCAACGCCGCTGGCGATGTTCGGTTATATGCGGCGGCGGCGTTGGCTGTAAACAACGGCCAGCTTGTTGATCCCAGCAGTGAGGAAACCGACCGACAGGTGGATGCGCGTTCAGTTATCCGCCCGACGAAGCGGCTGATACCCTGGAAGCCAGCTCTGGTTTGGACACTGGGCCGCTGCCGCTCTTTGCCGCCGGGCCAAGCCCCGGAATCATGTTGAGGGCGAAACGGCGGCGAAACGCCAAAAGAAATCCNNCTTCGTCGCCAGACCCAATCACTCCGTCGTCGTCCGCATGAGCGGGCGCAGTCCACGCGGTGGTGGCGATGCCCAGAATCCGGGCGTTATCCACCATCATCAGGCCGGTCGCCAGAGTGATGCCGGCGGAGAGGAACAGCGCCATCACCAACAGCCGACTGGCCGTGATCGGCGCAGCGGTGCGGAATGACGGCCACAGCGTGGGGAATCCCTTGACCCGGATCAGCGCCAGCAGCAGCCGGATGGCGATGAGGGCGACCAGGCCATAGCCGAGCCAGATATGCAGCAGCTCGCCGTCATCGCCGCTGAAATAGACCGCCAGAAAAGTCAAGACGAATAGCCCGTGAAACAGGCGCAAGCGATTAAACGGTTTCATGGTGACTTAGTCCTTAGAGTGGGAGGGTGTGGAAAACCCCTTTGGCAAGTGCAGAGTGCGTTCGCTGTAGTCGCCACGGTCGGCGGCAGTGTGGCAGGCGGCGCAGTTGGCGGGCGATTTGACATCAGGTCGCTTCCAGACGCCGGCTGGCAATTCCTCGGTATGCTCGTGAATAAACCAGCGGGTTTCGGTGATGCGCAACGGGGGTTTCCCGCCAGCCCGAGTTTCATCCCGACCGGCATTCAGCTCCAGGAAGCGCAAAATATCGGCCTGCGCCTGGGAATCGAGGCGGGCATCGGCGCCAAAATGCCGATCCAGACCGCTCATGATGGCCTGCCAGGACGGGGCGGGCAGCAATTGCGGTGGATAGGCGACGTGGCAAGCGCCGCATTCCTGCCGCCAGACCGGATGATCAAGGGGCCGGATGGACGAGTCGGCGTAGACAGCGCCGGCAACCGGAACCAGGAGCGCGCCCAATCCTGCAGCGGCGGCCATCCAGCGGCGAATGGAACAGGGCAGGTTCATAGTGAGTCCTTCAACGGACGGTCAGCAGGTAGGCGAGTACGTCGCCCTTCTCCTGAGCGGTGCAGGGGCGACCCAACACATCGTTGCAGTTGCGCTTGAACCACTTTTCGACTTTATCGGAGCGGGTGAAGCGTTCGGGGTTGGCGGCGGGTGCCAGCGGCGCAAGGAGTTTGCCAGTGGCGGCGTGCTGGCCTGTGGCCGCCGGGTTGCGGGCATGGCAGGAGGCGCAGCTCCATTCCCTGCCCTGCGTGCGGGCATACCAGCGTTGGCCCTGGTCGGCGGAGAAGCCGGTAAACGCCGGATTCTCCTGTTTGGCCTGGGCGGAGAACCGGGCTTGAAAGTCAGCCGGGGTTTCAGCCCGGACGCCGGCGGCAGCGATGATCAGGGTCGCGACGACGACAAGACGCATGGCAATTTCCAGACGGAAGTGATTCAGGACTATCGCGTGGGCGCCGAAGCAGGCCCCAGCGTAACGGGACACACCTTGGCCTCCGGCGGCCAAGTGAAAACGGTATCAGTCTAAAACTCGGACATTAATTCAAGCTGAAATGGCGATACCGTGCGCCCGGTCACTTACAGAGAGAAGTGAAGTTAAGTTTTTTCAATGGGTTAAATCCCCAGAGACTGTACAGAAACGTCTCTAAATCTTGATCGGCGTGACGATCATCTGGATTTCCCGCAAGTGAAGGCGGCGTTGCATGGCGATGGCGGTATGGTTATGCAGCCAGGAAATCAGCCAGCTTTCATTGTCGAAAATCAGCTTGCTGCCTAGACACACGCTGTTGGGATAGTCGGCGGTGACCTGAATCACCAGTTCTTCCAGTTTCGCTTCTACGTCAGTGCCATACGCCGCGTAGGACGTGGCCGCCAAGCCCTGGCTGTGACAGTAATGGACGTAATAGCGCAGCGAATTCTCGATCTGGTATTGCAGCGAGCGCAGCGCGCCCTTGCCGCCATAGCTTTCAGTGTCCACTTCGCCGACGCTGAGGAAGATAAAGTTCTTGAAGTGGCCGGTAAACACTTCGTTCAGCCATTTGAGCGCATACATGCCCAAGCCGCGATTCTTGCCGATTAAGAAGATTGCCGTCGGCTGTTCGGGAGCCAAAGGCGGTTCGGGCAGATCCTCGCCCCAGGTCGGGCGCGGTGCGTAGAGCGCGTCAATGGTGCGCAACTGCTGGCGGACCCGCTCGTAGTGGTGCTTGATGAGGGCGCACAGTGCGATGAGCAGGCCGGTGATCAGGATAGTCAGCCAACCGCCTTCGGCGAATTTTTCCACCACCGTCACTATCAGGATGCCGCCGGTGACGCAAAACCCGAGCAGCGCCAGCAGCAGCCGCGATTTCCAGTGGTCCTCGTCGTAACGGCTTTCCCACCAGTGCTTGCACAGACCGAGCAGCGACAGCGAGAAGGTGATGAATACGTTGATGCTGTACAGCACCACCAGCACCGATACATCGCCCCGGGTCCATACCAGAATGCCGATAGCGCCCAGCCCCATCAGGAAGATGCCGTTCTGAGTGACCAGCCGACCGGACAGATTGCGAAACTGGCGCGGCACCCAGGAATCCACCGCCATATTCGCCAGCACCGTCGGACCACCGAGAAAGCCGGTGTTGGCGGCTACGAACAGCAATCCCGCCTCCAGCAGCAGCACCACCGCCAGTAAGCCATGGTTGAGAATCGGGTCGAATTGCCAACTGTTGATGATGGCGCCGAAGGTGACTGCATTTAAGGTCTGATGCGCAACCGGCTGCACGTTCCAGAGCAGGTAGAGCAGGATGATGCCGCCGGCGGTGAAGCTCAGCGAACCGGCCATGTACAGCATGGTGTAGGTGCCGGTGCGCACCCGTGGTTCGCTGAGCATGTTGACGTTGTTGGAGACTGCCTCCAGCCCGGTGTAGGTGCCGCCACCCAGCGAATAGGCGCGCAGGAACAGCGAAACCGCAAATACCCAGCCCATCTGTTCGGTGAGCTGCCGAGTTTCATTCAGCGTCTCCGGGATCAGGTGGGGAAGACCCTCGGCATGGGCAATGACGCCGTAGAGGATCAGGAAGGCGTGGGTGAGGAAAAAACCGATGAAGATCGGCAGCAGTATTTTGATGGATTCTTTCATTCCACGCAGGTTGAGTACGATCAGGACAACACCCAACGCTATTTCGGTCATCAGCTTATAGGGTTGGGCGTCGGGTGGCAGCAGGCTGAACAGGGAGTCCACCCCGGCGGCGATGGAGATGGCGATAGTGAGGACGTAATCCACCAGCAAAGCGGAACCGGATACCAGCCCGGCTTTGGAGCCTAATAACTGAGTCGCGACTTTGTAACCGCCGCCGCCGCTCGGAAACAGCTCGATCACCTGGTTATAGGCCAGGGCGATGATGAAGACGGTCAGGAAAGTGGCGGCAGCCAGATACAGGCCAAAGTGGGCGTACTGGCCCAGCGCCAGAAAGGCTTCTTCAGGGCCGTAGCAGGCGGAGGATAGACCATCGGCGCCCAAGCCGATCCAGGCAAGAAAGGCAACCAGGGCGAGGTGCTGGCGGGTGTCGGGATTGAGCGGGTCGTGCGGCTTGCCAATGACCGCTTCCTTGAGTTTGTCGGCGAACGGCATGGTGGTTTCTCATCATTTTTACCCCGCTAACTATACCCCACAATCCAGTAGAGAGGCGTCTGACGAAAAACGCACCGCCCCTGCCGCAGCCAGCATCAAAACCACCCCGCCCAGCTGTGCCTGCGCGTCGGGCAGCTGGGCGGGGAGTTATTGCTGACCTCGGCAGTGGTCTGCGTCAATGGGTTTACGGGGGCGTGGCGCGCAGTCGGCGAACCGCCGCCAGCCATTCGTGCGCCAGCCGCTGTCGTTCCTGTCGTGGGCGGGACTGGGCCGTCGCGGTGAAATAAGCCCGCATAGCTTCGAGAGCCGCCCGGGTTTGTTCCTGGGGCACAATGTCGCGAGAGGTTTGGATCATCATTGCTCACCTTATCGAATCATGAAATAAATCAAGGTTGGATGGGTTTCCATGGCGCCTCACCTGTTTGCGGGAACTCAGACTTCCGTCTTGCCTGAACGCGCCAGGAAGTCACGGATGAAGCGCCGTACTTCCCGCGAAGCCGTGGTGTCCATGTCCTGGCAGGCCTCGATGAAGGCATCGCGTAGCTTCGCCTCGATCCGAACGACCAGCTTTATTTCCTTGTCCTGGTCGGATTTTTGTTTTTTTCCTTTGCCCATACGCTCTATCGCCAATTATAGTATATACGTTGATTATACGTAGTCTATATTTTGTAGTTTGTCAATTCTGGCATGCGCTGAGGGTAATCGCGCTATGGAGTAGCGGGGGTTGTGGCGCCCAAGAGGAGGCGTAAGCGATAGTCCGCGTTGAGGGCGGTCCGGAGTTCGCGGCGGCGAATGCTGTCGTGCGGCAGACCGTTGTGGCGCAGCACATTGAGGGCCATGCGCCGGATCAGGGCCGGGTTTGCGGCGGAATGATCCTGCCGGCTCTTGGCTGCATTGGATATCCAAGACCCCGTGTTGTTGGTTTGTGATGCCTCAGTGACAGGGCAATCGCGCTATGTGGGGAGTTGATGGCNNGGGGTAACGGGCGCGATTCGATGTGATGGAGAGACCGGATGCTGCCCCGATGGCGCGACCGGCGTCCGTATTTAGCCGACGTGCCCGATCTGCGCTGGGAGACCCGCAATCCGCTGCACAAGCTGCACAACATTCGGATGAGTGTGACAAAGCGCTAGAAGTTATCCACAAAATCTGTGGATAACTTCCAGCAAGGCGAAGATGCGAGGATAGCGGGACTTGAAAAATCGTGGGGTTGATGGTGCAGGCTTAAATTGATTAAAAAATAACCAATTTTGGTATTCAAAGGCTGCATTACGGGTTCCGTTTTTTTAGCAATAAGTTCTTATAACATCATCTAGCTCAATTACCTCAAATCAAACCCAACAGAACAGCCCAAAATGCTATTTCTCAACAAATGCCCGCTCAATAACATAATCCCCCTGCTCACCAACATGAGGCGAGATGAAGAAACCCCGCGCATCGAGCAGCGCACGGATTTCCTTAAGCATGGCCGGGCTACCACAGATCATAATCCGGTCACGTTCAGGATCAAGCACCGGCAAACCAACATCGGCAAACAGCGTACCGCTCTCAATCAGATCCGTCAGACGCCCTTGATGATGGAACGGTTCACGGGTCACGGTCGGGTAATAGATCAACTGTTTTCGCACCATATCACCCAAAAATTCATGCGCCGGTAGCTCATGAGTGATGAAATCAGCGTAAGCCAGCTCACTAACCCGGCGCACTCCATGAACCAGAACAATCTTTTCGAATCGCTCATAGGTTTCCGGATCTTGAATAATGCTCAGGAACGGTGCCAACCCTGTACCCGTACCGAGAAGATACAGATAGCGACCCGGTCTCAAATCCGCCAACACCAGTGTACCAACTGGTTTACGGCTAATCAGCACCGTATCACCCGCCTTCAGATGTTGCAATTGTGATGTCAGCGGACCGTTGGATACCTTAATACTGAGAAATTCCAAGTACTCTTCATGATTAGCGCTTGCGATACTGTATGCTCTCACCAGCGGTCGCCCGCCTACTTCAAGTCCCACCATGACAAAATGGCCGTTATGGAAACGCAGACCGGGATCACGGGTGGTTCTGAAGCTAAAAAGTGTGTCGTTCCAGTGGCGAACGCTTAAAACCTGCTCTATACGATAAGCAGACATCCCTCTTTTCCTCAAGCCGCAATATGAAATAGATCGTTAATGTACGCGAAGCATGTTAAACATTAACCTGATTAGCAAGATACTTCAGCTGGCCCTGTTTTGTGCCGAAAATAGGAATAAGCTGGCGTACCCTTCACGCTGGAGCTAGGTCATGCCCATGAATCGCATCCAATTTCAACCCGGCTTATCGCTGCCAGCGCTTCTGGAGCAGTTCGGCACCGAGACGCAGTGCGAAGCGGGCATTGGAATGCGCTCGCTGGTCGGACGGATTTCGCCGTCCCCGCTGTGGTCAGGCGGATCATTAAGTCTTGCGCAGTGGCGGGCGTAAGACCTTTTAGTGTCAGACCTGTTACGTGCAAACGCCTCTGATCGCGGGGACCCTGTTCCAGAGTACCCATTTTGCACTTACTCTCTAAAGTTTTTAGCCAGTTATTTTATCCGCCAAGCCAAGACGGAGCTGTACACTCTAGCCCTGAAGCGCCCTCTCGGCGTGAGCTACCCGACCGCCTAGCTGATTCAGCACAAGATCATGAAGACGATGACCAAGCGCGATGCCCAATACACCGTGTACGGTGAGGTGCTGGCGGACGACGCCTAACGGGTCGGCGGCAAAGCCGGCCGGGGTTCCGAAAACAAGGCCCCGTTTGTCGCGGCGGCTTCTCTGACTGCCGAGGGGCATCCGCTCCACACTAAAATGACCCCGGTTGTGAACTTTCATAGGGTCATGGGAACCTTCAGATTGGATTGAAAATGTCATTGTGGTAATCAGCATTTTACCATACCTGAAGATCGCCCTTATAACCAGCGCCAAGTGATGATGTCAGCCCCGCACCGGATACTCGCCCTGCTGCCCCAGCCGCCGAAGAGTTCCGGCACCGCTACGTGCGGGAGTTTCCCGGCGCAGTCGCCTGCTTCGAGGACGATTTCGAGGCATGCATCGCCCACCTGCGCTTGCCCATCACTCACCGCAAGGCCATTCGAGCCACCAACCTGATGGAGCGGTTGTTCGGCCAGGAACGCCGACGGGCCAAAGTGATCCCGCACACCTTCGGCGAGCGGGCCGGGTTGAAGCTGATGTTCGCCGCCCTGGCTCGCGCCGGTCAGTCCTGGCGGCGATTGGTCATCAGTGAGTTTGAACCCAAGCAAACCGAGCTGCATATCGAGTTCCGACAACGGACTGGACCCGCAAAACCTACCCCATCCCGCTTTCATTGTTCCAGCAACAATAAGACTTGACTACCGCAGCATCGGGGGCGAGTTTTTTTAACCGTGTTGNNAAAAAGTAGAATTAGCCACAGCAGAGAAGGTGTGATATGACGCAGGACGATCAAGGTGGAGCAAATAATCTCAGGGATAAAGCGGAAGCCAGCGCCTCGGGGCGCTACCTGGAGATGCCGGAACTTTCAAGCGATCTGGCCCGCAAGCTGTTTCACGAACTCCAGGTTCATCAGATTGAGCTGGAGATTCAGAACGAAGAGTTACGCCGCATCATGGGGGAACTGGAACAGTCGCGCAATCAGTTTTCCCTGTTGTTTCACCAGGCGCCGATTGGCTACCTGGTACTCAATGAGGTAGGGCTGATTTATGAAGCCAACCAGACCTTTTGCCGGATGATGAGCTATACCCGGGATCAACTGGTAGGCAGCCCGTTTTCGGAGTGCATGGAAGGCGATGATCGCGGCGTGTTTCTAGCGCGTTACCGGGCGTTCTTCAAGAATCCGGCGGAGAAGAATCTCGAAGCGCTGATCCGACGTAATCAGGGTCCAGCATTTTACGCGCATATGGAAGGTGCGATCATCCACACTATTCTGGGACGTAATCAGACCCACAATACTCCACTGTTGCTGCTGGCGGTCACTGATATGACTGAGCGCAAGTGGGCGGAGGAAAAGCGCTTGCAGCTGGAGCGCCAGTTACAGCAGACTCAGAAGCTGGAAAGCCTGGGCGTCTTGGCGGGCGGTATCGCGCATGATTTCAATAACCTCCTGGCGATCATTCTGGGCAATGCCAGTTTGGCGCTGGATGAACTGCCAAACTTGTCTCCAGCCCGCGATAACCTGAGTGCGATTGAAGCGACCTCGCTGCGCGCTGCTGAACTGTGCCGCCAGATGCTGGCATATTCAGGCAAGGGCCGGTTCGCCATTGAAAACATCCGGTTGGGAGCGCTGATCGGGGAGATGGTCTCTTTGCTCAAATCTTCGCTCTCGAAGAAGGCCATTCTGAATCTGAATCTAAAGGAACCCCTGCCTCCGCTGCGCGGCGACCCCAGCCAAATCCGCCAGGTCGTGATGAACCTGGTGATTAATGCCTCAGAAGCGATTGGCGAACGCAGTGGCGTGATTACGATTTCAACCGGGGTCATGGAATGTTCGCGCGAATACCTGTGCGATTTTTATCTGGACGAGCGACTGATGGAAGGCTCTTACGTATGGCTGCAAATCGCCGATACCGGGTGTGGTATGGACCCGGAAACGCAGCGACGTATCTTCGAGCCGTTTTTTACGACCAAATTCACCGGACGGGGTCTGGGCCTGTCGGCGGTAATCGGCATTGTGCGAGGACATCGGGGCACACTGAAGGTGTATAGCAAGCCGGGCAAAGGCACGACGATCAAGGTACTGTTCCCGATAGCGACCGAGGAAGCGATGCCGGTCAATGCTTATGACGGAGCGGTGCCGAGCAACTGGAAGGGTACGGGCATCATCCTGCTGGTGGATGACGAGGAGTCAATCCGGGCCATGGGCAACCGGATGCTGGAGCGGCTGGGATTCCAGGTTCTGGCGGCGGCGGATGGGCGGGCCGCGCTGGAAATTTACCGTACCCGGCGCGAGGAAATCGCACTGGTGCTGCTTGATCTGACCATGCCTCACATGGACGGCGCGGAAACCTTCCGCGAACTGCGCCGGATCGATCCGGCGGTGCGGGTGGTGATGTCGAGCGGCTACACCGAAAGCGAGATTGCTCCTCGGTTCGCCAGTGATCGGCTGTCCGGCTTCCTGCAAAAACCTTACGCGCTGTATGCGCTGGCCCAGTGCCTGCGCGGCGCGCTGAGCGGCAGTGATCCGGTAGAGGGCAAGGATGCGGGTTCGCCTGCGTAGCCGCGCCGGGCGGCTCAGCCGCTGCTTAGCACCTCGCGCAGCCGGGCCAGCCCAATGGGTTTGGTCAGGGTGATCACCGAATGCAGGCCATTGAATTCCGCCAACACGCTGGCATCCTTGGCGTAGTCGGGACTATAGCCAGTGATGATGATCAGGTTGGCGGCATAGTGTTGTTCCATCAACCACAAGACCAGCTCGTTACCGTCCATTTCGGGCATCACCATATCCATTACGATATGGGTAGGGTGCAATTCATGGTAGGCGGTTTGGAACGCATGGCCCGTCGTAGTCGCCCGCGCCTCGTAACCCAGACCGGTCGCTACCTTGCGCACCAGTTCGCCAAATTCAGGTTCATCGTCAACCACCAGAAGACGTTTATCGCTCATTAGAATTTACCCTGCGGATGATGCAATGCAATGAAGCTTCAAAATAACATGCTTCAAGCCGGGATCGTTAAGATCGGAGTGAATGGAAAAGCCCAGCGACCGATCCAGTTGCAGCATTGACTTGTTTTCCTGCAATACCTCGCCATGAATTTCTCTGATGCCCCGCGCCCGGGCGTAAGCGATGATACGCTGCATCAGCAAGTTGCCGAGACCCAGACGCATCATGGCCCGATCCACCAGGATGGAATACTCGGCCCCGTCGTTGTTCGGATCGGCGCTGAGGTTGACGATACCATAAATCTCGGCTTTGCCCGGCAGGCCCTGCCCCACTGCTACCAGCGCCATTTCCCGGTGGTAGTCAATCTGGGTCAGCGTCGCCGCCAGGTCATGCGAGAGTTCGCGGATCGGCTGGAAGAACCGCAGGCGTAAATCTTCCGGCGAGGCCCGCAACGCCAGCGCTTGCAGCGCCGGCTCATCTTCGGGCAACACCGGGCGCAGCAGCAGCGTCCGCTGGTTGGACAAGGTAATGGTTTCTTCCAATTCCTTGGGGTAGGGGCGGATCGCCAGGCGCTGGGCGGGGACGTGGGCAGTCGGGGCCAGTTGCACCTGGGCATCCAGCGCCGTCACCCCTCGGGCGTTGACCCGTAACGGATTGATGGTCAGCTCCGCCAGTTGCGCCAGGTCAATCACCATTTGCGAGACCTTGACCAGGGTCAGCGCCAGGGCGTTCAGGTTGGCGCGGCGCAGCAGGCTGTAGCGCAGCCGCTGATAAATCCGGGTTTGCGCCATAATCTCGCGGGCCAGGTGCAGATTGCAGGGCGGCAAACCATAGGCCAGATCGTTGATGACTTCAGCGTCCGTTCCGCCCTGGCCGAAGTACAACACCGGCCCAAAGCGTTCACCTGCGCGCGCGCCCAAGGTGATCTCATAAGCGCCATCGCGGGCGACCATGGGTTGCAATGCGAAGCCCTTGAATGGAGGCGTCGGCGTCAGGCAGTGCAACCGCATCATCATCATGGTCGCCGTTTCCCGCACTGCATCCGGGGTATGCAGATAACGGGCGATACCGCCGACTTCCAACTGGGTGATGGCGTCCGGCGTGATGATCTTCAAGGCGACGGGCTGGTTGAAGCGGGCGGCAATGTCAGCGGCCTCATCCGGAGAATGCGCCAGCCGGGTTTCCACAGTCGGGATATGGTAGGCGGCCAGCAGCTGCATGGCCTCGCACTCGTTGAGACTGCGGCGACCATCGGCCATGGCGGCGGCGATCACGGCCTTGGCGGCGGCAACNNTGCACGATCCGCATGAAGGCCTGCACCGCGCTATTTGCGGTCTCGTAGGTTGGCACTTGCCGATCCAGCAATCGCCGCCGCGCTTCCGCGCCGATCCGGGGCCCGGGAAAACTGGCGATGATGCAGCGGCGGCTTTCGGCGAGACGCTGAATCAGGTTCTCGGCCACCGCCACGGTCTCCCCCAGATCGCTGGGCGTTTTGATGACCAGCACGCCATCTACGCCGGGGTCGGTGAGCAGCAAATCCAGCGCCTGGCTATAGGCTTTGGCGCCGGCCTGATCGCCGAGATCCACCGGGTTGGACTGGGTGTTGGATTCGATTAGCGCTTCCAGACCTAGTTGAGTGGCCTCGGAAAGCTGCGCCAGCCGCCCGCCAAAGCGATACAGAGTGTCGGTCGCCAACAGACTCATGCTGGAGCTATTGCTCAAAATCGCCAGCCGGTCGTTGTTCACGCGCTTGGCGACTTTCAACACTTCGATCATTTGCAACAGTTCGTCGCTGTCATCAACCCGCAGCAGCCCGGCGCGACGAAAGGCGGCGGCGTACACTGCATCGTCCGGCTCTTCGGGGTAACGACGCGGTTTTAGCACGATGACCGGCTTGATGCGCGCCGCCCGCCGCGCCGCCGACATGAACTTGCGAGCATCGCCAATCTGTTCCAGGTACAGCAAAATCGCCCGGGTGTGGTAATCCCCGGCCAGGTAGTCAAGGACATCAGCCAGGTCCACATCCAGGCTGTCTCCTAAATGGATCATATGACTGAAGCCAAAGCCGCTGTGCTGATCGATGTCGAGAGCGGTTTGCCCGATGGTGCCGGATTCAGTGATCAGGGCGATTTGGCCGGGTAGTAGCGGCTGGCGATTCAGGCTGATGTTGAGGTGGGATAAGGGGATATTGAGTCCTTGGGAACTCGGCCCCAGCACCCGCAGCAAGTAGGGTTGGGCAGCATCCAGGATCGCTTGAAACAGCGTCGCCCGTTCGCCGTCCGGTATGGCGCGGGCGTTGCTGATCAGCACGGCGGCGCGGGCGCCGCGCTCCCCCAGTTGTTGAATCAGGGCCGGAACTTCCCGGAGCGGTCGAGTGATGATAGCCAAGGTAGGGGGCAGAGGCAGACTGGCGATGTCGCGGTAGGCCAGCGCGCCTTCCAGCGCCCACCGATCCGGATCCACCGGCAGGATCGGCCCCTTGAACCCACCGCTCATCAGGTTGCGGGCGATATTGATTTCGGTAGCGCCGCTGCCGCAAATCAGGGCAATGGTGTCCGGCTTAAACAGAAAATCGAGATTACGAATCGTCATGGGGAGGAGTAAAAAATTCCGATAATAATTTCTATAGTGCGTTACAAAGGGTTAATTTACCGTATTTTCGATGTTTCAATCAGCGGATTTGGCCTTCGCCCCGCCAGCCGTTTTCCCAGATCTGCTCGCACAGCGGCTGGGGCTTGGCCCAGCCTTCCGATTCCAGCATTGGCCTATCGTAGAACTGCTCGACCGGCCCTAAACAAAGCACCGCAATCGGTCGCGCTCCTTCCGGTATTCCCAGCAACGCGGCCAGCTCAACGGGATCGAACAGCGACACCCAACCCATACCCACGCCTTCAGCACGTGCGGCCAGCCACAGATTTTGAATGGCGCAGGCCACCGAGGCCACATCCATCTCCGGCAGGGTGCGACGACCAAATATATGTTGCTCTCGCTGGTCCATCAGCGCGACCACCAATACTTCCGCGCAGTCCTGCATCCCTTCAACCTTGAGGCGCATGAATTCATCCTCACGCTCGCCCAAGGCGCGGGCAGTGCAGATACGCTCGTCTTCGACCAGGGCATGAATGGATCGTCGCAATGTTGGATTGGTAATGCGGATGAAGCGCCACGGCTGCATGAAGCCGACACTGGGCGCGTGTCGGGCTGCCTCCAGCAGGCGCGATAGCTGCTCCTCAGGAATATTGCAGCCCGGGCGAAAGTGGCGGATGTCGCGGCGCAAGAAGATGGCTTTGTAAACCGCGTCAATTTCGGCGTCGCTGAATCGGCCAGCCGTCGGCGGCGCGTGAGCGGCAACCGAATCGTTGATGCGCTCGCGGTTCAATGGATCGGGGATGGTCATGGGTGGAATAAAGCCTTGCCGATAGCGGAAAACGCGATTGTAGCGCGATGCCGGCGCTGGATATTGCCCGTTCTACGCCAGTCGCCCGCTGGCTACGGTCTGTCTCCGGGATCAGGATCCAAAGCCTGTTCCAGGAAGCGCAACAAATCCGGGTGACTGGATGATGCCAGATTGAAACGTAGCCACGATGACGGCAGTTGACTGGGCGAAAACAGNNATTACTATCGCGTCCGGCATCCATCCAGGCGAACATCCCGCCCTGCGGATCGGCGAACACCCGCAAACCCAGTCGCTCCAGTTGAGCCAGCGCCGGTTCGCGCCGCGCCGCCAACCGTCCGCGCAGCCGTTCGAGATGCTTGCGGTAATGCCCTTCCGCCAGGATCTGATGGATCACCCGCTCGTCCAGTTCCGGGGTGGTCAGCGCCGCCAACAGCTTGCGATCCGCCAACTCCCGCGCCAACTCCCGCTCGCAGGCAATGAAACCCACCCGCAGGTTAGCCGCCACGGTTTTGGAAAAGCCGCCAACATAGATCACCCGATGCAGCTGATCGAGCGCTGCCAGCCGCACCGCCGGCGTTCCGCAGAAGTCGGCGTAAATGTCGTCCTCAACCACGGTAACGCCGTACTGTTCGGCCAGCCGCAGCACCTGAAACGCCTTGGCGGCGGTCAGCGATGCGCCGGTCGGATTATGCAGCACCGAGGTGAGTACATACAGCGGCGGGCGATGCTCCTGTAGCAGTTGTTCCAGCGCCGCCAGATCGGGACCGTCGGCCAAGCGCGGCACCCCAACCGGGCGAGCGCCGAGCGCGGCGAACATGCCGAACATCAGGAACCAGCCGGGATCGTCCACCAGCACCGCGTCGCCCGGTTGCAGGAACTGACGCGCAATAATATCAATCGCCTGGGTGACGCCCGCAGTGAGCACCAACTGCTCCGGCGCGGCGGCGATCTCGATCTCGGCCAGCTTGACTTGCAATTGACTGCGCAACGGCAGATAGCCCTGGGGTTCGCCATAGCCGAGCAACGGCGCCGCGCCGCCCCGCGTGACCGCCCGCACCCCGCGCCCGATCAGCGCGCTGTCCAGCCAGTCGGGCGGCAGTAATCCCGATCCCGGCATCCGCTCCGGCGGCAAATCCTGAAACATGGCGCGCACCAGCCAGACCACATCGAGAATCGGCGGCGGCGGCTCCGCTCCCGGCAACGCCGTCAGGGTGCGGCGCTCACGGACATAGAAGCCGGAACCGCGCCGCGATTCGAGATAACCCTGCGCCACCAGCCGCTCGTAGGCCTCGACCACGGTAAAGCGGGAAACGCTGTGCCGATCGGCGAACTGCCGGATCGAAGGCAGGCGGCTGCCGGGGCGCAGCAGACGCTCATCCATGCGGCGGCGCAACCACCCTACGATGCGTTCGACCAAGGTAACGTCAGACGCGCCCGCCAGCGGTAAACCGCCAAACAGCGGTTCCTCAACCACGCCGGCGCCGAGCTCAGGGATAGCAATTGTCATGGCGGCAGCTCCAGGCCAATCAGGTTTTTGAGTCCAATACAGAATTGACAACTCTCTTGATAAGTGTATATGCACTGTATTGGCAGGATAGCGTAGTGTACTCCCTCGCCGTCTACATTTGAGGAGCTGCCGCCATGCTGCCAGAATCCGCTTCACTCGCGCCCTGGACCGCGCTCGCGCTGTTCGCCTTCGCCACCACGATCACGCCTGGTCCGAATAATCTGATGCTCACGGTGACGGGCGCCCATTTCGGCTTACGCGCCGCTGCACCGGCGATAGCAGGCATTCTGATCGGAATGAGTCTGCTGATCGGTTGCGCAGGCGCTGGGGTCGCCTCGCTGCTGTTGGCGTTTCCGGGACTGGAACTGGCGTTGCGCGGCGTCGGGCTGGGCTATCTGCTGTGGTTATCGTGGAGGCTGTGCGCGCCCAACCCCAGTCTGGATGGGCGTGAAATGCGCCGCCCCTTCACCATCCGCGAGGCGATTTTGTTTCAGTTCGTCAATCCTAAAGCCTGGATGATGGCGGTGACTGCCGCCACCACCTTTTTGCCGGGCCTGCTGCCGGTTGCGGCAAATGCCGGTGATCGGGCAATGGCGACGCTGGCGGTGGCGCTGTGTTTTTCATTGGTGGGCTGCCCATGCATTACCAGTTGGGCCGTGCTGGGTGCCGCGTTGCAACGCTGGTTGCGGCAGGGATCGCGATTGCGGGGATTCAATGCGGTGATGGGTATGCTGCTGGCCGCGACCGCGCTGGGCATGGCGCTGGTCTGAAAGGCATGGGGCGCGCTTGACGATATCGTTGAGCTTCGTCAGGTTTTCTTGCCGGGTAGAGATTGCGATGTGGCCTTTATAATCTTATACTTATGCTATATCGACGCAGATAAAAGTTGACGGGTTTTCCGCCGGAGTCATCCAGAAAAATCGGGAGAACGGCCATGGCGTTTCGCTTCCTGCACTCCATTTTTGCCGGCGCCAGCCAACCTGGCAAATTCGACAAGGAGTTGATGCTGAGAGCCATTGAGCGGGCGGTGGACGGCACCGACCCCCGCTTGCGAGCGGTGAGCCACTACCGACGCCAGTTGTGGAACGCAGTGGAGCGCGCCATTGATTTCGTGGTGACTTTCGTCAACACCCTGCCGCCCGCCATCGTGGCCGACCGCCAGGGTTATATGACCGATCCCCGCTTGCGCGCCCTGTTCGCCTCACCGGAGAGCCTGCGGGAAATCCTGAGTTTCAGCGACGGCGTTCGCAACTACCTGAAACAGGCGCCGAACCCTTTACCGGCGGAACTGTATGCCGGACTCGGCGCGGTCCGGCTCGAAAAGAACGTACTCGGCATCGATCTGGACGGAGAAATCCTGCGGCGGGACGTGCCGCAAACCGTCGTCAATTTCTGCGACCACCGGCTGGTCTTCCTGACCGACAACGAGCAGGACACCCGCCGGGAACTGATGAGGCGGGGATTCGATTACCTGGTCGAAACCGCGTTGCACCACCTGACCGCCAGTCGCGTCCAAAAGACGCAACTGGAGCAACAGCAGCGAAAACTGCTCCTGCAAAAGGCCAGCCTGCTGAAGAAAGCCCAAGTGGGTTTGGAATCGCTGACGGGGCCGACCACTCTGGAACCGGTCGATTTGGCGGCTCTCGAACAGCAGCTTCAGACCCTCGAAACCGAACTGGGCCAACTGCGCGCCGATTCGGCCACGCTCGACAAACATCTGGCGAAAGTCGCTTCCACACTGGGCGAGCCGGAAAAATACCTGCAACTGGAATCGATCCCGCTCACTCTGGACCACACCAACACCAAGGTCCCCGCCGATTCGCCCCGGGTCGCCAACTCGATGACCTTCCAGGAAATCGTGATGGGGAAAGACCGCCGCCTCGCCGCGCTGTTCGTCCGGTTTCCCAGCAGCGAACTGCTGCCGCAACCCGATTTTTTCAAGGAGGCCAATCGGCTGCTGCAATCGATCCGCTGATCCAGGCCGGCAACCGATGTGGGTTGCCGATCCATCCTCAAGTTTCACAACCGCTTTCCCGGAGGCTATTCCATGAGCGACAAGCCCAAGCAAACCGCCGATCTTGCTGCGGCGATCAAGTCCCTAAAGGGTTACTTGCTGGAAAAGGGTCACCGCTTCGAGCGCGGTCCCAGCTATGAGGGCCAAAGCAAGACCCCCTCCAGCGTGGCTGAGACGGTGCGGCGTTATGAAGGGATGGGTTACACCAAATACATGCAAGTCGGCGCCCCCCCGGTCTACGCGATGCTGGGGCGCGGCCACCATGAAGTGCATATCTTCCAGCCACAAGACCCGAAGATCCGGGAATGGCTGGAGGACGACCGGGCGGCGCTGAACGATCCGGCCATGCGCGAGCATATGCTACAAGCGTCCGGCCTGAGCGAGAGCGAGCTTCAGGCCGCCCGCAAACCGCAGATCTTCCGCATCACCGAGGTGGACGACGTGTTCATCATCACCAGTGAGGATGCTCCGCCAGGGCGGAAGTGAAGGGGTCATGCGTCACCAGCCGGTTCGCCCAGACCGCCGCAGGTCTGGAGCTACGCTGCATGGGTTCCGAATCACTGCGCCCGAAGGTTCCTAAAAATCCCCCTGCCCCCCTTTGGCAAATGGGGGCGCGAGCGCAGCGAGCGGGAGGATTCAGCCCTGTCGGCGACGCTTCCATAACTCAAAGAGGAACGGCGCCCGTCCCAGGTTTTACACTTAGGCGCTGAGCGAAACGGATGAACGACAGACCCAGCACTTCGTCAATCGGGTGATGAACATGCCAAAGTTCTTGAAAACGCACACACTGGACATCCCGCTTTGGCTCATTCCGATGCTGTACGTGGGTGTGACCACCATTTGCGGCCTGACTTTGCCGCGCCTGGAGCAGGAATATCTCGCCGCCTACAGCCACGGCATGTCGGTCGCGTCAGCCCAGGCGACGCTGTCCGCCATCGCTTCGGGCATGATGGCGCTGACCGGCATCGTGTTCGCGCTGGCCTTCGTCATGGTGCAGTTCAGCGCCATTGCCTATTCTCCGCGCCTGGTCGTCTGGTTTGGCCGCGACCCGGTGCTGTTTCATTCGCTCGGCCTGTTCACCGCCACCTTTGTTTATGCCATCGCCACCCTGGCTTGGGTTGATCGCGGGGGGAGCGGCAAGGCGCCTCTGTTCTCGGTTCTGCTGGTGACGGTGCTGCTGATCCTTAGCATGATCGTTTTCGCCAAACTGGTGCAGCGGCTCAACGATCTGCAGATTACCAACGTCCTCCATTTCATCGGCCAGCAAGGGCGCGAGGTCATTCGAGCGATGTTTCCGTGCCTGGGTACGACAGGGGACGCCGCGCCGGAGTCGTGGCAAACAGCGGACGAGGCGATCCAGCAGCGTCCGATCACCCAGACGCTGCGCTACTCCGGCGAGCCTGTGACCCTCACCCGATTCCATATCGGCGCCCTGGTCCGGCAGGCTCAGGCGGCGGATGCCTTGATCGTGATGGAGTGTGCCGTCGGTGATACCCTGACTGAAGACACCCTGCTGTTGCGGGTGCATGGCGGCAGGGCGCTGCTCGCGGAGATTCCACTCCGGCAAGCGATTCAGACGGCGCGGGAACGCACCTTCGAGCAGGACCCCAAGTACCCCTTGCGGCTGCTGGTGGACATCGCCATCAAGGCGCTCTCTCCGGCCATCAACGATCCGACCACGGCGGTCCAGGCCCTCGACCAGATCGAAGACCTCCTGCACCGCCTTGGCCGGCGTGCGCTCGACGCCGGCTGCGTGAAAGACGACCGGGGCGATCTGCGTCTGATCTTCCCGACGCCCACTTGGGAGGATTATCTGACGCTCGCCTTCGACGAGATTCGCCAATATGGCGTCAGCTCGGTTCAGGTCATGCGCCGGCTGCGCTCGGCTCTCCTGGGCCTGATGGATTCCGTGACCGAGGCCGAGCGCAAAGAGGTGGTGCGGCGGTATCTCCACCATTTGAACCTGGTGGTGGAGCGCTCGGTACTCGACGCCGAGGACCAGGCGATGGCGTTGCAGGAAGATCGGCAGGGCTTGGGCCTGTCGCGCCGGCGGGCCGAGCGGTAGGGACTCGTGACCGCACACCGAGAAGTGATGCGGGTTCGATAAATTTCGCGGAGAATGTGCGTGATGCAGTTGGAAGAGAGCTTGACTGTGGCGCACTTGCGAGCGCCACGCGCCGCCGCCGTCGCCGGCATCCTTTTTGCGATTCTGCTGATGACCAGCTTCTGGCTTATCCGGCTGGCGGTCCCGGCCAATCCGCTGGAAGCGGGGGCGTGGCTTCAGAATCGTTCGGATACGGTGGCATTGGCGCTGAACCTGCTGCCGTTCGCCGGCATCGCCTTTTTGTGGTTCATCGGTGTGCTGCGCGACCGTCTGGGGGAGCGGGAAGACCGCTTCTTCGCCACCGTCTTTCTCGGCAGCGGGCTGCTGTTCCTCGCCATGCTGTTCGTGTCGGCGGCGATGGTGGGCGGGATCATCATTGCCCATGCCGCTGATCCGCAGCGGTTGCTTGGCTCCGCCACGTTCACTTTTGCCCGCGCCATCACGTATGAAATCATGAACATCTACGCCATCAAGATGGCGGGGGTTTTTATGGTCGCCACGTCTACCCTCGCGCTTCGCACCGGGTTCATCGCCCGCTGGATTGCGTGGCTCGGCTATGCGGTGGCGCTGCTCCTCCTGTTCAGCAGCCGCTACATCGAGGGGATTTTGCTGGTCTTCCCGCTGTGGGTGCTTCTGATCAGCCTCTACATCCTGATCGACAACCTGCGCCGACCGTCTCCAACGGCGGCGATCACCCTGGAGCAAGAAAATTCATGAGCAACCACAAGAACGCAAAACACCAGGAAGAGGCGTCGGCGCCCGAAAAGCTGAAGAGCAAGGATTACGAACAGGAATTGGCGAAATTGCATGTCGAGCTGGTGAAGCTCCAGGAATGGGTCCGCCATAAGGGACTCAAGGTCTGCGTTGTCTTTGAAGGCCGGGATGGGGCGGGCAAGGGCGGCGCCATCAAGGCGATTACCGAACGGGTCAGTCCGCGCATTTTTCGGGTGGTGGCCTTGCCGGCGCCCACCGAGCGCGAAAAATCCCAGATGTATATCCAGCGCTATGTCCCGCACTGGCCGGCGGCTGGTGAAGTGGTCATCTTCGACCGTAGCTGGTATAACCGCGCCGGCGTCGAGCGGGTGATGGGATTCTGCACCGAGGAGCAGGCGAAGCGCTTCCTGGAGATGGCCCCGCAGGTGGAGAAGGCGATGGTTGATTCCGGCATGGTTCTTGTCAAATACTGGCTGGAAGTCAGTCCCGAGGAGCAGACCCGNNCTGCAATCCTACAGCCGCTGGTATGACTACTCGCGGGCGCGCGACGCGATGTTTGCGGCGACCGACACCGCCTGGGCGCCGTGGTACGTGGCGCGCTCCGACGACAAGAAACGGGCGCGGCTGAACATCATCCGCCACCTGCTCAGCAGAATCCCTTACGAAGATGTGCCGCGCGACCGGATCAAGCTGCCGAAGCGGCAAAAAACCGGCGATTATCAAGAACCCGACTATCCGTTCAAATTCATCCCCGAAGCGTATTGAGCTGGCTGGTTCATGAGCCGCGCTACGGTGGTCCAGATCACGCTGACGATTGCGCTGGTCGTCTTCATCGGGCTGGGCCTGACCGCCTTTCTCAACTACTTCAAGTTTGAGCGCTCGTTCTCGCTGCTGATCGGTTCGCGCTTCGACGCGGTGCTGCGGGACATGAAGAACACCATTGAAACCAGCCTGGCGCTCGGTCTGCCGCTCAACGCGCTGCGCAACACTCAGCCGCTGATCGAGCGGGAAACGCAGCAAGACCCGCTGATCCTGTCCATCGAGGTGTTCGAGGCGGACGGCAACGTGGTGTTCGCCACCGACCGCGACTTGATCGGCGATCAGATGACCGATGAATGGATCGAAGCCTGGCACACCCACGACACGGCGGGCGCTTGGCGGCTGCGTGAGGAAGATGCCCTGGTGATCGGGATTTCGCTGATCAACAACCTCGACCTCGAAGTGGGCGGCATCGCCTTTCGCTTCTCACGCGATTTCCACGACTCCAGCCTGGAGGCGATGCTGCTGGAACTCGGCGGCGCGGTTGCGATCCTGCTGGCGGCGACAATCGTTCTGGCGCTACTGGGTGCATTGCTGTTGCTGCGCACAACCCGCAGTTCGTTTACCGCAATGACCGACGCCCTGAACGCGCTATCACAACATCCCGATCTGCCGCTGCCGGTGAATCGAGGCAGCGATCCCGCACTGACTGCTATCGTCGCCGCGTTCTCGGAAATCGAACACACCGCCAAGGAAATTCGGTGCCTCGACGAAGAAGGCTGAAACAATGCCCACCCGGACGACCGATCTGATCCCGATCAACGCCGAATCCTCCGTTCCCACGCCGGATGCCTCGACCGCCGACTACGCCCGCTCGATCAGTCGGCGCATCCACGCCCTGACCCTCTTCATTCTGCTGGCGGCGCTGATCGGCTTCTCCCTGTTTGCCATGCAGGCGTTTGAAACCCGGATGGCGCCGGAAATCGGCAAGAAATCGGCCACTATCGGTCGCATTCTGGCCGCTCAGATCGAGCGCGCCGTGGGCTATGGCATTCCGTTTGCCAAACTTGTCGGCATGGGCCCCTTTTTAGCTTCGGTATTCCCGGACAATCCCGAAGTGGCCTACCTGCTGGTCGCTGACGCAACCGGCGCGATTCTGTACGCTGCCGGCCCCGGAGCCGCCGAAGGCCAAGCCGCTCTGGCCGGTTCCAGCGCGGCGATGCCGCATCCAGAGGATGCGATACCCATCCGGTCAGTGGGCACTTTTTACGACACTGCATTGATCATAAAGCGCGGGGACAACCGTATCGGCGCGCTGCATATTGGAGTACGCCAGAGCTTCGTGCGCGGTCAGTTGGCCGAAATCATCTATGACGTGCTGACCGTTCTGGTGGTCGCGCTGCTGGTGGCCTTTGAAATGGTGGCGGTGCTGGTGGCTCTGCGCGTTGCCCGTCCAATGGCGCGAGCGGAACGGCTGCTGGAACGGCTGAGGTGCGGCGATTTCCGCTACGACGGCAACGGTTCCAAGGGTGACGAGGTGGGTCGCTTCACTGCCGCGCTTGCCGCCGTCACCCGCCGCGTCAACGAGCGATACTGGCGGCTGGTTCAGGAGGCGGAGGAAATCAAGGCCGGCCAGATTGATCCCGGTATCGTCGCCCGCATTGAAGCGGCCATGAGCCGACTCAATGCCCGCTTTAGCTTCCCGGCGCCGGGCGCATCGCTCATCAGCCTGCGTGAACCCAGCCTGGCCTCGGTGCGCGGACCGCTGTTCCTGTTCGTGCTGGCTGAAGAGCTGTCGCGCTCGTTCATGCCGCTGTATATCCATCAGCTCTATGCTGCGAACCCGATGGTGATCCCCGGTTTGAGCGAGGATGTGATCATCGGTCTGCCGATTGCCCTGTTCATGTTGTGCATCGCCGTCACCACGCCGATTGCCGGGCAATGGGCTGACCGCTGGGGGACGCGACGCCTCTTTATCGCCGCGCTGTTGCCGGGGCTGGTCGGGGCCATCGGCACGGCGCTGGCGGGATCGGTGCTGGATTTGCTGTGGTTTCGCAGCCTGAGCGCCATCGGCTACGCCATGGCGACCATTGCCTGCCAGGGTTATATCGCCCAGACCGCTCCGGCGGGAGGTCGGGCGCGCGCCATGGCGGTGTTTATCGGTTCGATCATGCTGGCCGCTATCTGCGGCGCCGCCATTGGTGGCGTTCTTGCCGACCGCATCGGCTACCGCGCCACCTTCCTGATCGGGGCGGGCATGATCCCGCTGGCGGCGGCGCTGCTGCTTGCACTGCTGGATGAACCGGAGCGATTGACTAAATCAGCCCCGAATGCGGACGGCCAGAGCGGCTGGCGCGCCTTCCGGGCGTTGCTGGGCAACCCGCGCTTTGTTGCGCTGATGCTGGGTTCGGCGATTCCGGCCAAGATGATCCTGACCGGCTTTCTGTTCTTCCTGGCGCCGCTGTATCTGCGGCATCTGGGCTATGAGACTGCGACCGGCGGTCGGGTGATGATGAGCTACTTTGTGCTGATGATCCTGCTGGGGCCGCTGGCGGCGCGCTGGGCTGACCGCAGCAACCGTCACCGATCTTTCGTGATCCTGGGCGGTGTGCTGTCGGGAACTGGAGTGTTCAGCGTGTTGTACTGGAATGATCTGTGGGCGGTGCTGGCCGGGGTTACGGCTCTAGGGCTGGGGCAGGCGCTGCTGACCGCGCCGACGCTGGCGCTGATCCCGGAAATCAGTGCGCGTGAATGCCAGCGGTTCGGGCAGGCTACGGTGTTGGGCGCGCTGCGGGTGATCGAGCGGATTGGATCCGTCGCCGGTCCCTTGCTCGCCGCCTGGGTGCTGGGGCAGTTTGGTTACGCCGGCAGCGCGGCCAGCAGCGGCGTGATCGTGATCGCCGGATCGGTGCTGCTGGGGCTGGTGTTGCTGGCGCTGGGCGATGGACGCCGAACCGCCACCGCACGGGGTCTGCCATGAGCATGGCGCTGCTCCGCGCCATCCGGTGGTCGCGGCTTGCGACGGCGCTGTTCACGCTGGCGATGTTCGTCACCGCTGCGACGCTGGCGCTGCCCACTTATGCCGAACCTCCCACAAAAACCTACCGTATTCTCATGGTGCTGTGGCGCGGCGAGGAAGACGCCGTTCAGGGCTTCCGCGACTATTTCGCCACTCAGCGCATTCCGGTCGAATTCATCCTTCGCAACGCCGCCGGTGATCTGGCCAAGCTGCCGGGGTTGGCGCAGGAGGCCAAAGCCATCCGTCCCGATCTGGTGGTGACGTGGGGCACATCGGTAACGCTGGCGCTGCTCGGCCCGCATAACGCCGCCGATCCCAGTCCGTACCTTCCCGCCGCCGGCATTCCGGGCGTATTCATGATCGTCTCGCAGCCGGTGGAGTCCGGAATCGTCCCGTCGCTGGCATCGTCCGGTCGCAACATCACCGGTACCGCTTACCTGGTGCCGGAGGAAACCCAACTGCGCGCCGCCCGTTCCTATTTCAATTTCGACAAAATCGGCATCGTCTACAACGACCGGGAAGACAATGCCCGCCTCAGCGTTGAAGCCTTGCGCGCCTTGGCTCCGACGCTGGGCTACACCCTGATTGAGCGACCGCTGCCGCTGGACCGCAAGGGCAATCCGCGCCCGGATCAGATCGAGCCGCTGGTGGCCGAGATCGCCGCGTCCGGCGCGCAACTGCTTTACCAGCCGCCGGATTCCTTTCTCAACGTCAACCGCGACCGTCTGACCCAGGCGGCTTTGGCGCGTGGCCTGCCGACCTTGGCCGCCGGTGAAAATCCGGTGCGCAATTCCTATGCCCTCATGGGTATCATCAACCGCTATTACACCGTCGGCCAACTGACTGCGTATAAAGCCCGGCAAATTCTGGTGGATGGCCTGGATCCAAAGGAGATTCCGATTGAAGCCCCCAAGCGGTTCTCGTTCATGGTCAACCTGCCGATCGCATTGCAACTGGGGCGGTATCCACCCATGAATCTGCTCAAATTCGCCGAAATCATCGAAAATAACGCGGACGCCCGCCGACCATGACGGTCGTTTGCCGGCGCGCCCGGATCGCCGATCTGCCGGCGCTGCAAGCCCTGTATGTCCAATTGATCCCGGAAGAGAGGCCGCGCCTGGCGGATATGGAAGCCGCGCTCGAACGAATGGAGGCGAGCGATCAGTGCGCGGTGTTCGTCGCCGAAGACCAGAATGAGATCATCGGCGCCTTCCACCTGGTGATTTACGACAATCTGGTGCGCGCTCCCCGGCGCAAGGCGGTGATTGATTCGGTGATCGTCCGCCATGATCGGCGCGGGGCGGGCGTTGGCCGCCGGTTGATGGCGCATGCGGTAGCGGTCGCCGCCGAACACGGCTGTTGCATGGTGGGCGTGTCCACCGCTTTTCATCGGCAGGCCGCACAGTCGTTTTACGATACCCTCGGCTTTGGCCGGTTCGGCTACCATTACCTGCGCCCGGTTTCGCACGTCCCAGACTGCTGAATCCGCCGACGCGCCGATGCGAAATCCGGCAGAGAATCCCGCCCATGCTGTTGCGCACCCGAGTGATTATGCTGGTTTTGTTGTCCTTCGTGCTGGTGATCGCCGGGATGCTGGTCACGGGCCTGTGGAACGAACGGCTGGTCGCCGAATTGCGCGACGGCGATATTTTGCGCGGCCAGGAGACGCTCTGGCGCGAGTTGACTCAGGCGCGGTTGCGGATCATGAGAGCGGCGCTCGCCCGCATCGCCCGCGATTCACCGCTTACCGGCGCGGTCGCCGGCGAAAATCGTGCGGCGCTTGCCGATATTGCGACCGGCTATCTGACGATGCTTCAAGCCGAAGGTGCTGTTTCCCGCATCGAAATTCTTGGCCGCGATGGCGAGGCGCTGTACAACTCCGGCAGCGAATTGTTCTGGTCAGCCAGCATCAGCGCCGATCAAATCGACGCGGTGTTACGGCACGGTGAAACCGTGAGCGGCCTGGCGAACAATGCCAACCGCCGCCTGGTGGCGCTGGTTGCCGCCCCGATCACGGTTGAGAACCCGCCCGAATCGGCGCGGCGCGCGGTCGGCGTGGCGATCCTGAGCTTCGATGTGATGCCGAATCTGGATGCCATGTGGCAGAACACCGGCGCCGCCGTCCTGCTGGTTAACCGGCGCGGTCGCTTGATTCAGGGAACCGATCCGCAATTGTGGGAGCAAATTCAGCGCAGCGGATCGCTGTCGCGTCAGCGGGAGATGCAGGTGGTCGCGGTCGCCGACCGGATGTTCGCAGTCACCCGCATCCCGGTGCCCGGCATTTCGCAAAGCCGCATCGCCGACCTGATCACCCTCCGCGATGTAACTACGGGTTATCAGCGCCAGCGCGCGATCCGCCTGACCACGCTGGCGATTATGGCCGGGGTGCTGGGGGTGATTCTGCTGGCGCTGTTCCACTATTTGCGCAATGCCTTTCGCCCGCTGAACCAAGCGGTGGCGGTACTCGACGCCCTGGCGCGCGGCGATACCCTGCGCACGATTGAAGGAGCCACCCGCGCTGACGAGATCGGCAACATCGCCCAGGCGGTGGAAGTCTTCCGCGAACACATGATCGCGCTCGATTCGATGAAACGCGCCCGCGAGCAGCAACGTCGCCGCCAGCAGCGCTTCATTCGTCAGGAGATGACCCGCCTGGCCGAAACCCTGGAACCGGGCGCACGATCAGCGGTGCTGGAGGATCTGACCGAGATCGAGGCGGAATCCCGCCGGGCGATTGACAGCGGCGCCGTGTCGGAGAATCTTGGGATGCTGGCGACGGCCTTTGGGCACATGGCGACCCGGGTGCGTGAACAGCACCAGCAGCTCGATGGATTGATCCGCGAATTGCGCGAAGCGCTTAAGACCAAGACCCAGTACATCGCCCTGCAACAGGAACTCGATATTGCCCGCGAGATTCAACGGGCGATGTTGCCCAAGGCGTTCCCGGCGCGGGCGGAGGTGGAGATTTTTGGCGCCATGATCCCGGCTAAGGAGATCGGCGGCGATTTCTACGACTTCTTCGTGCTGGACGAGCATCGCGTGGGAGTGGCTATCGCCGACGTGTCCGGCAAGGGCGTGCCGGCGGCGCTGTTCATGGCGATTGCCAAAACCCTGCTGCGGGCCACGGCGCTGTTTCGCGCCGCCCCCGGCGCCTGCCTGGCCAAGCTCAATGATCTGTTGTGTGAGAACAATGACCAGGAATTGTTCGTCACGGTCTTCTACGGCATTCTGGATTTGCGCAACGGCCAGTTCTGCTATGCCAACGGCGGCCATAATCCACCGTTGCATATCAGGGCTGATGGCGTGGTTACGCCACTGCCGATGACCGGCGGCCTCGCGCTGGCGATTCTGGATCATCGGGACTATGCCGAGGCGGTGATGAATCTTGCCGCCGGCGACAGCCTGTATTTCTACACCGATGGAGTGACCGAAGCGATGGATAGCGACGGTGTGGAATTCACCGCCCAGCGGCTCATCCAGTTGTTGCACGGCTGGAATACCGTGCCGGCACAGGATATTCCGCAACGGGTGATCCATGCGGTTCACGCTTTCGAGCGCGGCGCGGCCCAAGCTGACGATATCACCAGCGTGGTGCTGCGCTATGCCGGCCATTGAGGGTTTCCGCGTCCGCCGCCGGATCGCTCTTAATGCGCTGTCGCTATAAGTAATCTTGTTTTTATTATTTAAGATTATAAATAAAAGCATTGTATATTTCATCAGGTTATTAACTGTGGAGCCAACCCGATGAAAATCACCCGCACTTCCCGCACTCTGATTGCTCTTGCCTTGACGGTTGGAGTGAATTTGCCCGCGCTGGCGGAGACGGCGCTGCTGAACGTCTCCTACGACCCCACCCGCGAACTGTATCAGGACTTTAACGCCGCCTTCGCCAAGCACTGGAAAAGCCGGGGTGGCGAAACCGTCACTATCCAGCAGTCGCATGGCGGCTCCGGCAAGCAGGCGCGAGCGGTGATTGACGGACTGGAAGCCGATATAGTGACGTTGGCGTTGGCCTATGACATCGACGCCATCGCCGAAAAAGCCCATTTCATTCCCAAGGACTGGCAACAGCGCTTGCCGCACAACAGTGCGCCCTATACCTCCACCATCGTGCTGCTGGTGCGCAAGGGTAATCCCAAGGGGATTAAGGATTGGGACGATCTGGTAAAACCGGGCGTCTCCGTAATTACCCCTAACCCGAAGACCTCCGGCGGGGCGCGCTGGAACTACCTGGCGGCCTGGGGATACGCACTGAAGAAGCACGGCAACGACGAAGCCAAAGCGCGTGATTTTGTCGCACGGTTATACAAAAATGTCGCTGTACTGGATACCGGCGCACGGGGTGCAACCACCACCTTTGCCGAGCGTGGCATCGGCGATGTGTTGATCTCGTGGGAAAATGAGGCCTTTCTCGCAGTGAAGGAACTGGGGCCGGAAAAGTTCGAGATCGTGGCGCCGTCGCTGTCAATCCTGGCCGAGCCGCCGGTGGCGGTAGTGGATACGGTGGTGGACAAGAAGGGGACGCGCAAGGTCGCCGAGGCGTATTTGCAGTATCTCTACAGCTTGGAAGGGCAGAACCTTGCCGGCAAGCACTTCTACCGACCCCGCGATCCCCAAGTCGCCGCCGTATACGCCCATCAATTTCCCAAGGTGAATCTGTTCACCATTGATGAGGTGTTCGGCGGCTGGCAGAAAGCGCAAAAAACGCATTTCGCCGACGGCGGGGTGTTCGATCAAATCTATCAGCCCGGCGGCCCTACCAGATAACGCCACGGCAACCCCGCAAGACAGTCATATAGCAATCCTGAATGGGTTGNNTCCACAACTCAGATAGGAGCGCTATATTACGCACGCTAATCACCTATGCCGCCATAAAAATTGGCGTTATCGCGCCGAAAATCCGCAACCGCCGCTTCCAAACTGGCGAGTCGCTGCTTGATCCCGCACAATGCATACCACTCTAATATTTCCAGCAATTCTTGGACGTTATCCCAGTTTAGGTGGGGCTATCGGGAGTTGGTACCATGGG